>CAYYMN010000001.1:0-4313 GCA_964473075.1 Candidatus Woesearchaeota archaeon
CGATTTTTATCATCGTGAAATTTTGGGTTTATAAAGGAAATTCAGAAACTCAAGAGGGTTAAGTAAAGTTTATAAAGATTTTATTTACAGAAAAATGAGTGAAAATAAAGATTGGAGTGGATTTGGATGATACATTATGTGATTTTGTAAGTTCGCTTATTTTGTTTTGTAAGGAAGAAAGAAATGTTAATTTTAGAAGGGAAGATTTTGGAGAGTATGATTTAAGAAGGATATTATCTTTAAAAGGACTTAGAGCGGATTTGACTCTTTCTGATTTTTGTAGGAGTTCTTATTTTATTAATATGCCTGTTATGCCTTATGCTGTTGAAGGAGTAAAAGAACTTGTTAATGCTAATTATGATCCAGTAGTTGTGAGTGCAAGAAGTCCATTGTTATTTTCTCAAACAAAATGTTTTTTAGATCGTTCTTTTCCAGATGTTTCTGAGTGTTTTTTACTGGGTGATATAATTGATTCTTCCATAACAATTTCAAAAGGGCAATTTTGTTTGGAGAATAATATCAAAGCATTAGTTGATGATGGTCCTTTGAATGCTACTTCTTGTTTTACTTGTAATATTCCTATTGTTTTAATTGCTCATCCTTGGAATGAATTTTTAAGGGATAATTCTAACAAATTAGTAAAATATGTTTATTCCTGGCAAAAGGTTCCTCAAAGTATTAAAGAGTTATTAGCTTAATTTATTTTCTTTGTAAAATAAGTGTATTAATTCTTGGCATAAAACTTCATAAAAATTTTCTCGGGATATTGAAGTAGCTATTCCAAATTGATTTGGTTCGTAAATGTAGATTACATTGCCTTCCGAATATGAACATTCATTGAAACCTTCTCCTACTATTTGAGTGAATTCTTCTTTGTTGTTTATCAGAACTATATTCACTTCTTCAGGTTCTTTTTGAAATAATTCTTTAACTTTATGGTAAAAATAAGGTAGCCTAGTATCCAGAACAAGAATTTCTTTGTCTTTACAACCTTTTTCTTGAATATGCAGATTCATTTTTTTAATTAACTTCACTTAGGCTTAACTAATACTTAAAATACAAGTTAACTCTTTTTTCAACCTTTTAGTTTAAAAAAACCAAAGATTTATATATATTTGTTTATTTATTTTTGAAAATGATAATTCGTGCATTGCTTCCCAAATTAAAACCAAAAACTGTTAAAGAATACATTTTGGTTATTTTGTCCTCAGAATTTCCATTGACTATTAAAGAATTAAAACTAAGAATTAAAAATAATTTTAGTGAATCTGTTTCGTATCAGTCTATACATAAAGAATTAAGCCATTTATCTAGTGATCAAATAGTTGTTTGTGAGAATAAAAAGTATCTTCTTAGTATTGAATGGATTCGACAATTGGGTTTATTTTCTGATTTAATTATCTCTAATTATACTAAACAAAAGAAGCATTCAATCAATAAACTTTTAGAGTTGAAAAATGATGGCGATTCTATATCTTTTGATTTTGATTCTTTTGGAGAATTAGATAATTATTTTTTGGAGTTGTTAGATTATTTTAATGAATTTTTTGATCCTAAAGAAAAAATTTTGATGCATTATCATCATAATTGGTGGCCATTACTTTATCCTTTTAGAGAAATGAGTATAGTTTCAAAATTGAAATCTAAGATCTATGGAATATGTGCTTCAAATACAAAATTAGATAAGTTTTGTGCTAAATTTGAAAATAGTATAGGTCTTAAAGTTTTAATTACTAACAATTCTAAAATAAATTGGCAAGTTAATATTATGGGAGACTTGGTTGTATCTTTTTATGGAGATCGTGATGTTTATGCTAAGCTAGAAGATTATTTTGTTAAATATAAAGATGTTTCTAATATTAATTATAAAGAGTTAATTGATATTCTTCAAATTAAGGGAAAATTTAGGGTTCTTGTTGTAAAGGATTCAGTGTTAGCTAGGAATATTCTTGATGAAATCAAGCTTTTCAATGAAAAATAGCTTTTGTTACTCTCAGGAAATAAACCGAAGACTTTTTAAATTCTATATTTTGCACAAAAAGAGTATATGGGCCCTAAAAGATTAGAATCGATTGTAATAGTTGCAGATTTTGCTATAGATCGCTTTGTTACTCCAAGTTCTGAAGCAGAATGTAATGAGATTATTGCTTTTATAAATAATCCTCCTAAATCTTTAAATTTTATGAGATATATTCAACGAAGAAAAAATATCCCCCACTATACCCAATTAGGCGGACCTCTTCCAAATCTTGCACAGATTCTTAGAGCTCGTCAAAGAAATGTTTCTGGGTATGCTATTGTTGGAGATGATAAAACTTCAGGAAAATATTTAAATGATTTAAGAACTCTTGGAGTTGATATAAACCGGTTTACAAAAAGACCAGGAAAATCTGCTGAATGTATTTATGTATTCTCCTCTCCTACAGAAAATTATCCTCCAATTTGGCTTCCAAATGTTTCTAGCAATGTTCCTTCTAAGATTCCTGAAGATTTTTTAAATACTCATGATGTTTTAATTGTTTCTGGGACTAAATTGTCTTTAGCCTCAAAAGCATTAAATTGTTTTAGAGATCTTTGTGTATACAATCCCGGTCCTGAGATTCATAATTTAAAAGAGAATTCAAAAGATCAAACTATTCTTAATGAACTTCTTGGAAATGTTAATATTCTTTCAACTAATTTAGAAGAATTAAATTATATTTGTAAGCTTTTAGAATTATCACCTAAAGATTTTTTTAATTCCTTTAATAAATTAGATTATTTGATCACAACTAAAGGTTCTGAAGGTGCAACTCTTAGAACTCGTACGGGTAGTTCTTCTGGATGTTATAATTTAGATCTTTCAAGGTTTGAACATAGAACTCCTTTAGAACAAATTGTTGATACAATCGGTGCTGGTGATGTTTTCTTGGGTACAGCTGTTGATGCTATTCTCAGAGGTTCATCTCCAGAAGATATCTTGGCAAATGCTACAATAATTGCACAAGAATCTCTTAAACAAAAGGGTGCATACATTCCTCGGCTATGGGAAACAGGTGCAACATCATATCCTGGGATTTCAAAAATAATAGAATAAATTATAAACTTCTAATCCTCAATTTAAAGCAATGGTAAATTACATATTCATCCTCGGTCGTGATCCAGAACTCTCTAAGCGCGAACTTTTTGCATATTTGAAAACAAACAATTATAATTATTCAATCCAGGATTCTTCAGAGATAGCTTTGGTATTGCGAATGGAACAGATAAATGCAAATGAATTCATAAGAGCTTTGGCAGGCATCCAAAAGATTGGAATAAAGATAGACTCCTTTGAGAATTTATACACAGGCACAGCGAACAAAGTCAAGTATGCAATCTCTAACTATACTAATGATGAATCCCTATTGGATGAGCTAAAATCTTATTTCAAAAAAGAAGGCATTAGAGCAACATTAAAAAAGTCCCATTATGAACAGGAATTCTTGACCCCTTCAGAGGCATCTTCAGTTATAGAAATTATCCAATATAATCAAGTTGTCTACAAATCGGTTGCTATCTTCAATCCTAGGGAATACAAAGCCAGAGATCTTCAGCGTCCAGTGCAAAGCCCCATGCATACTATCTCCATCAGATTAGCAAAATTTTTAATCAATCTTTCAGAAGTTAAGAAGAACGAAACTTTATTAGATCCATTCTGTGACATTGGCACAATCTTGCAGGAAGCACTTCTAATGAACATTAATGTTATTGGCATTGACAAAGACAAATTTTGTATTGATGCTTCAAATAAAAACATTTCTTGGTTGAGATCCAGGTATTCAATAAACAATTCTTTGGAATTATACGAGCTAGATCCAAGGCATTCTGATAGAAAAGTAGCCTCAGTGGATGTTGTTGTAACAGAACCTTATCTGGGTCCATTCATTAAAGGATTCCCTACGGAAATAGAGGCAAAAAGAACTCTAAGTGAGCTTGTTCCACTATATAGAGAACTTCTAATAACTTTGCAAAAGATCACAAGGAAAAACATAGTCCTAATCACTCCATTATTTAGAACCAAATCCAGGAAACAACTAAGATTGGACTTAACACCATTTATTAATATTCGCTTTGCAGCCGATCCTCCAATGCTTTATGTAACCCCTACCTCTAAAATGTTTAGGGAAATCTGGGTCATAAGAAAAAAACAGCCTCAGAAACATTTATAAACCTCCATTTAATTTGTTCACAACTATGGGAAGAATAAAGACTACAGTCATTAAGAGAACAGGAAAAAAATTAATTTCTTTGCATAGAGCGAGTTTTAAAAAAGACTTTGAAGACAACAAACA
>CAYYMN010000001.1:4323-33141 GCA_964473075.1 Candidatus Woesearchaeota archaeon
GCCTAAGTTCATTGAGGTTCCTTCAAAAAAAATGAGAAATGTCCTTGCAGGTTATGTTACTCGTTTGATGAAAAAGGAAGAATAATATTTGAGAATTGGAGAAAAAGAACATGGGTGATAACAATAATATTATCTTAGTTGGTGAAAAGTTGTTTATGGCTTATGTATCAGGAGTTGTCATGCAGTTTACTACTTTGAATTCTGAAGAGGTAATCATAAAAGCTAGGGGTAAATTTATTTCTAAGGCTGTGGATATTGCAGAGGTTGCCAGAAAAAGATTTTTGGAGAATAAAATATTTGTAGAAAGAGTGCTAATTGACAGCGAAGACTTCAAGAACAAGGAAGGTAAACAAATTCGCGTTTCAACAATTGAAATTTACATGCGCAAACAATAAGGTTAATAAATTCATTATTCTATTATCCATTTTATGTTTACAGAGGTGATAAATCTTATTCCGCAGAGTTTGCTCTTTAATCTGGGTGTGATTCTGATCGTAGCAACTTTCTTTGCATACATTGCAAGACTATTCAAGCAGCCTTTGATCCCGGCATACATCATTGCAGGCTTGGTCATTGGTCCTATTGGTTTGAAATTAATCCAGGATACAAATTTGATTAATAGTATTTCTGAGATTGGAATTATTTTCTTGCTCTTTATCGTTGGTCTGGAAATGGATTTGAAAAAATTAAAATCTGTTGGGACTGTAACACTCATTACTGGAATCCTGCAGGTTCTATTGACCTTTATTGCTGGTTATTTTGTTGCTACATTATTGGGCTTTGATGCAATGAACTCAATCTATGCAGGTTTGATTATCGCATTCTCAAGCACCATGGTTGTCATCAAGCTTATTCTGGATAAGGATGAACTTAGTACTCTTCATGGTCGCATGCTCCTTGGAATTCTATTTGTCCAGGATATTCTGGTAATCCTTGCCTTGACATTTATCCTAGGTTCTGAAACTATTTCTTTTGCAACTCTTTTCATAAGCTTATTCAAATTATTTCTTCTTCTTATAATTGCTTATCTTTCCAACAAATTTTTAATTAATCCTATATTCAAGTTTGCAGCAAAATCTTCTGAACTTTTATTCCTTTTATCACTGGCCTTTTGTTTCCTGTTTGCTCTTTTAGCCTATTTTTTGGATTTTTCAATAGCCATTGGTGCATTCTTCGGCGGAATAACTTTGGCTAATCTACCATACAATTTAAATATAATTTCCAGGGTCAGTTCTTTGAAAGATTTTTTTGCAATAATATTTTTTGTTTCTTTGGGCTTGCAGATAGTTTCGACGAATATCACTAACCTGATTACACCTTTTTTTGTATTCTTGGCTTTGGTTGTTTTGTTGAAGCCATTGATAGTAATGATCCTTCTTAGTCTCTTTGGCTATGATAAACGCAATTCCTTTGTCACCTCCATTTCATTGGCTCAAATAAGCGAGTTTGGCTTGATTTTGGTGCTCTCTGTCCAGAACATTTCTCAGGAGTTATTCTCTGTAACTATCTTGCTTGGGGTTATTAGCATTGCTTTGACTTCTTATATTATAGAATACGAATTAATGACTTACAATTTTATCCATAAGTATTTGTTCATTTTTGAAAAGCTTTCCATAAAAAAGAAATTTTTGGGCTATGAACATAAAGACCATCCTCAATTGATATTATTTGGTGCTGATCGCGTAGGTGGTACATTCCTGAATAGATTTAAGCATTTGAAAACCAAGCTATTTGTTATTGATTATAACCCAGAAATAATCGAAGCTCTCAAAAAAAATAAAACTCCTTGCATCTATGGCGATGTTAGCAATACTGAACTTCTAAGACGCATTAATTTCTCTTCTGCAAAATTTGTGGTCTCAACCATTCCAAATATGGACGATAATAAAACCCTGATTTCTTTTTTGAAGGATTCCAAATTTAAAGCCACGATCATTCTTACTGCTAGAACCTCTGAAGACGCTTTGGAATTGTATAATTTGGGTGCTGACTATGTCTTAGTTCCTTATGTCAAATCAGGAGAAATCTTATCCAATTTGTTAGACAAATATTTTAATGACAATAAAGGTTTGCAGAAACTCAAACAGGTGCATTTAAAAATTCTTGAAGATAAGAAATTATAACCTTATTTTAAAATTTATTTTATTTATTTCTTCTTCCGAAAAAGAACGAAGCTTTTCTCTGAATCTTATAATTTTATTTTCATCCATTTTTTATATGCCCTAGTGAAATATTCTATTTATTATCTTTATTAAATAATAATGTATTGGTAAATTTAAACTTCAGTGTTATTCTAAGAGTATTTCTTCAATACTACTAAACTCCGATTATGCAATTAACGCTTTAGGAAGTTTAGACCTGTGCAGAAGTAGAGATTATTTCTTCACCTGTTTCCAAATTAAATTAAAATAATTATAATGTGGCTTAGAAACTTCTTTGCTCTTAATCCTAAAAAGATTAAATATTTTTATGGACTACTGCTTTGATAAATAAAGTTCCTGCACCTGTTCCAAAAATCCCAACAATTAAACCAGAGAAAAAGAAACGGCCTTCAAACACAGGAAGAGAAGCAATTCCTAAAAGACCTCCAAAAATAAATAGTCCTACAAAAACGATAGCATAAACAACAATTTCTTCAGCGCCCATATCAATAATCTTTAAAATTTAATTTAAAAAGATTATGAATCTAAAAATGTAATTACCGATAAATAAAAAGATCTTCTGCTTTCAAAATATAAATTTACATTTTTGAGTATATATTTTAATATAACTATTACACTGCAATAAAAGATATAAAATAGTTACTAACAGGTAATTATTCAGTAATTTATTTATGAAGGGATGTTCTTAATAATAAGTTCAAAATCATAATAAAAATAATTTAAATGGAGGAAAAATATAATGGAAATTAAAAAAAGAATAAAATATCGTTTGGGGTTATCCCCACAGCTCTGCTCTGGAGTGAGCCGCAGCGAGCGGTGGGATAGCCGAGGAAGTTCGGTTTACTCATCAGGAATCGGTTGTATTTTGTTAATAACATTACTAATCTTTATTAGTTCTTGCAGTACAAATCAAGAACCAAATGCAAAACTCGTTGATATTGGATTATCATCTGATTCTATAGTTAATGGTGAAACAACTCAATTATCATTAGATGCCGAAAATTTAAATTCTATAAGTACTAATATAACTATTTCAATTGAACCCGAAGAAAATGCAAAACAATTTTTAGAAATCCAAAATCCCTCAAATGGACTTAATGGAACATTAGGTAATATTATTGGCTCAAAATTGGGATTAAGATATGCATCAATTAAAGGTTTTACTGATACTTCAGCTTCAGAATATAAAATAATAGTTGAACTTTCAGATTCAAATACAGGTAAACCTCTGGGAAAGCCAGTAACTTTAAATTTAAGAGTTACAAGCTCTTAAATCTAAGGTTTAATACTTTTTTAGGCTATTCAGTCGGTAGAATAGCAATCTTTTATATTAGATTAGTTTGTAAATTTATCATTTTCTCATTTGATTAACACCATATATAATCTTATTTTTGTGATAATTTGATAAAAATGTTTGAGCCATATCACTATCATTAAAAGAAAGCTTTATCAATTTAATTATCCTAATCATTAAACTTATGAAACAAAAAGAGAAAGTTAGAAAAATCAAGCAAGTAAAGAATATTATTATAACTGGTATTTTTATGAGTTTAGGTTTAATAATTCTAAAATTTATTCCTCAATTAATTTTTGGTGAAGAAATATTATTTGATGCTTCTGGGCATTTAGTTTTGGTTTCTTTCATTTTGTATATTGGTTACTTCTTCATAGATCAAAAGAAGAATTTTAGACCAATTTATTTTTTATTTTGCTTATCAGTTCTCACAATAGTTTCTTTACAAAGAATACTAGTAAATGCTCATAATGATATTGGTCTTTTGTTAGGTTTGTTTATAGTAATTACTTCAATAATTATAACTAATTGGAAAAAAATTAGAGGAGATATAGATTTTTAATGGTTTCTTAATAGCTCTACTAATCCTCTTCTATCTTTACTAACATAGAAATCAAATCCTTCAACGGGTTTTTCTGGTGAATCCATACTGCAAATAGAAATTACCTTTCTATCTCTAGATCTTGCAGCTTCAATCATTTTTATATCTTCTTCTGAATCTCCTTCGATTCCTACATTATTTAAATGCAAATTTCTTGTGAGATATTCACTTACTGGGAAAGATTTATCACTGCATTCTGCAATACAATCATCAATATTTGCAACTCCAGCATAAACTCTAATAATTGGTTCAATGTTTCTACTAACATAAATTTTTCTTCCAGTTAACATTCCACAAAGATCTAAAACCCCCGGATAAAATGAATTTTTAGCTAATTCAGGAGTTATTACTTTTCTTACTTCTTCAATGGATTCAGGATTTCTTAAAAATTTTTCAACATAATCTCTCCAAGATTCAGATTCAGAAGCTTTACCTCTAGTTGCTAATGCTACAGCAGTTTGTAAACACCAATTTAAATAAGAAGGATTAAATCTACTTGTTCCTAAAGCTCTCTTTGCAATCATTTTTGCAGGTGATTTTGCATGATTATCATCTAAATCTAAAAACCAAGCTTCAGTAGAATAAAACCTTTCTCTCAAATTATCAATTATAGATTCTGCTGATTGAGTCGTATCTTGAGTTCCTAAAAATAATCCATTCTGAGGTTCTATTAAAAATTTCATAGAATAATAAGCTCTGAAGTAATTTATATACTTTACTATTTGTTATTATTTATAAAGGACAACAATTGCCCTCTAGAACTAAATATAAATAAAGCAGCTATTCCCCATAATAAAGGCAACCATATTGGTATAAAATTTGTTAATGAATAGTTCCATGCTCCTGAGAGAATAGCTATTGCTTCAGCACAAGCTCCAGCTAGTCCATATTTAATATAAACTATCAAAGCCTGTTTTTTTGATTTTTGTATTAAAATAAAAATAATTGAAATTAATATTAACAAAGCTGTAAGAACAAAAGGAGACTTCCACAATAAAACCACTGAAATTAATGTAATTAATGCTAAAAATAAACGTAGAATATATATCTTAATTTCGGAACTCTTTTTTTTCATATTTAAATTACTAATCTTTAGATTTAATAACTTTATCTAGTACATCCTAAACACCTCATCCACAGCTTTTTTCTTTTCTTCAAAACTATACTGTCCATATTGGTCAGTTATGCTTCCGCCAGTATGCCTCATCAAAGCTCTAATCATTCCATAAGGAATATTTGCTCTGTCTAGTTTATACTTATACCAATGCCTAAATGAATGCAATGTCAAATTATGCAATTCTCTGTGTCCTATTCTTTTAGAAACAGGATTCTTGTCATCATGGGCAATGGCATAGGTTCTGTTTAGTCCGCAAATATCTCGGTAATAGTAAAACCTATCCCTAGCTATTTTATGCAAAATATGCTTGTTATTATGCTTCGTTTGAGGAAATAACCAACCTCCCCTGCAATCAATCCTAGTCTTATATTTAATGATATAATGATTAAGCAAGGGATAAATACTCTCTGGGATTGGATGAAAATCAATCGTCTTAACCTTTTGTTTCTCAGTATCAACTTTGATAGTCCTTTGCTCTAGATCAATATTTTCAATTCTCAATCTTACAGCTTCACCTATTCTTAAGCCAGTATTTGCAAGCAAAGAAAACAATGTTTTATACTTCAAGCTTTCAATAGAATTCAAAAACAACTTGATTTCTTCATCCTTGAAAGTCCTATTAACACCACGATAAACAATCCAGCTTTCTCTATTCTTACTCAACTTTTCACTAACATTATTCTTCATTAGCTGAAGTTCTCTCTTGGTAAACTTGTTAGAATTGAAA
Source organism: Candidatus Woesearchaeota archaeon (assembly GCA_964473075.1). Taxonomy (GTDB): domain Archaea; phylum Nanobdellota; class Nanobdellia; order SCGC-AAA011-G17; family GW2011-AR17; genus JAGVZZ01. The sequence continues at coordinate 10,225 of CAYYMN010000001.1, forward strand.
AATTCAACCCAATACCTTAGCTTGGGGTTCAAATTTTCAAGTCCACAGTTCAAATCTTTATCAATTCGAACCTTAGACATAATAATGGCACCAGGGGGATTTGAACCCCCAACAACGAGCTCATGAGACTCGTGTTCTACCAGGTTAAACTACAGTGCCTCGCAAATTTTAAAGTTCTTTAGGGTTTTATAAAGCTTTTTACGGCTTTTTAATCAAATTTTGAGTAAACTAATTAAATAGAAACTCTCATAGATAAATAATATGTTTGAAAAATATCTCATAGATCGAAGATTAAGAGCAATTATGGCCTCTACAATTGAAATAGGAAAAATAAATCAAGCTCTTATCAAACAAAAGTTAATTAGACATAAAGCATTATTAAAAAATCCTTCTAAAGAAACAATTGATGCAGTAGTTTTTATTATTCAAAGACAAGAAGAGGCTTTAAAAACTCTTAAAAGAATATTAGTTGATTTAGATTATTCTCGAAATTTATCTTTAACTCCACATATAAAAATAGCATTATCTTTAATAAAACAAGGTGAATCAATATTAAATAATCTTAATCATAATTTTTATGCTCAAAGATGTGCCTTAACAGATAATTCTACTAATACAAGTGAGCAAATTAGAAATTATAGCTCCTATTTTCATGATGAATTAACCTTATATAAGGAATATGAAAAATTATCTAATGAATTACCTCCAGAACTTATGAGAGAAGTAAAAAATGAAATTGTTGAATTTAATAATGCTTATAGTATAAAAAAATATATAGAAATGACATCAATTGCAATTATAATGTTTGGTTTTTGGGGTTTTTTAAAACCAGATGTTATAAAAACAAACTTTAAAGATGTTGAAACTACTATTTATACAATAGGCACATTAGTTATTACTTTCTATTTTTTAAATCGGTTTTCAATATGGTTAAAAAAATTAAAAAATAAATAACTTATATTCCCAAAAAGTTAACCTAAAGTAAAAAAAATCTAAATCACTCAAAGAACAATATAGTAAATTTGTAGGCATTTTATTATTTTTTATAGATTTATTCTACCTAATATTTACTATTAGTGCCATCAAATTAAAGAGAAAAACCTTTACTTTAAAAGTCTTTTTGTAACTTACAATCTAAATTTTTCCAGAAAAACAATAAAGTTTAAATCTATTAACTCTTTATATAATCCATCAAAAAGAGGTGCTTAAATGAAAAAATATTTATTATTATTGGCAATTTTGTTATTAATTCCATTAGTTAGTGCAGAAAGTGTCGACGAGGAGATTTCAAAATTAGTCTCTTATGCTGAGCAATATGAGATGGGAAACTTAAATTACTTGGAGCTCCAGATTTATTCTTCATTGCAAAGATCAAAGGTTAATTCATTGTTGGGTAGTTTTCAATGGGAGGAGAATGGTCCAGAAGGGATAACTTCTGAGGCTGCAGAGAATTATTTCGGTTCTCCAAAGGGCTACACAAAATATGCCTGGGACATAAAAAGTAACAAAGAAATTCTGGTTGAAGAGCAGGTTCCTTGGTTTGAGAAAAGCATTTTTGATGGGAAGAGGGTTCAAATTGTGTTTCATGCTTGGCCTCATGTTTATACTAATGGTGAACAAACTTTGTATTATTGGACTGATTTCAAAATAAAATTCAAGAAAGAATATTCTATAGATCTAAGTTCGCTTGCTGCTGAGGTCAAATCCCTTGGTGAATCATATATGAATGGCGGATCATCCGCAGAAGAATTAGGTCAGAAGATTTCGGAGAATGAACAGGCATTAAGATCCTATGTTGAACAGAATTCTGATAGTTGCGAAAATGTTCTGAATGATTTATTTTCCTCAGATTACAAGACCTCTGAGATGCAAAAAATTCTTTGGAAGGTAGACTTTTATGAGGGTGAAAATTTGAATGTTATTCTTAAAATGGAAATGCCTGAGTGTGATGGTGATTGTCAATGGCCCTGGATTGGGATGTGGTTGGAACCAAATTTTTTTAAGGAAGTTGATCAAGGCATCACTAGTTATGAAAGGTATGATAGGGAATCATTAAAATCATTAACAACAGAGGAATTAGAACAAGAACTTGTCAATACTCTAAGTGAACTTCATGATATTATGATTCAGATAGATAATGGTGATGCTTCTTGGTCGAAGATTGGCAATTATCAAGAGAAATTAAATGCAATAAATGAAGTCCTCTCAGAAAAATATTATTGGGGCAAGGAAGAAAACACTGCTGAATTCAAAATAAGAAAAGAAATCCTAAGTAATATTCTTTCGGAGTATGGTGGTTATGATAGTGAATCTGTTGAAGAGCATAGTTATGATTTAAGGTTAATTTCCAATCAAGAAGAACACAAAGATGCTTGGTGCAGGGAAGTAGGTAATAGCCTTTGTGATATTCGAACTGATGCATGTATTAGTGGTGTATGTACAAATGCCTTGGGCGGAAGCGAAATTTGTGACAATGAAGTAGATGATGATGGTGACACAGTTGTTGATTGCTCTGATCCGGATTGTGCAATCTCCTGTGGAAGCTATTGCAGGTTTGCTTGCGAGGGTGATTGCTGGACCTGTCATGGTACTTGCAATAGCCAATGCCAAGAATGCTGGAACTGCGGAGGGGATGAAGACTGCGGGGAAATTTGTGAATCCTCAGGTTGCAATAGCTGTATTAATGCCTGTAATGAACAAAGCTTCTGTGCTTTATGTAGCGAATGCCAGCAGTCAATTAATCAAGGCCAACCAACAGAGAATTTATGCTATTCTACCTGTGACCAAATATCTTCTGGGATGACTGAAGCAGAAACCTGTAAGAATCTTTGTAACGAGAATGTTTTATTTTTCTGTAATGGTGTTCAGCAATCTTTTCCCTGTGCAGACACTACTTATATCTGTGATGGTGTAACTCAATCAATCCCATGTACAATTTATACTTGTGAAATTGATGGTTTGTCTAGAAAACAAAATGTTCCTTGTGGTGAAGAATATGTCTGTGGGGAGAATATGCAATTGAGTGATGGTATTTGTGTCTGTGCGGCTGGTTATTATGATTGTGATGGTGATGGCACTTGTTCAGAAACGACTGCTTGTGGTTCAGAAACAGAAATTTGTAATGACCAGGCTGACAATGATAATGATTATTTAGTCGATTGTGAAGATCTTTCTGATTGTAGGCTCCAGATTTGTGGCGATGGTTTGATTTGTTATGAAAGCAGTTGTCAGGAAGAGAGCATCCTTGAAATTTGTAATGAGAATCAAATCCTAAGTAATGGCTTATGTGTTGATATATGCGTATTACAAGAAGATTGTTCTGATGGCAAAGTTTGCAGTTTTGGTTTCTGTATTGATCAGGATGTTTGTAGTGTTGATGAGGATTGCATAGGTTACAATGAATTTTGTGATGGTGGTTTTTGTTCTCGAAGAGAAATCCAAAGTTGTGTGATCAATTCGGAATGCTTTGAAGGTTATTATTGTAAAGAGAATATCTGTTTTGAGATGCAATGTAATAGTGCTGATGAATGTTTAGAAAATGAAATCTGTTCTAATTATGAATGCATTGAAAATATGGAATGTGCGTCAAATGAGGATTGTATGTATGGCGAGCAATGCATTGATGGGAGTTGTGTTGAAATCTCTTGTCCTGAAGGTTCTTACTTGAGCAATGGCGAATGTATTTCTTATCAAAGCTGTTCTGTGAATGAAGATTGTGGTCCGGAAGAAGTTTGCCAGTCAGGATTGTGTGTAGCTGATGAAATAATTGAAAGACCGATTGAGACTGGTGAATTCTGTTCAGTTGCAAGTGACTGTTCTGGTGTTAGAGATATTTGTTCGAATGGTGTCTGCAAAGAAATCCCTGAGGAGAATTATAATGATTTGATTGATGAAGGTTTGATTATAGAATCCCCTGTTGTTCGACTAGCTCCTGAGCAATTGACTGGAGAGAATTTTGTATACACTCCTAAAGTTTCAGATAAAGAAATAATGGAGGCAGTGATTGAAGAGGCTCCAATGGAAGATCTTACTGGCTTTTTCTTGTGGGTGACTGGCTATGCTATTAATTCGTGTACTAGTAATGAGGATTGTAATGAAGGTCAAAATTGTGACACTTTTTCAGGCAATTGTTATTGTAATAGAGGGTATTTTGATTGTAATGGCCAGGATTGGCAGGGTAATGATGAAGATGGCTGTGAGACTACTGATCCAACATGTGGCGGGACTAGGGAATTATGCCAAGGAGGTTGTGGTGAGAATCAATACTGTGATGAAGTAACTAGTAACTGTGAATGCAACGAAGGTTTTTATAATTGTGATGGTGTCTGGTGGGACTGCGAATCAACAGAAGTCTGTGCACCTTGCACAAGTAATGAAGATTGCAGTTCTTCAAAGTGTGATAAGAATGATCAAGGGCGAGTAATCAACTTTGGTTGCTTTCAAGGCTCAACATGGATGGAAGATCGTGGAGCATTGGGCTTTGAAGGAAAGTGCGTGACTCATCCTACGGGCGACACAGAGACGCAATTATATTTTTATACCTGGGGTGAGCCATTTGAGGAAATAAATTTTTATAGAAATCAACAAGGATCCAATAAGGAATGGTGCAAGATTGAGTTGGAGAATGCTTTGAAGCAAAGGAAAGAGATTGAAGCTTCTTTGACTGAAAGTTTCTTAGATGATTTCTTTGAAAGGTATGTCCAAGAAAATCCTGAAGATTGGGAGCAGCAGATTGAAGCTATTTATGGTATGTATTGGGGCATTGTTGACAATACCAGAATGCTCGCAGAAAATTCCAAATGTTTGGATCAAGAATTTCCAGAAATAAACCCTATTGAAATTGAGTATGAGTCTGATATTGGCCATATTATTTTATGGGAGGAGTCTGGCTTTGTTGAAAGATTCGGAATGGATATGTATACTCCATATATGAAAACATGGATCTTCCCCCCAAAGGAATATTTGAAAAAAGAATTTCAGGTTGCAGCTAAGGAAGGTAAATTACCAGGTCCAGAAGGTGAAGGTGGTCCATCTCCAGAGGATTTGAATAAAATCAGGAATGATCCTGAAGCAATGGCGAGAATCAAAGAAATGACTCAGGATTATGAAGATGGTTCTTTGGATACACTGATAACAATTACTGACGAGACAGGTTCTTTGTTTAATATAGACTTATCAATCTCTGAGGCTGATCTTGTTCAAATGAAAATAATTGAAACCTATACTAAAGATGCAGACATAACCATAGAAATAGACTTTGATTTTATTTATGAATTGATCCAGGCAACTGAAGAAGTCGAAAGGGTCGAGAAGCCTGAATGGATTGAAGGTTCTTTTAAGGATTCCTTTGGTCAAATTATTGGTGGTGGCAAGATTGCTGCAAAGGTTGCAGTAGGTGTAGCTAGTGGCGATATAAGTATAACCCCATTGTCAAAGATTACTACCGGCATAGACATTGTAAAGATGATGTTTGAAAAAGATATTTAATTTTTTTATTTTTTAATAGTTTCTTTCTGTGTTTTTGAATATCATTTTGAAGTCGCTATTTCTTTACAAATTCAACACCTTGTAGATGCTCAAATTCTTTGTCCCCAGTTACAAATATGTAATTATTTTCTCTTGCAAATATATAGCCTACAGCATCAAAGAAGGATAAATTTTTCTTTGGGTTGCTTCTTCTGAACTTGACAGCTTTGATTAATGTTGATATTGATACTTGTTGTGAATAACTTCTTAATTTTAAAGCCCAATAATTTGCTGTTTGTTCGTTAAATTCTCTTAGAATAATTCCATAAAATTCAGCAAGTATCAAATCATTAATTACAAAATCTTCTTCAAAATAATGAGTAAACTTTGAATTTCCACTTAAAATTTCCCATAATGCATAAGTGTCTAAAAATTTTACATCCATTTGCTATCAAACTCCCTTCTAAATTCTTTTCTTACTTGTTCGGCTGTTTTTTTAGTTTTTAATGATCCAAATAATTCTTTCAAAACATTCTGCTTTTTTTCTAGAGTAATATCTAATTCTTCTCCTTCTTGGATATTATTCTGCTTTACAAATTCTGCTGGCAATATAACCCCCAGTGAATTTCCCCATTTTTTTGCGATTACCATTATTTTCATGTATAACTAGTTTGTATAACTTAATTATAAATCTTTTTAATTTCAGATTTAAGTCTTAAAAAAGGTTTGCTAGAAAAATCCGGAAATCTTTCAGAATTCTATATAAGTTTTTTAATTTCTTCTTTTATTTCTTCCATATTCTCGAACTTTGTGCTTCTCCATTCTCCTAAATGCAATCCATCCCCTTTTCTTCTTGGGACAACATGCACATGCACATGCCCAATGACTTGCCCAGCACTCGATCCATTATTTTGCAGAACATTCACACTTTCAGCATATTTCATCAGACCCTTAGCAACTTCCTGCACACCTTTCATCAATTCAAATAAATCCTTTTCTGGCATAGCAGTCATTAATTCATAATGTTTCTTTAGCACAACAATTGTATGACCCTTGCACATGGGATTGATATCCAAGAACGCCAAAACATTCTCGTCCTCATAAACTTTGTAGCATGGAATATCTCCTTTTACAATCTTACAAAAAACACATTCATTCACTTTGACTCCTTCTAAAAACTTCTTTCTTGCTCGCATCTAAACTATTCAATATTTGTTGTTTGGCAATATCTAATAATCCCAGGCATTCCTGTGGCGAAATGTTTTTGGTTTCAACCTTTGTTGCAATGTTTCCTTTTTTAATGATAAACTTTATCTCGAATGATTTGTCTTCTTCCATGTATATTAGTTAACTTATTCTTATTTTAATAACTTTCCAAAATCTATTTAAATCTCTATTTCAATAATCTTAACTATGAAAAAATTAATTTCAGTTATTTTGCTCTTATTATTCTTCCAAATAGTTTCTGCTGAGGAATCTGAAGAAGACCCTTTTTCTTTTGTAAATGATGATTCTATTTCTGATGAAGAAAAGATTTCTAAAATCAAAGAAGTATTGATCACTCAACTTCCTATAATGAAAGCAGACTTTAATGCAGACTCTTCTTTGCCACAACCCTTGAAATTTATTTTGAACAATGAAAAAATTAATATTCCTATAGGAGAAAACTTTTCAGTGGGGTTGCTTTTCAAAGATGGCAAGATAGAATACCTCGAACCAGAAGCTTTTGATGAGCCTGATTTTAATGTTTACATCTCAGAGAAATTTTTACTAGAACTTCATCAAGAGAAAGCAGATTTTAAGCAGAGTATTAATGATGGCGAAATTACCTTTGAAGGAATTGGTCTTTTTAACAAACTAAAATTATTTCCTGTTAAATTGCTCTTGAAAATTCTATAATCAGCTTTAGTTACTAATTCGGTTGTTGCACTCACTTCAAAACATATTCTTTGGGATATAATTCTTTATTAATCAAAAGTCAAAAGAAAAATTATGAGATTTAATAGTATTATTTATCCTGAAGGCTTAGCAATAATAAAAAGTTTAGGCATTGATGATAGAATTAAAGGATTAAATATTAATAGAGGATTTCTTTCGGAAACAGGGATTGTTGAAATAATTAAAGACTTATACAAAGAAGGAATATATAAAAGTGCACCTAATGATCTTCTTAAAAGATTAAATGATATGATTCAAAGACCAGAAGATTTTTCTTGGATGATTATGAGGGACAAAAAAACTTTAGAGCCTTGTGAGGTTGAAGATGTTATGTTCTTCTCTGGGGAATATTCTTCAATGCTTCTTCCGAAAGAAGAAATTTGGGAGCTACATGGATGCTCTTCAAGTTCAGCATTTGTCAGTTTGCTACATGCATATGTTCAAGATAAAGAAAGGCCAAAATCTGAAGGGTATACTTGGATAAGCGAAAGAAATAATCAAAGAATTCTAAATGAGGTTACTGGAACTCATGATGGAGATTTACTTGTATTTCAAAGTGATATTACTCCCTATGAAACTTTTGATCCTTTTGGAAGTAAAATTTTATTCAGACCTGAAACATATTTGGATCATATTGGAAGTATTGCTCCAGGGCATTCTACTGAGAGTACATTGTTAGTTGTTGTATTGAAATATATGCATCAAATGAATATTTCAGTAAATTATGAAGAATTATTTAAATTTAGTCAAAGTGTTAAGAACCGAGGAGGATTTTGGGCTGATGGAAGTAATGGATTAACTCTAGAATTATTATTCTGCAGTTTTCGAGAATTTCCAATAATGGATGTTACTGATGGAAGAACTGTATTCGGAGTTTGTAAATATGGTGCTTTCATTTCTGAAGAGGATTTGGTTTTTTTAGTTAGAGGTGAAGAAAAAGCAAGGTTCAAACCAGAAGATGCCTTTGAGTTAGTAAAAGGATTAATTTATCAAAGTGCAAAAGGATTAGGACGGACACCTTTGTCTGATATACTTGATTGTTTAGATTATTATTGTTCTGGAACTTGGAAGGATCACGAATAAGTTTTCCGAAAAGCTTTCAAAAATGTAACCAAAACTTATATAAAGAATTTTAAATTATTTATTGATAAGGTTCATAATAAAAAGTGCCATATAAGGTCTGAACCCCAAAAATGGACCTAAGAGGATGCATATCTGCTTGGCAGGTCGCCTTTTAGGAATGAGGGGCATCGCCCATTATTTATTAAATATTTTTTTTAACAAACTGAAATTATTTCCCATTAAATTGCTCTTGAAAATTCTATAAAAACATTTAAATAATCTTTAACTATTTTCATATATATGGAAACCAACAAACTCATCCAAGAGCGTCTAGATAAGCTAGAAAGAATCAAACATTTAGGTATTAATCCTTATCCTTATACATTCAAGAACTATGTTTTCTCTCAATCACTCTTAAAAAAATACACTTATTTGACTGAAGGCGAAAGCACAAAAGATGTCTACTCGGTCATGGGTAGAATAATGACTTTGAGAGACATGGGCAAGGCTGCCTTTTCGCATATTCAAGATCAAGAAGGCCAGATTCAAATTTATTTTAGAGAGGATGAAATTAAAAATTATGAATTGTTTAAGCTTTTAGACATTGGTGATATCATTGGTGTTAAGGGTCATATTTTCAAAACTAAAAAAGGCGAAATTACTATTTATGCAGAAGAATTTACTTTGCTTTCAAAATCTCTTCGTCCTCTACCAGAAAAATTCCATGGTCTTCAGGATTCTGAAATCAGATACAGGCAGAGGTATGTTGATTTAATTGCGAATCCAGAAGTGAAAAAAACATTTTTAATGCGAAGTAAGATTGTCAGTGCAGTCAGAGAATTCTTGGACACTAGAGGTTTCACAGAAGTTGAGATTCCAGTATTGCAGCCAGTCTATGGTGGTGCTAGTGCGAAACCATTTAAGACTCATATCAATGCCTGGAACTTGGATTTGTTCCTTTCTATTTCTCCAGAATTATATTTGAAGAGATTGATTGTAGGCGGTTACGAGAAAGTTTATACTATCTGCAAGAATTTCAGGAATGAAGGTGTTGATAAGACTCATAATCCTGAGTTTACTATGATGGAATGCTACTGGTCCGGTGCGGATTATAATGATATGATGTCCTTGACTGAAGATATGTATGAATTTGTTTGTATGAAAGTTCTTGGCACTCTAGAGGTTGAATATCAGGGCACAAAAATTTCTTTTAAGAAGCCTTGGAAGAGAATGACTGTGTATGAAGCCCTAAAACAATTTGCAAATATTGATATCGAAAAGCTTTCGGATAATGAAATTTATGATTTACTCGATAAGAATGGAGTTGAATATAATCTTGATTTGACATCCAGGGGTTTGGCAATTGCATTATTGTTTGAAGAGCTCTGTGAGAAACATTTGATCCAGCCTATTTTCATAACTGATCATCCTAAAGAAACTTCACCTTTGTGTAAATTAAAGAGAGGAAATGAGGATTTGATTGAACGCTTTGAACCTTATGTGAATACTTGGGAGATAGGTAATGCTTATTCAGAGCTGACTGATCCAATTATGCAACGAAAATTATTCGAAGAGCAAGCTGAGAGAAGCAAGGGTGGTGATGAAGAAGCTCAGCAGATGGACGAGGACTTCTTGCGTTCAGTAGAGTATGGTCTGCCTCCAACAGGCGGACTGGGCTTGGGAATAGATCGAATGGTAATCTTACTGACAAATGCAGCTTCTATAAGAGAAGTTATTTTTTTCCCAACAATGAAACCAGAGAACTAAATTCTTTTAAATTTTTCAATTTCTTCTTTTATTTGGTTTTCGTTCCAACCTTTCTCAACTAAATTTCTAACAATCTCACCTTCATTTTTCCCTTCTGCTAAATGTTTGTAAATATATTCTTCAAATTTTCCTCTTCCTAATTTTTTTACTTTGGATATAATTTTCTCTATTTTTTCAGTTTCCCAGCCTTTTTTCACAAGTTCATTATTTAAATTTTCTTTATTGATGTTAGTATAAACAAAATATTTTACTTTATCATCTACTTCCTTTTCCAAATCCTCCAAGTTAATGCTTTCTTTTTTCTGATATTTGAATAACAAAGCCAGAGCCATCCTATAACCATAAAATACAATAATCCCAGAACCAAATAAATAAAGAATCATCATCAACCATTTTTCTCCTTGAATCCATTCCGCGGACTTCATTAATACATCTTGTATAACATCCTGTTCGTCAGTTTCATCTTCTTCACCTGTAGTCCCATCTTCGTTGTCAGTTTCATCTTCTTCCGAGGTTAAATAATCTTCAATTTCTTCTTCACTTTCGATAATTTCCTCAACAACTTCTTCTGGTATTATTTCCCCTAGACTTCCCTTTGTGCCAAATCTTTTAGTAGTCGGCTTTAATAATCCTCTTTTAGCTAATCCATCCTCAATTATTGGAGGTGGGTTTCTAACAATTACTCTCTCAATTCCAGAAAGAGCATAAGTCCCAAACCGGCTTGTATTTATTTGCACAAGATAACTCTCCTTCTGAACATTTATTCCTTGGTCTTCCCATATAGAAGTCCTTGGATTAAACCAATAAAGACTAAAATTTAATGCAGATAAGTCAGTTATATCCTCTGATTCATAAATAAAATTAACAGTAACATTCCCTGTTAAGTTTGCAACCAAGTTATCATCCAATAAAATAGTCCAGAATGCAACTTTTTGTGCTTCTAGTCCATAACTCGAATTTTCTGGATTACTATCCCTGCGATGTTTTATTATTCCTGCATTTGAAGTAATACTATCTTTTGTTGTTATATCCAAACTTCCTATACTACGACTTATGATTTCATTATCTCTTGCACTGAAGTTGATTCTAGGTATACTAACGACTGGTGATATACCTGCGTAAAATACATAAAAACTGTATGATTTGTTTACAAGATTATTATTGCTATCATTACAAACAAAATAATATGTAAAATTTCCAAAGTTTGTCAAATTAATTGTCTGGGAATGAAAAATCTCTCCAGTTCGGCTCATATTTACTGAATTCCCATTCAAAGTTCTGTATTGACATAATACATTTTCACTCGAAGTAATATTGATCGTGGTATTAACCTCGGAATATATTTTGACAAAGTCTTCAACAAATGTTATTGTAGGATTTGAACGACTTACTCGCACTCTCCTGGTATCGGTATTGCTTACTACTAGCTCAGCATCCAAGCTGGCATTTATTATTTGTATGGCTTTGACTGTCCAATAATAATCTCCATCCGAAACATTACCAAATGAGTTATTCATTTCATTGCTTGTCAAAGTAGAATATGCATTTCTTTGAACATTGCTAATCCTTAGTTCATCAATAGTTCCATTAAAGACAATATTGCTCGAATCTGAAACTGCATTTGATCCCAAATAGAATCTCCCACTAAAGCTACTTACTTGGCTTATATTGGTAGTATTTGCTTGAATTCCATCAACTATCAAAGTTAGATTTGAATTCTCTTTCCATGAAACAGCTAAATGATGCCATTCCATAGCATTCCAATTGCTAATATTATATGTGATTACATTCGCAGGATTTGTATTAATACTTACTGATAATTTACTTCCAGTCCTGTTCATGCTTATTCTTTCATTTGTATGTTCAAAGAAATAGCTTGTCCCTCCATCACTTGGATTCCAGTATGGTCTTGTCCAGAATTCAATTGTTCCTTGTTCAGAATTAATCATATCCCTTGAGTTCCGCAAATATTTTCCAGAGTGAGTTATTTCAAACCCTCCTTTAAATCTTCCATTAGCTCCAGTTGCAGACCAATTCCCTTTCCAACCATGATTTATCAAATCTTCCTTGTAATCAAAATGTTCTACTAGTAAAGTCTGCATGTCTGAATAATTTTGTAATGAATAATTATTAATTCCCATTCTATAAAAAAGAATATTGCTCATGTTACTAAAATTTGCTAATAAAAATTCATAAAAAATAGAATCCCCTTCTAAATCTGTCGCAGTTGTCCAATTGAATGTGATATTATTGCTATTAGAAATGTTAGTATTATTAGTTGGAGTACCTACTCTCATTCCATAAGGTAATGAATTATAAACAAATACTGAATGATTCTCTAATAATATTGAAACATTTGAAATGCTCGGAGTTGCCGTGCCATCGGATCTGAATGTAATTTTATACTGGACAAAATCCTCAGAATCAATAGTTACACCAGAATTATTCATATTATAGACTTTATTATTTATTTCATTGGAACTCAATGTTTTATTATAAATTACAAAACTATCTATGCTACCATTAAACTTGTCCAGCTCATTCAATGCTCCTATCACAAAGTTTTGTGTTCCAGTATCTATTGTTCCATTAAATGTTTCTGTGGCGCTCAGATTTCCATTGATGAATATTTGTGAGTTATTCTTAGAATCATAAGTAATGACTACATAGTTCCATTCATCCTCAATTAATGATCTGTTACTAACTATAGAATAATTAACATCCCCACAAGTTGCATTGTAAACAATATTTAAACTCCCATTAAGAAAAGCGAGGTATTTATTTTTTGTGAATAGTCCCATCTCACTAGAAATTTCAGGTTTTATAAAAAATTCAAATGTATAATTACTCAAGTTATTCAATCTCAATTGAGAGAAATCATCAATAGTTAATTTCCCATCCCCAAGAAATCTCATTGCATAACCTATTTTTCCTTTTGGCGTGAAATCCAAGTTGCCTAAATAATAATCTCCTCCTGAGATCAATTCCTTTGTTACATTTCCTTTGCCCTCAGAAAAAGATAATGCTATTATTCTTTTTGAATCATTATTATATGCCGGATCATCTGTAAAATAATCGCTCCAGATTGTTGAGCCATTCTCTCCTCTTATTCCAGTTCTTGCTTCAAAGGTTACATTTGCACTATTTGTGGAGCTCAATCCATAACTGATTTTGATGGGATTATCATTATCAAGTATAGATTTTGTTGTTGAAATATATTCTCCATTCTTACAGTAAACATTTGTACTGCAATTGCTTAATATCAATTTGTTTATTAAAGTGCTATAGGTCAAATTTGTCAATGTTCCATTTAAAAAATTAGCTTCTGTTCTATCAATGATTGCTGTGTTCTTTTTTGAAAAGATTGCTATTCCTCTATTATAATGATTCCTAACTTCGTCAGCAGTCAAGCTTCTATTATAGATTGCAACTTCATCTATTTGTCCTCTGAGAAAAAGACTTGCTATCGTACTACTCTCTCCAAAAAGAATATCTCCTGTATAATCATCAACATTTCCTGTTACATTAGTTTTATTTTGTAATTCACCATTTAGATATAATGAAGCATTAATATTATCATAAGTAAATACAATTTGATTCCATCTATTTTGTGAAATACTATCTACAGAAATTATTTTTAATGAAGATGTAGCTTCTGAGATTTTCATTAATCCCCTAATCTTTCCTGAAGTAACTTCAATGCTTACTGTATTGGCATTCTCTAAAATAACATAATTTGTATCAACTGTGGGATACATCCAGATTTCATAAGTAAAATTCTTCGTCAGATTTAATCCCTTGGGAGAACTGACTCTATAATCATTCGCTTGGCTAATATTGATTGAATAATAATTCCTTCCTGGTTTCCAGTCTGCAGTTGTGATTGTTCCAGATTTATTATTAATTATTTCTTTGAATGCAATCCCAGAGCCTTCATCAAAGGGCCAGTATGCAATTAAGCTAGATCCATTTTGTGGTATTATACCGCATTCAATCCTATCATGGGTGGTAAAGTTTACTCCAAAAGCACTAATAATTGTTGAAGTATTCAAAGAAGTTGAAAGGCTTCCATTAATATACCAAATATATAAAAGTGAACTAACATCTTTGCTTGTTGATCCATTCAGGCAAAAAAATGTTTCATTGTTAAATTTTTCCGGTTGTTCTACATTAACATAATCTACCTGTAAAGTTCCTGTACTATTTCCTAATAGCCAAACATCATACGAAGTAATGTCTGATATTTGAAAGATTTCATCATCTTGTGATTCTAAAATAACATTTCCAACAGAATTTAAATCAACAAACTGAATCCCAAATAAAATTAGACAAATAACCAAAATTAATATTAACCATTTAATCGAAAACCTATTTTGCTTAACTTTTTGTCTAAAAAGCCTTCTATCAACCCCTTTGCTTATGTGTCCCTCCATAATTAGATTTATTTTCTATTCCCAAACTTAAAATACTTTTCTTTGATGTTTTATGCTTTTCAAAGTAATAGCACAATCTTTAAATGCTTTGAAGTCATATATTATTCTATGAAAACAGGCATAAAGGTCTCGGATGCGATGTCGCAAAAACCAGTCACAATCGAACCAACAAAAACTATTTTTGAATGTGCAAAAATTATGCTAAAAAAGCGTGTAGGTAGTCTTCTCATTGTCAAGGATAATAATCTTCAAGGTATCATTACAGAAAAGGATTTGGTTCATTTTATTGCTAATGGTTTAGACCCAAAAAAAATAATTGTTTCAAAGATAATGGTCACAAAGGTAGATACCATAACTCCTGATGTTGATCTCTATGAAGCACTTATCAAAATGAAAACTGAAAAAATTCGTCGTTTACCTGTTGTTCACAATAAAAAATTAATAGGTATGCTAACCACTAATGATATCCTTAAAATCCAGCCCGCATTGTTTGATATTCTTTCTGATCAAGCAAAGATTGAATCTTCAAAGAAAGATCAGAAACCAGTTGAAGGAGAATGCGAGCTTTGTGAGAACTATGGCAAACTCTACGAAGTTGATGGTCAATTCCTCTGTGAAGGATGTCGTGCAGAACAGCAGTAACCGAAAACATTATTAATTTAGTTCTTTTAATTTCTTTGTATGGGCTTTGAAAAATTGGATAAAATTCCAGGGATTACTGAAAAGGTAGTCCATCATTCGTTCATTGATGTCATTGGTATGATGAAATCTATCCCTGTTTGGTTCAAAGCTTTCAAGTATGATTTTTTTGAGAAAGGTTTGGTAGAAAAAGATATTGGTACTGGTCATCAACTTGAGAGTGATTGGTATGGTACTAGAAATGTAGATGATTACTTGAAGTTCAGAATTGAATTATCCATCAAAATTTTAGACTTAAGAAAAATTGTTGCTGATGATGGTACAGAGACTTATTGGGGTCGCACTACTATTGGAATAAAATCTGAAGTCTATAAAGATCCTGCTGGTTTATATTCGGCTAAAAATAAAAATAAAATTTTGAAATACATTGTTGAACTCTACGAACGTTATTTCCTCAAGGAATATTTCATAAAATATACTAGCAAATCTGATGATGAAGCATTGAACTTGTTAGAGACATTAAGAAAATATTTAAAATAACAGAAAGCTTTATAATTTCTCTACCTATATATGCAATTATGGGAACAAAAGATTTTGTAGGAATGCCGCTTTCGGTTTCTAATACTTTAACTTATGATCAAAAAGAACTCTATAAATTTTTAAAGAAATGGTTTACTGATCGTGGCTACTCCATAAAAGAAAAAGATTATACAGAAAAGATTCTCTCGGATGGAAAAAAGCTGTATCATTTTAATTGGGCTAATGATAAATGGCTTGATGAAATCACTAAATCCTATATCCTTGTCGAATTCAAAGCTGAAGTAGAGAATGTTACGATAGAAACCCATGATGGAAAAAAGAAATCTGCTCAGAATGGGCTAGTATTAGTTACTTTCACAACATACTTTGATCGGGATCCAACTTCTGAATGGAATATGCTAAAAAAAGATCCTTACAAAACTTTGTTTAAAGAACTATGGGACAAAATGCTCTCTCGTGGGAAATGGGAGCGTAGAAAGTCTGCCTTAGAAAAAGATTTGGAAGCAATAATGTCTGACCTTAAAACTTATTTGAAAGTTCATAGGTATGACTAAAATGAAAAAAGTTCTCGGAGCAATTGCAACACTTATTGGATTAATTATTGGTGCAGGTGTTTTAGGCCTCCCTTATGTTTTTGTCCAAGCGGGTTTTTTTACTGGTGTTGTTGTAATAATTCTTCTAGGAATTCTTGTTGTTTTAATGAACCTTTATCTTGGAGAAATAACTCTGAGAACAAAAGGCATCCATCAAATTCCAGGCTATGTTGAAAAGTATTTGGGAAAGAAAGGCAAATTTTTTATCTCATTAGGATTAATGCTTTCTGTCTATGGTGCTTTGACAGGCTATTTGATTGGTGAAGGCCAGGCCTGGGGTGCAATTCTTGGAGTTAATCCTATCTATCCTATGCTGATTTTCTTTGTTTTGATGTCAATCATTGTCTTTAAGGGTTTGAAGTTGATTGAATCTTTGGAATTTTATTTTAATATTATAGTTATTGGTGTTCTAATTGCAATTTCAATAATCTCTTTTTTTTACATGGAGCCTACAAATTATACCGGCTTTGATGCCTCCAAATTATTAATTCCATATGGTGTAGCACTTTTTGCTTTGGCAGGTTCGGCGGCGATTCCTGATCTTAAAGTTGAACTTGGCAAAGATGTCAAGCATTTGAAAAAAGTAATCCTTATTGGTTCCCTCGTTCCACTATTTCTTTATTTATTATTTGCGACTGCTGTCGTGGGTGTCACAGGTTCAAATACTTCTGAGGTTGCGACAATTGCTTTGGGTGAATCCATTGGTACTTATATGCATTTTATGGGCAACTTTCTTGCAATATTTACAATGGCCACTAGCTTCATGCTCCTTGGTTTGGCCTTGGTCTGGATGTATCACTTTGATTATAAGATGAAAAAAATATTTGCTTGGGGCCTGACATTAATTTTTCCATTGGCGATTGCTCTCTCGGGTTTCGCGAGTTTTGTTCAAGTTCTTGCAATCACAGGAATATTTGCTGGTGGTATTGATGGAATAATGATAATTCTTACTCACAGGGCTGCACAGAAGAAGTCTGAAAGAAAGCCAGAGTATTCTTTGAAAAATCATCTTTGGTTGTCTGTGCTTCTGATTCTTGTTTATTCATTTGGAATGCTTTACACTTTGTATACTTTGTTTTTCTAAAGATTAGCTTCCAAAACTTTCAATCCGCTATGATGTTGAAATATTTCTCTTAATTCCAATCCCTCAATTCTACTTCTAGCTTCTTCTGATAGAACTATGAAACCTATTCTTCCTTCTTCATTTGACTTTCATTTAATATTGCTAAAGCCAACAGAGTATAATTTTCTTCTTTTCCATCAAAAGGGCCTCTTAAAGTAAATCCAGTTGTACTAAATACCATCCTTTTTCAATTTCTGTTTAATTTATATTTTTTATGTATCTGTATCATTAGTTTCCTTATTTGGAATTATTTTCACTCTGTATGATAGTTTCAAAATCACTCACTTTTCGGACTGTGCTCCTAAGAAGATTATTTAAATCCTTAGAGATTGATAATTTTAATGAGCTGTAAGGAACTTAATGCTGGATTAATCCAAGAACGAATTTCTTTGATTATTTCTAACTTAAAAATCAAAATGATGGAAGGAATATTTTTAGAATACTTCTTTAAATTCAATAGTGCAAAAGCAAATGGATACGGAAAATGGCTAATTGTTTCAAATACTTGGTTTAATATTTTTAATCATAGAGATTTTGATTTTGTTTATTTTTTTGAAAAAGAAAAAGCTTCTGAAGAAAATTGGAAATTTTTTATTGAGAATCAAGAATTAATTCATAAAATATTAACAAAATTAGCGAGTGATACAAATAATTATATTCAAAAATTTTCTTATGGGAATATTAAATTATATTCTAAAGTTTTTATTACCTTTAATCTTTTTGATAGAGCTATTGGAATGAAACCTGAGGCCATATTAAGAATTAATGCTCCTTACTGGCTTTTTCCAATTGTTAAAGCAAAAAAAGAAAAAAACCAGCAATTCAAATTTTTATATTATCATTTAGTAAGTTCTATTGTTCATGAACTAGAACATGGAGCTATTGTTGACAAAAGTTTAGAAGATGCATTTGAAGATAATGAGCATGTTACGACATTTATTGAGTATATTTCAGCCCCAATGTTAGTTAATGTTAGACATGAAATTGAATATATCCCAATGATTAAGAAATATTTTGAAACTAGCGAAAAGGGAAAGAATTTTTTTCATGCTTCAGCATTTTATATGTCATTAATTATTTTTGTAGATTATCTTTTATCAAACTCAAGATTTAAGGACTTCCCAATTCTTGTTCAATTTCCAAGATTATCATTTGAAGAACAAGTTAAATTTCTTATTAGATTAAGGTATTTACTTAGATTTCAAAAATCACAATTTTATGAATGTGCATTAGAATGCAGAGAAAAAATCTATAAAATGAAAAATAAAGCAAATTTTATTGAAAGCTTTCAAGAGGCTGAAAAAAGAGTAAATATGAAAAAAAAGTTTAAAGAATTAGCATAAATTTGCTGTAATAGACTTTTGTGTTTTTAATACTCCTTTTTATGTGATTTTTAGAACAAATTAAGTTAAATATCATAGGTAACTAAGTAAAAAAGCTAAGGAAAAAAAAGGGGAGTAATTTTAAGATTATCACTCAGAAAGTGAAATGTGTCAAAACATAGAAAAATATAAATACTTCCTAATCTTTGAAAAAAGAATTGGGGTGTAAAATGAAAAAAGGGGTATTAATTTTTATGGTCGTAGTTTTGATGTTTTTAGGTTTTTCCGAAGCAGCAGTATTTGAATTGAATGGAACTGTTTATGATATAAATGGTAATCCATTGAATAATTCAAATGTTTCTATTGCACTTAAAGACAATACTTGGGCAGATTTGGGCACGAACTTAACAACTACTAATTCTTCTGGATGGTTCGGTGTGAATGTTACTGCTAACAGTTCATATTTCTATTTACTCTCTATTTTTCATGTAAATTCAACCTATAGTCACATTGACTGGGTTGGTCAAGCTCTTCCTTCATTTCCTTATCAAGAGTTTTCAAGGTTGGGTAGTAATTTAAAATTTTATTTGGATGCTGCTGGAACTATGAACATTACTGTTAGGAATGCATCCAATACTCAGATTCAATTTGCTGCACAGGTGAAAGATGTCCAGTTAGGCTATCCGGTTAGTTGTATTTCTACTAATGTTAACGCAACTTTTACTTGTTATGTCCCTAAGAATAGAAATTATTCTGTAATGATTTATCCTTCAAGTTCTGATCCTGGAAACAACCGCTTTGTTCCTTTGAGTTATAATTGGAATAATTTTTCTGCAACAAGTTCATATACTATTGTTGACAATAATGGTGCTAGTTTATCTAGTTATAATGCAACAACTTCAAGGTTGGATAAACAATTTAATTGTACTATGACTTTTTCAAGAGTAACGGGTTATTTGAACAATACTCTTGTTGGCAATTTTCAATCCTGGATGAACATCACTGTAGTTCCTTACTTGACTGAGCCTGGAAACATGATTTTTGCTTCCTATGGAACCCTTCCTTACAATATGAGTGCATGGAGAAATCAGGATGACAATTATAACAAATCCACAGGCATTGCTAACCAGAGTGGCTGGTATAATATTACATTGCCTTATGCACCAGCAGAAGATACTAATTATATTTTATATGTTTCTGCAAATAATGGATCTAATTTTACTGGGAGCTATTCAAACATAACTGTAACCAGTAGTAGCCATCGTTTAAATGTGACTTTGTATGGTTTACTTGGAGAATTAAGTAGTATTAACTTAAGTGATTCTCAAGGAGGAAATACTTTTTCTGTCAGCACGAAGAAACAAAGATTTTCAATTGTTAATTCCACAACTAATTTGACTCTCAGTGGTATCTCAGCACATATTGAAACCAAGTTGGATTATACAGGTTATGGAATGGGGAGTGTCTTTACTTTTATAGATGATTTGACTGCTAGTAATACTGCTCAGTTTTTTATCCCTATGTTGAATGTTTCTGGGGTCAAGGAAATAAACATTTACTCCATGGCAATGGCTCCTAAGAGAGTGCCAACAAAGACTGTAGCACAAATAGTAAGCAACCCAAATATTACATTAACTGCATTCAATCCTGGAGACATCGAGGGGGAAATTGATGATAGTGATATTAGTGTTTCGATTTACAAGTCTAACTCTTCTTGTGATGTTCCTGTGCCTTCAGCAGCTTGTCTGTTAACTAGCACTGCAACAATGGCTACTTTTAATCCTTTAGGTGCAATCATTGGTGGTGGAGATGTGAGTTTCAGGGTCACAATGGATGGCGTTACAGTACATTATGTGAATGTGGATATGTTTGCTTCAGGTCCTCCAGATGCAATGTTTGATGATGACAGCACCTCTGCAGAAAGGACTACTGATGGATTTTCAAAAGCATTGAGATTTGGTTCTCAGGGTCCAACAATATATAGCTATGTCTTGATAGCAATCCCATACACAGAAGGTTCTTCAACAACTACTGGATTGAATGAGGCTTTGGATACCAACTTAAGCATTCCTGTATTTTATGATGAGAACTGGAATGTTGTTTGGAACACGACCTTGAATGGAACTTCAGGTTCTGCATTGGCTGCAAATGATTCTCATTATTCAACTTATTCTAGTGCATGGACTACATTAATGGGCTCGACAAACTGTACAACTACTGTAACAGAATTGAGTGCTACTACACCTTGTTACAAGGATAAAACTAACAACAAGATTTGGATAAGATTGCCGCATTTCTCGGGAAATTCTCCACAAATAACTGGGAGAGTAGTGACTGCAACAACTTCAACATCGACATCAGGAAGCTCTTCAGCATCAGAAGGTGCAAAGAAAGAAGCTAATGAAACTGAAGAGAATCAAACATTATCTTTTGCTCCAGAATCGACTGAAGAAACTTTATTTGATATTTTAAGTTCTGAGCCAATTTCTTTGGCAATGGGTCTAGGAGAAGAGTATGAATTTGAGTTGATGTCTTCTTCAGGATTGTCTGAGTCTCATACTTTAGTTATTGATGAAATTACAGATTCAACAGCAACCTTTACTATATCCAGTGACCCTCAAACCTTTACTCTTTCAGTAAACGAATTTGTTTCAGTAGACCTTGATGCAGATGATATTATGGATATTAAGGTGACTTTAGAGAGTCTTGTTGATGAGAAGGCTAATTTGAAGATGGAAAATATTTTAGTTGAGGAAATTGCTTTAGAGGATGATATAATTGAAGATCAGGAAATTAATTATTGGCTCTGGATTTTGATTTTTGGTTTGGTCGTAGCTTTTGGTTTAATCATCTTTGTCTGGCTGAGGCATAAATAATTTTTTTCTTTTTATAGAATTAAATGTATGAATTGTTTAGAAATTAATTTATGGTTAATTTTAATGGTAACTTAACATTAACTTTATTTCTTTTTTTAAAATTAAATACAGCGATTCCAATTAATTTTCCTGTTTTTTCACTTCTTCTTTCAAATATATCATCACCTCTATCAAAATAGTAAGACTTTTCTTTTTTTCCTATTCTCAGTTCTAGCAAATCTCCTTTTTTACCATAATATATACTTACATTTTCTTTCATATTAGTTCAGATTATACTAAACTTTATATTTTTTCCTAAAGATCCAAAGAGCTAGTTTAGTTAAATTTATAATTTTACTTTGATTAGCTTCTTTGTTGAAATAAGGAGGTTTTTAGAATGACAAAAAAACATTGTGATTTTCAAGGCACTTGTAAAAGTAAAGCTTACTGCGAAGTATATCCTTCTCTTCTTGGTGGAAAATATAAAGATCATGGTTGGAGTTATCTCTGTAAAAAACATTATACACAAGAACAAAAAAAATTCAAATGGAAACTTCCTGCATATATTTTGAAATAAAAAAGATGGTATGCCAAATCAAAATAAGTTATTTTTTACATTTCTTAAGCTGTAATAATAATTTTTTCTTGTTTTGAATTAAGTTCTTGCAAAATAAGATGATCATAAAGTTTTATCAATTGTTTTGCAGTTTCATTTTCCTTATTGATTTTATACAAGGTTATTCTTCCAATTTTTCTTGTTTTTTTTTACAATTTCCAAATTAACAAGTTCAGGAATAAGATAATTTACTGTTCCCCAACTTACCCCACAACTAAGTATATCAGTAAGTGTATAATCAAAATCTCTTCCTTCAATTAAATATTGCAATACTCTCATGCGAGGACTATCTCCTACATGCCTTAAGAATATAGACCTTTTTTCCATACTCTTTTTTCAAAACTTCAAAATAAATAAATCTTTTGTTTTTATACCTCAATGTACAATTTGAAGAAGAAACATTTACTAATCAAACTTCTCTAAAAATATAATGGAAGAAGTAGAAATTTAAAAAAACTTATCCTTCAGAAACTTGTTCGTGCAAATATTTAGGGTGGAAAGCATATTCCTTTTGATTTTAAAAAAATGGTGAGCCAGGAAGGACTCGAACCTTCGACATTCTC
>CAYYMN010000001.1:33151-47836 GCA_964473075.1 Candidatus Woesearchaeota archaeon
AAGGGAGACATCATTTATGGACTCCAAAGATATTCAATGAAGTTAGCCACTAGATCACTGGCTCATTTTAAATTCTAATTTTTTGTATCTTTTAAATAAGTTTCGATTTTAATTTTTGATAAATATTTTTCCTATGCCCTATAATGAGAATGCTTATTTGATTATTATTTGGGTTAATATCCCCAATAATTCTATAGTCTCCAACTCTTCATTTAAATCCTTTGATTTCAGAAAGTTTTTCAAAGAAATGAAAAGGATTTTCTTTTGATTGAAGTATTTTACTAATGATTCTTTTCGTAATCTCCTTAGGTAATGATTCTAAGAATTTTACAGCTTCCTCGTCAAAAATAATTTCAAACATTATAATCCCAACCTCTTTTTCATTTCAGTTTCAGAAATAAATTTTCCTTTCTTTATTCTTTCTCTAGCTGCTTCAACTGCTTTAATTGTTTTTTGACTTAATTTTGGATTATCTTTAGCTAGTTTTACAATATAGATCATTTTTTGCAGAACTTCATCATAACTTTCATTTTTTGATTCTCTAAATAAGTCTAATTCTTTTTTAGTCCTTTCTTGAACTTTTAGTGTTGTTGATTCCATAGTCATACCTCCTAAAGGATATACTAGGGTATACTTAGGTATATTTAAATCTTTTCTCATAACTCAAATGGCCTTTTTTGCCTTAATAAAGGCTTCTGCAAAAAATCCGGAAATCTTTCAGAAATTAATTCTATTATAATACTCCTCTGTGGAGCAAAGCAAGATTCCTCTGGGGGTTGGGAGGCTCACTCTTGAAAAATTATATCTTCTGGTTTAATTCCAAAAGTTCTTTTCTATATTTGCATTAGTTGAAAAAAACTACTACCTAATATTTATAAATGATTATTTTTGATGATTATATATGGCCTGGGAACAAACTCATGTTAATGGAACTAAGACTTTATCAAGAGCTTTTGATAAAATAATTTATAATGTAACATTGGGTGATAGAAAACTTTTGGAACTTTCACTTACTGATACAGCTGGAACAAGAACCTATTTATTTAATTCATGGGGAGGATTGGCTAGAGCAGTTGTTGGAGATATTCAATATGAAGGTTTTATTCCTCCTGAAGTAAGGCCTGATTCTAGAACTTGTGATAGATTGATAACTTTGCCAATAAGTTTAGTTGACCAAAATAATCTTGAATTATGTATTAGTCATCTTGAAGAAAGGAGTTATTCTTAGTATCTTATGAAACTGCTCTTAATTTATCCTCCATTTTGCACTCCAAGCACTATGCCCTATTCAATTGCTTACTTGAAATCATTTGTAAAGTCACATTTGGATATTGAAGTTAAATGCTTGGATCTGAATGCCAAGTTCAATAAGTTAAGATTTGAAGAAGCATATTTGAACAAAGATTTTGAATTGTTTGATAAGCTTTCAAGGGATGTGTATAAAAAAAACAATAAACTTGTGATCAATAATGAGACTCCTGAGCTTTTTGAAGAAATGATTGCTTTGATTGAGGACGAAGCACCGGATTATGTTGCTTTTAGTTTGGTTTATAATTCACAATGTTTCTATTCCCAGGCATTGGTGGAAAGGCTTAATAAAAAATATAAGATTCTTGTTGGCGGACCTGCTGTGCATCATAATCTCCTAAAGAATTCAACCTTTCTTTGCAATGAAAAAGAATTGTTAAGATTTTTTGATGATAAAATAGTTCCGAGTGAAGATTTTGTAGTGCCGGATTTTTCAGACTTTGAAAGCAAAGATTATTTGACTAAGGAATTGGTTTATCCATTGCGAACTTCTGTTTCTTGTTATTACAAGCAGTGTGCTTTTTGTACTCATCATTTCTCTCAGCAATACAAAGAAGTTCCATTAGAATTAATAAAGGAGACTATCTTGAAGCATGATATTAAGAACCTTTATTTTTTTGATGATATGATCTCTAAGAAAAGACTTTTAGAGTTAGCGGACTTGTTGAAAGAATTGAAAGTGAGATGGTGGTGCCAGTTAAAGCCGACTAAAGATTTATTGGGGATTTTTGAGAAGTTGCATGATTCTGGTTTGCGGTCAGTCTCTTGGGGGATAGAGTCTGGCAATCAAAGAATCTTGGATTTAATGAAGAAAGGAACAAAGCTGGAAGTTATTTCTGAAGTGTTAAAAGAATCTCATGAAGCTGGAATAATTAATTTGACTTATTTTATATTGGGTTTTCCGACTGAGACAAAAGAAGAATTGTTTGATACAATAAAATTTATTGAAGAGAATAAAGAAAGTATTGATCTTGTGTCAACTAGCTTGTTTGGGTTGCAGAGAGGAAGCAAGGTTTATCTTAATCCAGAGGAATATGGAATTGATGAAATAATAGAGAAGAAAAGGACTTTGCTTGATGATAGAATCCTCTATAAAGTTAAATCTGGTCTGCAACAATCAGAAGTTCGCTTGTTAAGAAAAAAATTGGAGCATAAGTTACACATAGCTGATAGGATTCCAAGAGTCTATAATTTCTTCAAGGAACAAACTATTTTCTGCAAAGGGTGAATTCTTGAATTTAGGATCATGGGCTTTGATTATTTCTAGTATTTGTGGAGTTATAGGAAGTGTCAATTTTATTATTTCTATTCCTGTGATTTCTCCGTGTCTTCTTAATCTGGAGTTATAACTTTTTACTAGTGCTTCTTCAAAATTATGAGCCTGTGTGACTAATGTATACCTTTTGTTATCTTTTGCTGTTGCAAGAATCAAATAATTGTTCATGTTTCCATAAGGATGTTAGTTGTTTAAATTGTTTTGGTAAAATAATTTTCGAACTTATTCAGGCTAAAAATTTGTAGAAAAGTTTAAAAACATTGAGAAAACCAAATTACTTATTTTATGGAGGATTATAATTATGGTATCAGCAGAAAGGATGAGCGATAAGGTCGCAAGGATAACTAAAAATCCAAAGTTCATTAGAAATATATGTACTTCAGCGCATATACATCACGGTAAAACGGCATTCACAGACAACTTGTTAGCAGCTTCTGGTCACATGGCTTCAAAGAATGCTGGGGACTTGGAGGAAGGAATGACTACCTGGCAGCACTCTGATGAGCAAGAGCGTTTGCTGACTGTTGATGCTG
Organism: Candidatus Woesearchaeota archaeon; assembly: GCA_964473075.1. GTDB lineage: Archaea > Nanobdellota > Nanobdellia > SCGC-AAA011-G17 > GW2011-AR17 > JAGVZZ01. The sequence continues at coordinate 36,269 of CAYYMN010000001.1, forward strand.
CAAATGTTTCTATGGTCCATGAGTTCCAAGGGAATGAATTCTTAATTAACTTGATTGATACTCCTGGGCATGTTGACTTCGGTGGTAATGTTACTAGGGCCATGCGTGCAGTCGACGGAACAGTAGTTTTGATTTGCGCAGTTGAAGGAATCATGCCCCAGACTGAGAATGTAGTCAAGCAAGCAATCAGGGAGCGAGTCAAGCCTGTTCTGTTCATTAACAAAGTAGACCGTTTGGTCAAAGAACTAAAATTATCACCTGAAAAAATCCAGGAAAGATTCATCAAATTAATCAGTGAGTTCAATGATTTGATAGAAGAGATTGCCGAGCCTGAATACAAACAAAAATGGAAAGTTAATATTACTGAGGGTTCGGTTGCATTTGGTTCTGCCAGAGAAAACTGGGCATTGTCGCTCCCATTCATGCAGAAGAAAGGGGTTACATTCAAGGACATTTTAAAAATTTATGAGATGGATGAAGAAACCAAGAAAGATTGGGTTTGGAAGAATGCTGCATTGAACGAAGTTATTTTGGATATGATCATCAAGCACCATCCAGATCCAATTGATGCCCAGAAATACAGAATCCCGAAGATTTGGAAAGGTGAATTGGAGTCAGAGTTTGGAAAAGATCTATTGAATTGTAATCCTGATGGCAAAGTAGCCTTTGTTATTACAAGAATCGTCGTAGATCCAAAATCCGGTAAGGATATTTCCGCAGGCAGATTATTCTCAGGCACATTAAAACCTGGAATGCAAGTTTACTTGAACAATGCAAAAGAAACTCAAAGGATCCAGAACTTGTATATATATAATGGAATCAAGCCAGAACTTTTGGAATACATCCCTTCAGGCAATGTCTGTGCCATCTCTGGGGTCATTGGTTATGCTGGTGAGACTATTACTTTGGAAGCCGAACAGCCTTTTGAAGCACTGAAGCACATTTTCGAGCCAGTAATAACAAAGTCTATTGAAGTGAAGAATATGGCTGACCTTCCAAAGTTGGTTGAAGTTTTGAGAAAAGTTTCCAGGGAAGATCCTTCTATTAAAATTGAAATCAATGATGAGACTGGGGAGAACTTGATGTCAGGTATGGGAGAGCTTCACTTGGAAATTATCGAGAACAGAATCGTTACAGAAAAAGGTGTGCAGGTTAAGACTTCACAGCCAATTGTTGTTTATAGGGAAGCAGTCTTGAAAAAGTCTGGTGAGTTTGAGGGGAAATCTCCAAACAAACACAACAAGCTTTATTTTGTAGTTGAACCTTTGGAGGATGATATCTACAAGGTAATAAAATCGGGTGATATTTCTGAAGGTCGTGTAAGAAAAAAGGATACTGCAACTTTTGCTAAATTAATAGAGCTTGGTGTTGAAACCAAAGAAGCAAAATCTTATGTGGATATATTTAATGGTAATGTTTTGATTGATAATACTAGAGGTATCGTCCACATTGGAGAAATCATTGGTTTGGTGATGGATGGTTATGAGGATGTCATGAAGCGTGGAACTTTGGCTGGTGAGCCTTGTGTGAAGATGAAAGTGCGTTTGATGGACTGTTCATTGCACGAGGATGCGATTCATAGAGGTCCTTCACAAATGTTGCCAGCAGTTAGGGATGGTATAAGACAAGCAGTCAATGATGCCAAGGCTGTGATAATGGAACCATTGCAAGTCATGGAGATTGACGCGCCTATTGAATTCATGGGTGAGATTTCAAAGCTTGTTCAAAATAAAAGGGGGCAGTTGTTGAGCATGGATCAGGAAGGCTCGAGTTTGGTTGCTCGTGCAATATTGCCTGTTGCAGAAATTTTTGGCTGGGCTTCTGATTTGAGGAGTGCGACTTCTGGAAGAGGTTCTAGTTTTATTGTCGATCAGAAATTTGAGAAAGTCCCAGAATCTTTGCAGCCGAAAGTCATTGCACAAATCAGGCAGAGGAAAGGATTGAAAGAAGAACCATCGGCTTAATTTTTTACTTTTTTAAAATTTAATGGACTATTATTCCCTAATTTTTTTAATTTAGTCGCCTTCGCTCCAAACACTTCCATCGCCAGTGAGGCTCACGAAAAAACCATTAGCTCTTAATGCACAAAAGTATTGAAATTTATGCATTCTAATAAATCTAATTCTAATCTTTCCCTAAGAACAAATCTTTCTTTCGAGTAATAAAATAAATTGATACAAAGAAAATAATGAATAAAACCCCAAATCCAATTTTTGATTGCGTTTCAAAATAAGTCCAAGTACTGAAGAAACTTGTTAAAGTAGAACCTAAAAATAATCCTATATTCACACTATCATCGAATAGAATAAACAATGCTAACAATAATACAATCAAGTTCAATACTACAATGAACACATACTTATTCCCATCATAATTATGTTTACTTTCTTCAAATGTTTTCTGTTCATTCATCTGTTCAGTCAAGCATGTATCATTTTGTGTGCAAATAGAACTGGTTTTGTCATCAGGTGCATATGAACAACTTTTGTAAGCATTATAGTAACTATCACTCCCTGAGTATTCTGGAAAAAATACATTCGCTCCCATAAATACTAAAGGAATATACAATAATATAACAACCAATGTTAACATAACTTTCATCCAATTCATAATTACTTTTTTCATCTAAGGCTATAAATACTTTTGTTTTTTTGAAAATATTTCCAGAATTCCGAAAGATTTCCGGATTTTTCTAGTAAACCTTTTTTAAGGGAATTTTGTAAAAATGTTTTATGGAAATCATAACAACTGAAGAATCAATTAAAAGCAAAATATTTTTCATTAGAGGACTCCAAGTTATGTTAGATAGTGATTTAGCTAGGCTTTATCAAGTATCTACAAAGCGACTAAATCAAGCCGTTAAGAGAAATATTGAAAGGTTTCCAGAAAATTTTATGTTTCAGTTAACAGAAAGAGAGAAAAACAAGCTGGTCACAAATTGTGACCACCTCCAAAGTCTAAAATTTTCTTATCAGCCACATTATGTTTTTACAGAGCAAGGTGTTGCTATGCTTTCAGCAATATTAAGAAGTGATATGGCCATACAAGTTAGTATTCATATAATTAATGCTTTTGTTTCCATGCGCAGATTCATTTCCAAAAATGCAGAGATATTTTGTAGATTAGATATTGTTGAAAGAAAGCAAATAGAATATCAAATTCAAACAGATAAAAGTTTTGAGAAAGTTTTTGAAGCTATTCAAAGCAAGGATATCAAACCTGATAAGGGTATATTTTTTGAAGGTCAAATCTTTGATGCCTATAAATTCATTTCCCAATTAATAAAAAGTGCAAAATCTTCAATAATATTAATTGACAATTATATCGACGAAGAAGTCTTAACACTCTTCTCAAAAAGAACATATTCAGTAAAAGTAACCATCTATACAAACTATTCAAAACAATTGGAGCTGGATTTGAAAAAGTTCAATTTACAATATGCACAAATTGAAATTAAAGCATTCAATAAATCGCACGATAGGTTTATGATTATTGATAATAAAGAAGTTTACCATATTGGAGCCTCATTAAAAGATCTCGGTAAAAAATGGTTTGCATTTTCAAATTTTGATAAAGATGCAATTAAAATCCTAGACAAATTAAGTTAACTTTTCAAAAAAATAATTGAAACAAGTTGAGGCTTTTTGCAGATCCTAAGTACGGCTACAATTTTTCGTGTAGGTTCCCTAGGCACTACTTATTTCTATGTTTTATATTCTGTCCATATTTATATAACTTTTTGTTCATTTTCCGAAAGATTTCCGGACATTACATTTCCGAATTTTTCTAGTAAACCTTTATAATGAATTATTTCCTTAAACCTTTCAGGAGGTTCTTTAGAAACAAAAGACTTATATATAAAAGGAATATAGATATACCAAAATGGAACAGATTCAAGTAATGAAACACTCACCAACCTTAAATACAATTTTGATGGTTGAAAATGTTTTGAAAGATGCAAATGAATTAGTCAGTTTGGCTGAACTAAAAAGAAGACTCCCAAAAAAAGTTATGCATCAAACATTGCTTGAAATTATTGACTATCTTTTAATTAGCGGAAAAATAATTATTGGTACAAAAGGAATACTTTGGATCTATACTCCTAGAAAAGAACTTGATGCTCTTGTTTCTCTAGGTAGGGAGTTATGAACAAAAAGGTTAGAATTATTCTCATTGATGATGCAAAGGTATTTTTTGATGAGCTAGAGCAAAAAGTTATTTCTCAAAAAAATATTGGAATTGAAAATAGTTTTGAAATACAATTATATAATTCCATTCTTAATAAGATAGAATTCATGAAACAAGATCCTTTTTAGGGTAATAATATCCCCAAAAAATTAATCCCAAAACAAATTAATGTTAGCAACCTTTGGCGAGTTGAATTATCTCAATTTTACAGAATGCTTTATACTATTAAAGGTGATGAAAATGAAATAGTTTGTTTTGTTATAAAAATATTCAATCATTCAAATTACAATAAATTATTTAATTATAGAAAATCATAACCTCTCTAAATACTCTTTCTTGCTCATTTTATTTTTTTTGGCCAGTTTTTCTAGGGCATAATCAAACTTAGAACCATACTGCGCCGCACTTTTTTTTCTGTATGCATACTCTTTCTTGAATCCCAAGCATACTGCCGCATCCCGCAGGACTTGTTTTTTGTCAGGATAAATTTTTAGTTTTGGATCAATTTTCATTCCAAATTCTATTACTTCTCTGTCCATGAATGGCAACCTAACTTTCTTTTCAAAATGCTCCGCTAATGCCAAATCCCTTTTGATATCCCTCTCATAAATATTCAACATCCCTTCCCAGCATCGAGCATTGATATCCTCTCCTTTATGCCTTTCATATCCTGCAAATATTTCCTCCGAGCCGAGTCCAGTTAATAGAATATCTTCCTTTATCATTTCTAGCACTGAATATGTAACGCATCCTACTCCGACTGTGACTGGATCCCTTCTCCCAGTTATTTCAATGACTTTTTTAACTATCTCTTCAACTTCATCAATAGTAATTATTTTGACTTCCAAAGCCCAGTCCATCTCATCTGCCAAGGTCTGCGCCGCAAGTACATCCTTAGAATCTGCGAAGCCTACTGTATACAAAGTAAAATCCCTGTCCAGCTTATCACAGATGAATGCAATCAAACTTGAATCAATCCCTCCAGAGAACGCGATTGCAACTTTGTCATCCACCCTCTCATCTACTGCATCCACTAATAATGTTGCTAATTTTTCTATAACATTATCCTTGATTATTTCATTACTTTTTAATTTCTGTAATTCGAAAGGCAGGTCTTCATTGATTTCCATTTATTCATTAAAAATTTTATTCCTTTTTAAGATGTTCGTTTCAGTAAATTTTCCTCTGTTGTTTGTTGATAATTTAGTATATTTTTATAGTGTTTATTTATTCAATACATTCTAGAATCTATATTTTTATAAGTAATTTATTATTACTCTGAGAAGATTCTATAATGAAAGGGAGAATTCAATTGAGATTGTCCAATAATGCTTTTATAGAAAATAACTATTAAAAAATAACAATAGGAGGCAAAGAAAAATGAAAAATTTAGAAAGAATAATAATAACAGCTTTGGGTTTAGGATTAATAGAGAATGCAGCTTATGCAAGATCTAAAAATGACTTTAGTTTTAGTATTACTCCACTATCTTGTGGTTCTGAAATTTGTGGTTTTGGAATGCAAGATATTTATGGACATCCAATGCAAGCAGCTTGTCAATCTTATGATATTAATGGAGATCTTGTATTTCAAAAGATATATTTTGAAAGGGGAGTGATGCAGGGGGGATTAAGTTCTGCTTCCTTTTTCTTACCTAAAAGACTTTTAATGAATAAAACACATATCTATGGAAATAATTTTCGATTTCCAGATAGTAACGGTGCTGAACTTTGGATAAGAAATGGGATCCCTGAATATATTCCTTCATATAGCATGGATTCACAGAAGGGAATAGAAAATAATGTTAGTAATTTACGATATTCAACTGCTGAATCAATGGCAAAAGTTGAACCTGCTCCTGAAGTTAAGTTATATTATTATCAAATTACACCATTTTTAGATGATAATGGAATTATTTCACTTAATATAACTAATAGTAAAGGTAACGGAATAAACAATACTGTAGAAATCTTTGATGCAAACAATCAGCTTATTCAAAGTGGACAGGAGAGATTTTCAGAAGGAACAACATCCGTAACTTTCGGTGGTGAATATTTTGCTAATCTTCCTAATGGTACATATAGAGTGCATTCCTGGGGACATGATAATCCAAATAGTTTGAAGGGGGATATAGAGTTCATAATTACATTACCACAATCAGTAAGTACACCTATTGAGCATATTGCACCACCAAATACACCATTTGTGCCATCAGAAGATTAAAACTAGAAGTTGAATGAATCTTAGAAACAACTTTAGAAAAGATATAAGATTTCTATGTTAATGGGTTTTAGGAGATAGAAATATATAAAACAAATTATAAATTATTTAGCCAAAACTATTATGATATATTCAAGTTTTTAGAGATTTTTGAAATGTCTTGACTATTTTTTGTGTTTTCTTTTCTATTTCAGAGCTAAAGTTTAATAAGACTTTTCTGGTTTCTTTATTATCTAATTGCTGTGCAGAAATTCTTAGTTTTGTACTGTCTTGCATAAATGATTCTAGATCTTTTAAGACTTGTTCTTCTTTGGATGTCTTGTCTGTCATAATTTCATTTTTAATCCCTTGATATTTGGGATATGGCACTTGTTCTTTTATTTCTTTAAGTTTTTCAATAATTTTTGGGATTTCTATGACAATTCTTTCTCTTCTGAAACCTGTTTGAAGCGCTTGAAATGAATCAATGCTTTTTTTTATTTCTGGAATTGTTTCATTCTTTTCTAGCTTAATTAAAATGGCTAATACTATTTGAAGGGATTTTATTGAATTTTGAATGAAAAATAAGACTTGTTCATCAGATAGTTTATTCTTGGTGTTTTCTTTACTTAGCAAAACATACCAATCTTTCATTATGCTATAAATTCTTAAGAAGGCTTCATGTTCTGGAGTTAATGAATATTTATTTTCTTTGCTTGGACTTTGTTTCTCATTTGAAAAAAATCCAGTGACTGTATCAAATAAATCATTGATAGTTTCTGATATTTGCATGTTACTTTTATGGTTGTGCTCTTTTAAATATCTTTTGAGTGAAGTGTCAACAATTTAGCCTGTGATTTTTCTTAATTCAGTCGCCTTCGCTCCAAGCGGTTCAATCGCCACCGAGGCTCACGAAAAAAATTAAAAATAATTATTTAGGTAAATACCCTTCAACAGTTCTACAATAACCACAAGAACAACTTATTGTTATTACATGAGGACCTTTGGTTATAGAACTATACTTCATAGAAGTTTCACATTGATTACTATAATTACTACCATAGAATCTTTGTCTTTTTTCACTTAAATCATTTATAAACTCTCCACCACCTCGGTGTACTTTTCCACTTAAATCATTATAACTTTCACCTGGTTTTAATGACTTAGGCATATTCATCGCATCTTCCAGTTTTTTTATTAATAACTTCAAATGTACTCTTAAATCTTCATCCATTTTCTTATAATCTCCTTTTTGTTATCAAATTCAAAATCAAACTCCTATATAAATCTTTTTCCTATTAAGTCGTAACATAACCAACAGAAATCTATTTAAACCTTAAAAAATTTTCTAATAAAGAATTCACACTAAAACGAAGGATTCAATCAAAATACAAAAATGACAACAATCTATGATATAAATGCAATGGAATTAATAAAAAAAGCAGGAAATGAACTCAAAAAGACTAACAAAGTTCAAATTCCAGACTGGGCTCAAGTTGTAAAAACCAGTTCTGCACATGAAAGAGCTCCAACAGAGAAGGATTGGTGGCAAATGCGTGCGGCATCAGTTCTAAGAAAAGTTTATCTAAAAGGTCCAATTGGAGTTGAAAAATTAAGAACATTTTATGGTAAAAAAAAGAATCGAGGGACAAAACCAGAAGAATTCAGAAAAGGTTCTGGAAAGATAATCAGAGTCATACTTCAGCAATTAGAAGCCGAGGGTTTAATCAGGAATGTAGAAAAAGGTGTTAGGAAAGGTAAGATAGTCACACCTAAAGGCCAATCTTTCCTTGATGGTTTAGTGAGAAAAAATGGATCTGGAGGAGCTAAAAAAACAGAGACTTCAAGAACTGCAGAATGAATTGCTCCAAAAGCAGTTTGAACAGCAGTCTAAAGTCCAGGAACAGATTGAACAGTTTGAGTCTTTAGTGAAACAATATATGACTCCGGAAGCAATCTCGCGTTATGGCACATTAAAATCTGTCCATCAGGAAAAAGCCTTTCAATCTTTGGCCATACTTGCACAACTGATCCAACAGGAAAAAATCAAAGAAAAAATAACAGATGATCAATACAAATCTTTGTTATCAAGGATGACAGAAAAAAAAGAATTCAGGATAAAAAAATGACACGCTATCAACATCTGGCAAAGAAATTAAGATTAGCTAAGAAACTTCGCCAAACACGCTGGGCTCCATTCTGGGCAATCCCCAAAGCCTTTGGTAAGGGCAGAAGAGTTCATCCGGGTAGATTAACAATCATAAAAAGAAATTGGAGAAGAGTAAAAACTAAGGCTTGAAGATGGAACGCACATACATAATCCCGCTGAGAAAGGAATGGCTTAAAGTGCCTATCTATGCACGAACGAAGAAGGCAGTCAAGGCTACTAAAGAATTCTTGCAAAAGCATATGAAAGTCAAGAATATAAAATTGGGAAGGCATTTGAACATGAAACTTTTCAAAGAGGGCTACAGGCATCCGCCTCACAAGATTGAAGTTTCTGCAGAGCTAATCAAAGACAAAGCTGGGGATTATGTTTACGCTGAACTCGTTGGAATCAAGAAAGAAGTTTTGAAGAAAGAAAAAATTGTGAAGAAGGAAGGTTTGGCTGGAAAAATTGAAGAATTAACTTCAAAGCCTCAAGAGCACAAGGCTGAAGAGAAGAAGGAAGAAGAAAAAATATTAAGGGAAGAGATTTTGAAGAAAGAAAACAAATCTCAGGTTTCTGCGGAGAAAAAAATGGCTCAAGTTGAAGGTGCTAAACATCACGAAAGAACCATCATTTCTGAAACTAACAAGCAAACTAGAAAGAAACAATAATCTTTAGTCTCTTACCAAGTAAATCTTATCATGATGATCAAAATATCTAAAAACAATAACTTCTCCTTCTATTTTGAATAGTAAAACAAAATGTCCTACATGTACCCTCTTATAATTTTGTAAAGGTTTTTTCAAATTCTTATAATGGTTTACATCAGAACAACATATTTCTTCGATTTTTTTCAAAATAATTTCAAATAATGCTTTGTCTTTTTTGGAAAGTTTTGCTAATAATTTGTCCAAATCAGGATGGATTTCATATTTCATTCATACCTCTTTCTTAATTCCTGAATAGATTTAAACATTATACCTTTTTTATTCTCATTATTTTGTATAATCTCAATAAACTCAGGCCTCAATTCCAATTCATCTTCTTCCTCAATATATTTTTCAACAACTAACTGAACTGCCTCTCCTTTGTCCTTAAGTCCATATTTTGCCTTAACAACATTTAACACTCTATTTGTATTTTCATTAATTTGAATCAAAGCTTGTACCATCTTATTCCTCCTTAGTTTAACTTAGTCTAACTTATTAATAAACTTTTCTTAATCAATATTCACTTTTATTAAGTAATGACGAAATAACAAGATTTATATATATCCTTTGTTCCTAAAAATCTATGAGCCAGGCAGAAATTATAGAATTAGGAGAACCAAGACTAGAATTAACTAGACCGGGACTTTTAAGAAGAAGTTTTTGGACACTTCAGGAAAGATTTGCTCGAGATACAGCTTATAGTAAAGTTTCTTTCTATTCTGATAGATTTTCTGATTGTATTGATGCTTATGAGAAAGAAGTTGCTGTTTTTAGAGAAAGAGTTGGAATATTAAAAAATTCATATGAAGAAATGACACAAGCTTTGACGGATTTTGAAGCACAAAAACGAGCAGCACAATTAAGACTCTCTTCAACATATAGTTTAGATCTGAGGTTATTAGGTCATAATACTAATCAAGCAGACCCTTTTATTAAAGAATTATCTTCTCAAGAAATATCTCGATTTGTTGAATCCCTAAGAACAGATCTTGAAAAAATAGCTTTAGAAAACCCAACCTTATTTGTTCAAAAATATTCAACCTCACAACAAGAATATATTCAAGCAGGTGAAAAAGTTTTGTTAGACCTGGAAAAAAATATTTTAGAAATAGAAGAAGCAAAAGGAGATTTAGAAACAATTGATGACTCCTTAGTCCAGTTGCGTAATCGAAGGGCTGTTATTTTTAATGCCCATAAAGATGCAAGGAAAAAATTAAGAATTTATGAAAATTTTTGTAGAATTTTAAAGTCTGATTGTAAAGCAAGAGCCCAGATTATCGGTCTAGCAATTTCAGAACGAAAATTAGATTTTGGTGGAGATGCGCTTGTTAGTATGTATAGAATATTAGCTCCTATTGAAGCTTCTTCATTGATAGAATTAGCTTTAGATATAAATCCTAATTTTTCAGCAGAACTAAGAGAAATAGCTGAAGAGCAGGAGGGCAGAACACGAGCCTTAATTGAGGTTAGTAAAGAAAAATGAATCTTAATGTCTTTGGCACCAATCCTGGTAGGGTAAGAGATTTAGTTGGCACTTTTGGTAGAGTTCAAGTGATTTCTCCTCCACAAAGCTTGGATGACTATTTGGTTTTGGAAAATCTTCAATGCTTTGATGCTGAAGGTAGAATAACAGAATCCTATCCTCAAGTATTTGTTAGAAAATCTGTCGAGAAAGAAGGTGGAAAAATTCTTGTTAGAACTCCTTCTGATTGTGTAGCATATTGTTCCGAACATGGTTTAATCCTTCCTAGTTTTGCATTGACTTTCGCAATCGTTCAAAGATTGTTTGAGTCTAAATCTGATCCTGCTTGTTTAGAAGTTTTGATGCAATACAAAAATAAAGGTGATGGTAATGGTTGGCACACAACAAATACAATTGTCAATTGGAAAAATAGAAGAATTATTCATTATCCTCGAGAATTAGGCCACTCTACTCTTTCTCAAGTAGAACATTCTTTCGAAGTTAAAGATTTTGGTAATTTTAAGTTATCCCAAGCTTTAAAGAATAATCAATTTAGAAATTATTTGATTAATTTGACAGGCCTTAGAACTCCTGAATCTCTTTTAGAGCTAGGAAACTTGTTTAAGAAATCTGTTATGGCTTGGGTTCCAAATAATCCTAAGGAAGCAGATTATACTTCTGGTGCCTGGTTCGGTTGCAACGACGGTTATCTTGACTTGGTTTGTTATTACGTTCTAACTGGCGACTATGGTTTTCGTGGGGTACGTTTCGGCGCCGCAGGCGACACAAAAATTTCAGGAGTTTCAAAATGAATCTTAATGTCTTTGGCACCAATCCTGGTAGGGTAAGAGATTTAGTTG
>CAYYMN010000001.1:47936-65726 GCA_964473075.1 Candidatus Woesearchaeota archaeon
AAACTTGTTTAAGAAATCTGTTATGGCTTGGGTTCCAAATAATCCTAAGGAAGCAAATTATACTTCTGGTGCCTGGTTCGGTTGCAACGTCAATTATCTTTACTTGGATTGTTTTGACGTTCTGACTGACAACGATGGTTTTCGTGGGGTACGTTTCGGCGCCGCAGGCGACACAAAAATTTGAGTTAAGGTTTTAAATCTTAAAGATTTCTATTAATTGTCCTCGCGCACACTAAAAGTGTGAAAGGGCTACATGCTATGCTATCGATTAATACAGCTACAACATTTAGTAAGAAATGAAATCATGAAGTAGCAGTGCTAGAAGTGATAATATAGCTAAAACTCTGGTGCCTGGTTCGGTTGCAACAACAATTATCTTAACTTGAATTGTTATAACAATCTAACTAACAACAATGGTTTTCGTGGAATAGCCCTTGCGAGTTCAATTATGAAAACCTACAAAAATCTTTTTCAAGAATTATGCAGTTATGAAAATTTATTTATAGCATTCAAAAAAGCCAAAAAACATAAAACCTTAAAACCTTATGTTATTGAATTTAACAAAGATCTAAAAAATAATCTTCTTCAATTAAGAGCAGATTTATTATTTCATTCCTATCGGCCAAAACCCCTTGAAACTTTTGTTATCCATGATCCCAAAACAAGAGTTATAAACAAATCTCAATTTGGAGATCGAATTGTTCATCATGCTTTGTGCAATATTATCCAACCTCTTACTGAAAAAAGTTTTATCTATGATTCCTATGCAAACAGAATTGGCAAAGGAACACTCTCGGCAATAAAAAGATTTGAATTTTTCATAAGAAAAGTTTCAAGAAATTATTCTCTTCACAAAAATAATATTTTAGGTTATGTTCTAAAGGCAGATATAAAATCCTATTTTGAAAATGTTGATCATAGTATTCTATTAGAAATAATAAGGCGAAAAATTAAAGATCCAGAAATTATTAAGTTAATCACAATTATTTTAAAAAATTATTCTAACAAAAAAGGAATGCCATTAGGAAATCTCACAAGCCAATTCCTTGCAAATGTTTATCTCAATGAACTTGATCAGTTTGTTAAGCATGATTTGAAAGTTAAATATTATCTTCGTTATGTAGACGACTTTGTAATTTTACATAGTTCTAAAGAAGAATTACAATTTATTAAAGTAAAAATAGAAGTTTTTCTGAACGATAAACTTAAAATCACTCTCCACAAAGACAAAACCAAAATATTCCCCTTATATTCAGGAACTAAATTTTTAGGATTCAGAATATTTCATGATAAAAGATTGATTAACAAGAAAAATATTATAAAATTCAAGAAGAGATTCTCAAAATATTGCTTAAAATATGAAAATAATGCCTTGAATTATGATACAATTTATGATTTTCTTGAAGGATGGTTTGCTTATTCAAATTATGCAGATAATAAAAAAATAAGGGATGATATTCTTTTAATCCTAAATACAAAATTTAAATCTGAAGTTTCAAGAAAAGAAGTTAATCGATTAATCAGAAATAATCTCTTTCTTAGTAATATATTTTGATTAAATAAAGTTCTAAAATAATCATAGATGAAATAAAAATTATTAATACCCCTATTAGAAACTTATAATTTCTTTCCATTTGAATTAAATTATTTATTCTATTCTCTTCTAATCCAAAGAAATTTCGAAATAAATCAATACAAAATCCCAATGGAGCACCATTAACAATTCCAAAAATGGCTGAAGATAAAACTCCAATAAATATTTGTTTCCATGAATCCGCACCGGCAAAAAAATAAATAATTCCAAATATCATTGAAATAAATATATTAAATAAACAATTATAACTTAAATCAAAAAAAGATTGAATCTTCAAATTTGATTGAGTTAAATTAAATATCCTTCTAAAAAATCCTCGCAAAAATCCATAAACCCAACCTAACCCCAAAAGTGTTAATATTAATCCAGAAATTCTCGCCGTTATGGAAGTTTGAATGCTCATTCCTGCAATATATATTTCAAAAATCACAAAAATGGGATAAGATTCAGTAAAAATTGCTAATGAATCACTTATATGAAATTTTAAATTTCTTATTAATCTTTTGAGCATTGAATTTCTCCTTTGGCATGCTCTAAAAAATCTTGTAAAACTTTTGTTCTTTCAATAGCAATTCTTTTACCTGTCAAAGTATTCATCATATTTTTCACAACTAATAATCGATTGAAGAATAAATCCATTGCATAAAGCATGCTGTCTGGCTCTCTATTTTCACAAAAAGGATCCCTTGGATCATAAAATTCTCTCTTCATGATTCCAGTATAACAAAATGTTCTCATTATCCCAATCACACCAGTGCATTCTAACTTGTCTGCATCTTGAATTATTTGTGATTCAATTCTTTCTGGTTTTTTATTCTTGAATGAATGTTCAATAATTGCTTCTTCAACTTTAACAATTTTTTCTTCATCATAATCAAAATCCTTCAAAATTTCTCTAGCAATCTTGGCAGAATCCTTAGCCGAATCTTTAGATTTTTCAGAATACTTTGGATAAACAATTGCATCATGAAACAAAGCCGCAGGAATAATTATATCCAAGTCTCCTCCTTCAATTGCAGTAATTTCTTCTGCATTCTTCAAAACCCTTAATGCATGGTTAATATCATGTGCAGGATCTTCTTTTGATAAAATCTTTTCTGCAATATCAATCATTTTTTGTTTCATTATTAATCCTCCATCATATGCCTTAGGCGATGGTAAGATGCTGGAGGGTAATTAATAAATATAGTTCCTGTTCCTTCGTTAGTAGATCTTTCTAACCATTGTATTAAGGTTGATATAGATTTATCAAAAGCACTTTCGGGTTCATATCCCTCTTTTATAAATCTTAGATATTTTTTCTGTGCTTCTTGAATAAGTAATTGATAAAAACTCATCCCATCAGTAATCACTCTATTATAATCATCTATTTTTTGCTTATTTGCCCAATTTACAAATATCTTTATTGCTTCTTCTGATAATTCTGGAGATATCCTTCTATTATATATTGCATCAAATTCTGGACAATAAATCTCCGATTGTTCTCTAGTTTCATTTAGAGCCTTTTCATGAACTCTTGGTTTTTTTGAAGTTATTATAGCCCATATTATATCTTCAATGTTTGTCATTTTACTAAAAATTAGGTAATACTAATATTAGAACTTTTCTAGTAAAATAGTTGAAATAAAGCTATAAAATAGCAAAATATATAAATAATCTCAACTTTTATCTAAAACATGTCATTAATGCTCTCTGAACAAAAAGTATTAACCCTATTGGAACAAGATGCAAGAATGCCAGCAACAATGATTGCAAAACAAACAAAGCTTTCAACAGAAGGAGTAATAAAAATAATAAACCGATTGGAAGAATCAAAAATAATCCAAAAGTTTAACACAAAAATTAACTATTCAAAAATGGGTTATTCACTATACCCAGTGCATATTAAACTAATTAAAATGAATCCAGAAATTATATCTAAAATTAAATCTTCAATAATAAAATATCCTTCATGCACATGGTATAAGTTCTGTGAAGGTGAATATGATCTGTTATTAAGCTTCAAAGTCAAGGATTTAAATGGAAAAAAAGAAATGTATTCCTTCTTGAATGAAATATCAGACAATATCCTAGAAAAGGAGATATCAATAGTCCTATTCGCATTCGAAGTAGGAAAATCATTCACAGAAAAAAAAGCCAATAAAATCTTCTACACCTTCGATTATAAATTAGACAAAGTTATTCTCAAAAAAGAAGAAGAGGAATTAATTAATCAATTAAAAAGAAATTCAAGAGAATCTATTTTATCATTATCAAAAAAGTTAGATTTAAGTCCGCAAATAGTTTCAAAAAAGATCAAATATTTACAAAAAGAAAGCATTATCTCTGGTTTTAAAACATCAATTAATACTTCCAAATTAAATTATCAGCCTTGCTTTGCGTTAATGACTTTCTCTGTATACAAAGAAGAAGAAATTAAATCTTTAATCAGCTACTGCCAACATACTTTAGGTATAAATTATTTAGTAAGACAAATAGGCAAGTATGACTTAGAACTAACAATTGATGCACAGAATATTAATGATTTTTATGAAATTATCGATTCCTTAAGGAAAAAGTTTCCTATAATTAGCAAAATCTCAACTTTAATTACCAAACAAAACGCTTAAAAGAGATGATAAAACTATGAAGACAATGAAATTTCCATTTGAAGAAAGAAAATATGAAGTATTAGAGAGAAAACAAGCAATTACTAATCCAATCTATGGAAAAAATCCTGAAGATCGAAGTATCAAAGAACTTTTAGATTCTGGTTTAATTTTAATTAACAAACCCCAAGGTCCAACATCTCATCAAATTTCAGATTACTTAAAAAATATTCTTGAATTAGATAAGGCCGGTCATAGTGGCAGCCTTGATCCGCATGTTTTTGGATTATTAGTCATCACATTAGGCAAAGCAACCCGTGCCGCCGAGTTTCTTTTGAAAGGTGGAAAAGAATATGTTTGCTTGATGCACATTCACACTCCAATTGATGAAAAATTAATTAAAGAAAAATTTCAATCAATCATAGGCAAGATCCAACAACTTCCTCCATTGAAGAGTGCAGTCAAGAGACAAGTAAGAACTAGAGAAATTTATTACATAGAGATTTTGGAAATTGATGGTCAGGATGTTTTATTCAGGGTGGGCTGTGAAGCGGGAACATATATTAGAACAATCTGTAGTGATTTTGGTCGTGCATTAAACACAAGAGCGCATATGCAGGAACTCGTTAGAACAAGAGTCTGTTCTTTCTCCTACAAAGATTGGTATACACTTCATGATGTTAAGGATGCCTTTGAAGACTACAAAAATGGTGATGAAACTAAACTAAAAAAAATTATTCATCCCTATGAAGAAGCTCTTTCTCATCTTAAAAAAATCTACATTCAAGATAATGCAGTCGACACTATTTGCCATGGTGCTTTTCTTTCTGTTCCAGGGATAGTAAAATTAGATAGTGATATAGATGTTAATGACACAGTTGCTTTATTCACATTAAAGAATGAACTCATTGCAGTAGGTATAGCAAAGATGAACTCTCAAAATCTGTTCAAACAAGAAAAAGGCATTGCAGTTACAGACACAAAAGTTTTTATGGAACCAAATACTTATCCCAAGTTTAAGAAAAATGAGACGAGTTCAAATACAAATTAATTTTAACTATATTTAGTCAATTTTAGTCTTTACCTTAATTTTTAACAAAAGAAACCTTTACATACTTAATATGTATAAATTGCTATTCAATGAAAAGAGAAGAATTCATACAAAGTAAACAATTTAAGAGATATCCTAATTTCAATAATGTATTAATGATAGAGAATTCTTTAAATAAACATAAAGATAAACCATTAAAGATTGTAGAAATAAAAAAGGTGTTACCAAAAAAAATCATGCATAGCACTTTAATGATTGCACTAGAATATCTTTGGGAAAGTGGCAAGATAATTTATGGTCCTAAAGGAATACAATGGATATATTCTCAACCTGAACATCTTAAGAAAATGCTTAAAGGTGCAAGAGAAGTATGAGACGAGTACACATACTGATTAAAGGCCAGGTTCAAGGAGTATTCTTTCGCGCGAACTTAAAACAACTGGCAGATAAATCAAATATAACTGGCTGGGCGAGAAATATTAACAATGAAGTCGAAGCATTGTTTGAAGGTGACGATGATTCAATTGCTGATATCTTACTCTTCTGCACAAAAGGTCCTAAGGGCTCAAAAGTCAAATCTCTTAATTTAGATGAAGAACATTTTGTCGGCGAATTTGATGGATTCTCTATTGTTGATTAAGCATTTTTTACTATAATAATCTTTTTTAAACCTCAATTTAATATTTTTAAAAATGACCAAGAAACTTAATCCACTTTATGTAATCTTTTCTGGTAATATCTGCTCTGGCAAGGATACGATTATTGATCTGTTACAGAAGAATGGAAAACTGAAATCCTTAGGTTATCAAATTACCTGCCTCAAAGAAGCTATCAACAATGACAAGGATGTTTTAAAAGCATTTTATGATGACATGAAAACAACTACTTTCCCTTTTGAAATATCTACTTTGGGCTCAAGGCTTGTTCTTTCTAGTAGCATAAATAATTTTTCTGGAATCGTCATAGGCAATCGCAATGTCATCGAAGCTCGCCATACATTTGTTGAGCATGCATTTGCCTCTAGCTTCTTGAATGGTATGCAACTTGGCATGTATGACTTGGTTCTTAGGACTGCAATTAATGACAAGGTTCTTATCGCCCCCGATGTAGTTTTCTTTTTGGATGTCCAGGATCCAGAAATCCTTTTCAAGCGCAAAGGTCTGAGATCTGATCATGGTGAAGAGCACTTGACTCTGACCTACCTTAAAGAACTAATCCCATATTTTGACAATTTAAAAAATAATTTCTCGGATATTTACAAGCAATGGGGCCTAAAAGTTCCTAAGTTTATAATTTTGGATGCTTCAGTAGATATATCTCAAATGCCCATCCTTGTCGAACATTGTGAGAAGGTAATTATTGAATCTTACAAAGAAAAATTCCCCCTTAAATCATTCGGGAAAGAAGATCTTTACTATTAGCTATTTCGAACTCATATTCTTTTGCATCTAAGGTATGCTTATACAATTTATCATAGTATTCAACCAAAATAATTTCAATGAACTTTTTTATTTCATTATTCTCAATTAATTTAATCAAATCCTTGACATTCTTCTTCCCAATGAATTTTTCTATTTGATGCAATTTTTCTATTACAACTTCTTTCTCAACATTTTTGCAATATTCCATGTACAATCTTTCAACTCTTTCTTCCATAGTTGATATCAACTTAATTTTATTCGCCTTTTGAATCTGATCCCAAATATTTAATGGAATCTGGATCTTTCCAATTTTCCTGCTTTCTCCCTCGATAATCACCCACTTTTCATTCTTCAATTCATACACTCTTTTCAACAGCAAGCTATCAAACATTTTCTGCGTTCGTATTTTCAATCCTATATCCCCGAACACGCTTCCCCTGTGCTGCGCAAGCCCTTCTAGATCCAAGCTATTTTCAAACTCCTGCAATAATTCTGTTTTTCCAGAGCCAGTTAGTCCATAAACTACATAGATTTTTGGTATCTTTATTCTCTCAAGTTCTTCTCTGACAAATCGCCTATAATCCTTGTATCCTTTCTCAAGTTGTTCAACATCAAATTTCATAGATTTTAATAATCCTGTAATCGATCCAGACCTCATTCCACCTCGCCAACAATAAATAATGATTTTACCTTTCAATTTATGGTATTCCTTAATCATCTCTGGCAATTTCTTAGAAACAACCTCTAATCCTTTATCGATGGCAATCTCTTCCCCAACTTGCTTGTACAGAGTCCCGACTATCGCCCTCTCTTCATTTGAAAACAAAGGAATATTGATCGCATTTGGAACATGATCTTCTTCAAATTCTTTTGGACTACGAACATCCACAAATGTGTATTTACCATAACAATCTTCTATTTTCATATAATAAAAAAGCTTGGCATGTTTTTTAAACTTACCCTCTCAATGGAACCACAGCATTCTTCAGATTTTCTTCAAAGAACTTCAAATTCAACGCCTCTGTAACTACTAACACTTTCCCATGGTTAATAATTCTCTTCTCAATATTTTCCAGCATCTTTCTTTGCTTATTTTGGACTTTATTCATATCCACTATCATCGAACAAATGTTATAGAACTTCCCATAAACTTCTGAATCAATTTGATTAAATACTTTCCAATTATTCCCTGCAATCAAATGCGAGAATTCTTCAGTTAATGCCTTTTTCCTATTCTCTTCCAAATACATAGAACAATCTGCAGCAAAACAATGCCCCGAAACTTTCTTCTTATTCTGCTTTGCCCATTCTGCAACGAACATCATTTCATCATCCATATATCCTTTTGAGTTCATTAAATCATTATCTGTGACTTCCACAAATATCTGATCTGGATTCATGATCTTTAATAATAGATTCAATTCAAACATCTTCTCTGGCATCATGCAAGGCACAGTCCCCAGCAAAAACACATTTCTCATCAGATTAAATTAAAAATCATATTTTAAAACGATTTATTCATTTTTAACTAGATATTCAAAAATAGCATTAGTAAAGTTTCTTATTTTTGCTTATAAAGGATAAAATCTTCAGTCAATATTTACCCCATTTGGTATTTATTTAAGTTATAAAGGATTTTTACCAATTATTCGATTTTTATCATCGTGAAATTTTGGGTTTATAAAGGAAATTCAGAAACTCAAGTAGCATTAGAAACCTTTAAATTGAATAATTAATTCTTCCTAAACATGAGAGTAGTTTACCTGCCAGCAAAATCTGAACACTTGAACATCCAAGAGCAACTAAAGAAGATAAAAATCACTGAATCTTTTGTAATAGTCACAACAATCCAATACTTGGACGAGGTCAAGCAATTAAAAGGCTACAAAATTGCAGGTCAAATCCTTGGTTGCAATACAGAAGTTATTAAACATTCAAAGGCAGAAGCATTTCTTTTCATTGGCACTGGTAGATTCCATCCATTGATTCTCGCCTACAGAACAAAAAAATTAGTCTATACATTAGATCCTCACACGGGCAATTTCTCACAAATAGAAAAAGAAGACATTGAATATTTTGAGAAACGAAAGATTGGTGCTTTGTTGAAGTATTATAATGCCGACAAAATTGGTATTATAGTTTCGATGAAACCTGGGCAATACAATTTAAAGAAGGCCTTACAATTTCAAAAAAAATGCAAAAAAAAGTCCTATATTTTTCTCTGCAACAATATTTCTAATTTAGAAAACTTTCCGGATATCCAATGCTGGGTGAATACTGCCTGTCCTAGAATCTTTGAGGATGACTTTGGCGTGTCTATTGTTAATATTGGAGATATACATTAGAAATTATATTTATTTAAATAATCTATTTTACTGAAAAGTTATTATGAAAGTTGTAGCCTTTGAAATGGTTCATAAAGGAGATTTAGTTAAGTATGGTAATCCAATTGAGAATCATTTCTTTGCTCCATTCTTAGGCATTGGATTCTCTGCTTCTGGTTTTGGAAATGGGGTTAATCTTTACGCTTCAAGGGGGCTCATAGCAAGTGACTATAATTCTTCTGTAATAGATTTTGCATTAACTAGAGATCCAGATAAATCTTATCCTGATTCTAAATTTTCAAATCTTCAAGTTTTTGATTCAAGCCTATTAAGATTTGTTGGAATGTATGCTTTGACATTAGTTGGTGCAGTTGCAGAAGCATTGGTTCAAAGAAGTTTCAGAAGTTTGGAATCGAGGGTTAGTTTTCGTTTCCCTTCAGAACTCCACCCTTCCTGTTTTACCCATGAACAAATGATTTGCCTTTCTCGAGAATACAAAAATATTTCATTAGCTGAAGATCCTCCATCCGAACCAACAGATCCATTCGCATAGAAAAGCTTTAAAACCTAAATATTTTCTTTTATCTGATGCAAAATGACCAGTTCCTAAAAGACTTGCATGCTTTTATGCAATCAAAAGGTTTCATCTATGGTCCATTCCCAGAAATTTATGGTGGAGTATCAGGCTTTTATGCCTATGGTCCATTGGGTAAGCCATTAAAAAACAAGGTTGAAAATTCAGTCCGAAACTTATTCTTTTCTCATGGATTCAGAGAATTAGAATGCCCAACAGTAGTTCCTGATATTGTTTGGGAAGCTTCCGGTCACTTGAATACCTTCTTTGACAAAACAATTGAATGTTCAAAGTGTAAGTCCATTTTTAGGATTGATAAATTGATAGAAGAGAAAACTGATTTAGAAACAGCCTCTATGAATGATAATGATTTATTAGCTACTCTTAACAAACATAAAATTAATTGCCCTTCTTGTAAAGGTGCTTTCAAATCTGAAATTAAAAAGTGTAGTATAATGATGAAAACAGAAGTTGCATCAAAACCATTTTCACTGAGACCAGAAACAGCAACTGTTACTTATCTTCCTTTCAAAAGATTGAATGAATATTTTCGTAAGCTTCCTTTTGCTGTCTTCCAGATTGGCAAGGCTTATAGAAACGAAATAAGTCCGAGACAGCATTTGTTGAGGTTAAGAGAATTCACACAGGCAGAAGCTCAAATATTTGTTGATCCTAAAGAAAAAAATAACTGGCAAAAATTTGAAAAAATAAAAAAAGAAAAGCTTCCTTTGTATAATAGTAAACATCAAACTTCAGCTTCCAAACCAGAATCAATCTCATTAGAATCTGCAATCGAAAAGAAATTAATCAAATCAAAGGCTTATGCTTGGTGTTTGCATTTGGCATATTCACAGTTTGTTCTATTAGGTATCCCCAAAGAAAATATTAGAATCAGGCAACATTTAGAGAATGAAAGAGCATTTTATGCTGATGATGCCTGGGACATAGAAATAAAATTAAAATCTTTTGGTTGGACAGAATGCTGTGGAGTTCACGATAGAACTGATTATGATTTAAAAAAGCATCAGGAGCATTCCAAACAATCTTTAGAGGCAGTCCGTGAGAATGGAGAGAAGTATATCCCACACATTTTAGAAATTGCATTTGGTACAGATCGTCCTGTGTTTGCTTTGATGGATACTTTTTATGAGAAGAAAGAAGAAGGTGAAGGAAAATCTATGTTCAAAGTTCCTTATCATATTGCACCAATAGATTTGGCTGTATTCCCGTTAATGAAAAGGGATGGAATGCCAGATTATGCAGAGTATATTACTTCAATGCTTGAAAAAGATTTTTTAATTGATTATGATGAATCTGGTTCAATCGGAAAAAGATATCTAAGAGCCGCAGAGTCTGGAACACCTTTTGCAATCACAATCGATTATGATTCCATAAAAAATAAGGATGTAACTATTAGGGATAGAGATTCTGAGAGACAAATAAGAGTTAAAGAAAAAGATTTGAAAGAAACTTTGAAGAAATTATTCTCTGGTGAAATGAAAATCTGAAAATATTTCGGAATTTTCTAGTAAAGTTTTATAAATCCATTTTTCTAATGTAAAAACATAATTATTTAAGTTAGTAAGATTTTCTTACAATCTATGAAACAAAAAATCATAGAACACTTGCCAGAGTTTACAAGAGTGAGCTCTAAAGGGCAATTAGTCATACCAGGAGACATAAGAAAAGAATTGAAAATCAAAGAAGGAGATGTATTTGCAACAATGTGCCACGAAAATGGATTAATAATCCTAAAAAAAATGGAAAATCCTTTGCTAGAAGAAGACTTAATGATTTTAAAAGAAGTTGAAGAAGCTTGGACTGAAATTGAAACTGGAAAATTCAAAAAAATGAAAAAAGAGGAGTTTCTTAAAGAGCTTGACAAATGGTAGAAATTATCTATACAGAACTTTTCAAAAAAGAATTCGAAAAAATTAAAGATAATCTACTTAAAGATAAAATTAAGAAACAATTAAAAAAGATTATTGAAAATCCAGAGATTGGAAAGCCCTTGAGATATAATTTGAAAGGAGAAAGAACTATTTACATTAAACCCTATAGATTAATTTATTCATTTCAGGAAAATACTATAATACTACTCAAATTTCATCATAGAGATTCTGTTTATGACTAATTTTTGGTGAGAAAAGAATTTAAACATTCTAATTTTTAATTTTAATAATTGGGCCAGTAGGTCAGCCTGGTAGACTGCTTCCATGGCATGGAAGAGGCCCTGAGTTCAAATCTCAGCTGGTCCATTTATGTTTTAGCTCCTTACAGGACAAATACCATTGCAGAATTAATTAATATGAAACCAATAAAGTTATCGAGAGGAAATAGTTTAGGGATAACAGAAACAAAAAAATAAGAGAAATGCTTAAAAAGGAGAATAATTTCTTCTGAATTAACTGAGTTATTGGATGGGTCTCGAAAGAGCATTAAACTGTAGCTCAGCCTGGGAGAGCACCACGCTGAAGACGTGGGTGTCGAGGGTTCAAATCCCTCCGGTCCCACTTTTTCAAATTAAAAATTCAACTTAAACTTTTATAAAAAGATCCTACTTTTGGAATTATATCAGCTAAACAAGTTCCTACAGAAATATCCAACTTTTTTCTTAGTGCATTAACTAATTTTTGATTGGGATCATCGTTAGAAACTTCTCTTACAAAAAAATTATTTGGGTCTATATCATATCTCAATGAATTTACAAGTGATCCATCATAATTAGTTCTTCTCGTTAGCCTGATGTAAAATCCCTCAGAACCAGATGCTACAATTTCAAGTGGTGTTGGAATACTTTCATCTTTTTCTATTTCTAATTCCTTACTTACTTCTCTAAAGGATCCAAAATGTAGACACAAGTCAAAATCACTATCAAGTCCAAATATGTATCTTTTTACTCTTTTTTGCCTTAATCCTACTTCTACATAAATTCTAAATTTTCCGTTATAGTCTTCTATAAAACATTCAAGACTATATTTAGTAACATTGATTCCCATTGATTTTAAAGAATTAATAACTGTTTGACTATAGT
Organism: Candidatus Woesearchaeota archaeon; assembly: GCA_964473075.1. Taxonomy (GTDB): domain Archaea; phylum Nanobdellota; class Nanobdellia; order SCGC-AAA011-G17; family GW2011-AR17; genus JAGVZZ01. Next base: position 60,523 of record CAYYMN010000001.1, read on the forward strand.
TCCATGTATCGGTTTTTTTTGAATTATTTTTGCTCATTTACTCATTTTTTTTCCATTCTTTTAAAAACTTTTCTACAAAACCTATTTAAAGCTCCTTAACTCCAAATAATTAGAGGTGATTATATGGATAAAAAAGGTGCAGTCGAACTTTCTATGACTACGATCATAATTATTGTCATTGGAATAACTATTCTTAGCCTGGGATTAGTCTGGATCCGTTCAGTATTTACAGATGTTGGTACTTTGACTAAAGGTGCATTCGAACAGGGTGATGCTCAGATTAAAGAAATTTTTTCTGGTACTGATCAACCAATAGCATTATCTCCTTCTGAAACTAGTCTTTCCCAGGGTGATACTTCAACGGCCTCGCTGGCAATAAACAATCTGGCTTCGTCGACGGTCTCAAATATCTATGCAGAAGTTTCTTCAAAGGCTTTGGGTGGCGCTGATGCAAGTACATTAATTTGTGCATTTTCAGACACTTTGAGTGCTAAAAGTAATACTTACTCTTTGGGTTCAGGTCAAGGATTGTCTGATTTGAAACTGATTGTTGAGGACCAAGGTTCAGATCTAGGTACTTATGCCTGTGTTGTCACAATTTACAATCTGCAGGAAGGTACCCAGACCACAAGTTTGATCGTAAACATAGAGAAATAGTTTTTTAAACTTCTTTTTTTATTTATATTGTATGAAAATCCTTTCCTCAATAGAAATCAAATATATAGTAGAAGAACTTCAGACTTTAATTGATTCCAAAGTTGATCAAATATATCAGCCAAATAATAATGAATTAATCTTAGCATTTCACAAAACTAATATTGGCAGAAAACTTCTTCGTATAGTCCCAGGCACTTGTTTGTATCTCACTTCAAAAAAATCTCCATCACCAAAAGACCAATTAAACTTTTGCAAGTTTCTAAGAAAGCGACTATTAAACACCAGACTAAAAGCCATTGAACAAAAAAATATGGAACGAATTATTGAACTTAATTTTGAATTTAAAGACTCCAAATTTATTTTAATAACAGAATTCTTCTCCAAGGGAAATATTATCCTTTGTGACAATGAATACAATATACTCTCAGCCTTACAATTCCAATCTTGGAAAGATAGATCCATAAAAACAAAAGTTAAGTATGAATATCCTCCTGCAAAAAAATTAGTTTATTCTCTTGAAGATTTCAAATATCTTATTGAAAATAGCAACAAGGAATCTATTGTAAAAACTTTAGCTACGGGTCTAAACTTAGGGGGTTTATATGCAGAAGAACTATGTTTTCGAGCAAAGATTGACAAAACCAAAAAAACAATATCAGAACAAGAAATAAAAATAGTTTACAAAGAACTCCAGAACTTATTATCCGCAAAATCTCAACCTAACTATCTTCCAGAAAATCCTTTGCCAATTAAACTCCATTCCTTGGAAACAGGAAAATCTTTCTCAACTTATAATGAAGCATTAGATGCATATTATTCCAGATTCATAGTCGAAGCTCAAGAAGCAGAAAAGGAAGACCCTAAGTTAAAGAAGTATCAAGAGATATTAAAAGACCAAGAATCACAATATAATGAAATTGAACTTTCTATCACCGAAAACCGCTACAAGGGAGACTATATTTACAAGAATTATATGGAACTGCAAGAATTAATAGCCAAATTCAAATCCAAAAAAGAGTTACCTAAAGATATTAAAACAGAAAACAAAACTTTAATCCTGGAGATAAAATGAGTTTTTTGACTGATCGCTATAAGGAAATGGGAGGAGAAGTAAAATTCATCAAACCTCGTAGGTGCATTAGGGTCAATACTCAAAAAATTTCTGTTGAAGAACTAAAATCTCGCTTAGAAAAGAAACATATTGAAATGGATAAAGTTCCTTTTTTGAAGAATGCTTTTTTTGTGAAATCCAAATTTAATCTAGTCAGTTCTCCAGAATATCTGTTGGGTTTATTTTATATCCAGGATGCAGCTTCGCAAATTCCTGCAGAAGTTCTCAATCCCAAATCATTGACATTAGACATGTGTGCATCTCCAGGTTCTAAGACTACTCAGTTATGCGAAAAGGTTCCTGTGATTGCAGTAGATAATAATAAAGACCGTTTCAAAGCAATAGAAAACAACTTGGAGCGTTTGGGCTTTGATAATTGTATTGCTTATTTATTGGATGCTCGAGAAATAAACAAGAAGTTTGATTCTATTATGCTAGATGCACCATGTTCTGGGAATTATATTTTGGAAGAAGATTGGTTGAAAAAAACTAATCTCAAAAGAATCGAAGAGCGCAGTTATCTGCAGATGGAACTAATTTCAAAAGCAATTTCATTATTGAATAAGGATGGTGTTTTGGTTTATTCAACCTGTTCTTTGGAACCTGAAGAGGATGAATTTGTGATCCAATTTGCACTCGACAATTTCCCTGTCAAATTAGAAAAGATTGATTGCATTGGTGATGATGGTTTAACAAATATCTTTGGCAAAAAATTAAATCCTACAATGAAATACTGCAAACGATTATGGCCTTATAAAACAAACACTATAGGCTTTTTTGTAGCGAGGTTGAGAAAATGTTAGACTTTGTTTCCAAGTTCACTAATAAAGAAATTAAGTTCTACAAATAAAATAATAAATATTTCTTAGCTAATATTGAGTTAGAGAAATATAAATTGGAACAGAAAGAACAATTCTTCGGTTTATTTTTAGGGGAGGATATTAATGATCAATTCCTTCCAGCATTTGGTTTACTTGATTGGCTTTCTAAATATTCCAAAGAAAAAGTTTTTGTTAAAGACATTGGAGAGATGGATTTCTTGTATGGCAAACCTTTGCGTTCTAGGCATATACTTAGAGTTGAGGGTGATACAACAATAGGTTTTTTGAAGTTAGTACAGAATGAGCATGATGAGAATTTGGGTTATGGAAAGATCGTCGGCGATTTCACAAAAACAGAGCAAGTCATCAAGCCAAAATTAGACCGGGGTGTATTCCTAAAAAGGGAAAAAAAATTAATGCCTAAAAAAATTTCTCATACTCTGAAGATAGTTTAAAAATCTTAATCCCAATTAAATAATTTTAAAAATTCTATTGGAGTAAATATTTGTATTCCACTGAATATTTTTAATTTTAAAAGGTGTTTATCTTGACTGATGATAAAGTCTACATTTCCTTCAAATGCACAATCTAAAAATTTGTTATCCCCTGGATCTTCTTTAACAACCTCAAATGTTTTTTGTGGTTCAACAACTATGGATATCGAAATAATTTTTTCAATAGTTCTTTTCATTTCGAGGTTCTTATTTTTAATTTTCTCTTGAATTTCCTTATATTCTAAAACTTTAATATATTCTTCAATAATTTCTTTAGATGTTACTAAATCTAATTCCTTCTTTTCTATTTTTTCCATAATTTTACTAGAATCACCATTCCAAAAAGTTGCAGAAATAAGTACATTTGTATCAAGAACAACTTTCATTTCTTAGATTTTCTTGTTCTATCAATGATCCCTTCTATGTCTGACTCTTTGAGATCACTCTTTTTGGCTTCTTCTTTCAAAGGCTTTGTTATTTCTGCAAATGTTTTGGAAGTAACTTTTTTAATTATTAAAGATCCGTCCTGTAAGACAAATAAAACTTTATTACCTTCCTTTAATCCCATTCCTTCTCTAATATCATTTGGAATACAAATTTGTCCTCTTGAACTAATAGTCCCTATTTCTATGATTTCTTCCATTTTATCTCTCAATAAGTTATATCTTATCTGTAAGACCAAACTTATTTATAAAGATTTCTCTTACTATTTTAGAAAATGGTCTTTAACCTCTAAAAGCAAAAGATAACTCATTATATTCTTGAGTATCATAAACAGTAAGTCCTTCTGAGTGCCATAATACATATTCTTTAATTCCTACATCTAATGCCATTTTACTGCATATTGTACAATATGGTTTTCCAGCAAATTCTCTTTGATTATCCATATTCAAAGCCAAGAAGTATATTCTTCCACCTTCAAGTTGATTTGGAAATTTTCTTAATGCATCAATAATCGCTCTCTGTTCAGCATGCACACAACAAGTTCTATCAGATTTGAAATCCCTGGGCAAGTCATCCTTCAAACATCTTTCTAATCTAATATTCCCTGGTGGTCCATTGAACCCTTTTCCAATAATATCTCTGGTCCCATATACAATTATACTTCCACATTTTTTCCTCAAACACAAAGACTTTCTGGCTTCAATTTCACATATAGTCATATAGACCTTTCCCATCACTTGTTCAAAACCATCAAGAAATCTCATTTAATTTTAATACTCCTTTCTAATTAATAACCATTTTCATAACAAATTATATATATTCAAAATTATTTCTTTGAAGGATGACTTTTGAGAAACTTAAGGAAGAGTATTCCAAGTGCAGGAAATGCCAAGAACTTCTAAAATCAAGAACACAAGTGGTTTTTGGTTCTGGAAATAATAATTCAAAGATTCTTTTTATAGGGGAGGCTCCCGGTGCAAATGAAGACAAGGAAGGAATTCCATTCTGTGGTATGTCAGGCCAGGTTTTGAGTCAGCTGTTAAATCAAGTGGGATTAACTAGGGAAGATATTTTTGTTACAAATACAATCCTTTGCAGGCCAGAAAAGAATCGAAATCCAAATATAGATGAAGTTGAGAATTGTCGTGAAAGATTAGACAAATTAATATCAATTATGCAACCTGAAGTAATAGTGACTATTGGCAATTTTGCAACCGACAGGATAATCCAGAAGAAAGGGGTAACTTCTATTCATGGCAAAGTTTTCAAATATAATAATATTTCTGTTGTTCCAGTAATTCATCCTGCAAACTATCTTTATTCTGGCAGAAATCCTGAACTTTTCAATCAAATGTTAGAAGATTTTAAAGTAATTTCTTCATTAATCAGGAATAAGAAATCTCAAAAGAGGCTTTTAGAATTTTAGTTACTTTTTTAAATAACCATTTTTTTCTTGGACTCATGAAAGATTGGGATGAAGTCAGATCTGCAATATCTCGTAATGATCAGACTACTGCTGAAAGAGTGTTAACTGGTATAATCAATAAAAGAGATTCATTGCATAATAATTTGGAAGCTTTTTATCAGCGTTCGGAATTATTTCTTGCTAGAGGAGAAATTGATCGTGCATTACTTGACATAAATGAAATTCTTAGGCGGACTGAAAAATTATCTCCA
>CAYYMN010000002.1:0-21418 GCA_964473075.1 Candidatus Woesearchaeota archaeon
AAAATTATAAAAATTTACCTAAATTAAATTTTAAAAATTATTATAAAAAATATATAGATTTATTATAAATAATTTATTCCCCTTCTTTTAATTTCTTCATTTATATATTCAAAATATTCTTCTAATTTATATTTAGCAATTACTTTTTTTAATTTTTTCAATTCCTTATTTTTAAATTTAAATGAATTCCCCGATTTTACTTTAGGAATTTGTTCTATTTTTATTTCTAAATATTTTTCTAAATCTTTTGCAACTTTACTAGGTTCTTTTATTAACTCTTCATAAACCAATAAGTATCCATTTTCTTCATTTATTGTTTTTATTGCATAATAATTTGCAAAAATCCAAACGATTATCATTTTTTCAAAATAACTTTGGTAATTTAAATATTTCATTTTCCAAGAATCTTGTTGAATATATGGCAAACCGACATGTCTTCGAATCCAAAGATAATCTTTTTCAACTTCAAATTCTCCCAATCTTGTTCTTATTGAAGGCACCTTTTTTATTACCCTTCCCAGATAATATTTAATTTTATTTTTTCTTTTGCTATTTTCATATATTGTTTTATCTACATTTATTATAGATAAATATACATCTAAAGGATGCCTAACCACATGGATTATTTTAGAATTATACCTTTTTTTAAAAAAATCTAAGAAAAAATGTAATCTATTCGGTTGGAGTAAAATATTTGAGTATAATTTATTAATTTCATCAAAGTAGCCTTCGAGTGCCTTTTCATTTAAAATACCATCATTTGTTGCACTTGGATGATTTCTTAGTAGTTTATGTAGTTGGTACTCACCTAAGTTTATATATTCTTGCCAAAGGAATTGGTTTATTAATTTATCCTTTGTTTTGTTTGTTTTTTCTCTTTGTATCGCAGTAGCTATTTCAAGTTGAAGTGGTTCATAAAAACAGATAAAATCATTAGGTAGAGATTTTTTTAAGAAGTTCCAAATGAAAGAAGTACCACTTCTAAAATAACCATTAACTACAATTTTTATTCCCATATTTTTTCTTTTTTAATTCTCCTTTATATCCTTTTCTTTTTAATTAATCCAATAGATAGTAATCATTTCTGTAGTATAAATTCTGTCTATATGATTTTGTAAATTAAATTTTGAATATGCCTGTTGATTTAAAGTTTGCCCAAAGAGATCATTTATATCAATTAACATGTATTTATGTAAAACTATATATGAATAATTATATCCCTTCAATTGATTAATACTTTTATCTTCTATTTCTTGACCAACGAATACTTCTTTTGTAAAATCCAATGGATAATAATATATATTTAATCCAAAGTAACCACCATAAATATCTGAGATTAATAAGTCTGAGAGAACATATCCATCTGCTCTTTGATTTAAGACTTCCGGATAAACAAATAATTCAGTTATCCCATTAGCCGGATTATGAGTTATTGTCGTATTATTATAAAATGCTCTTTGCTGCGCACCAACAATCAGAAGATTTCCACCAATAAATAAGATAATTAATAGACTTAAAACTAACTTACTATTTTTATTATAAATTGATTCGAAACTATAAATCATTATTGGAATAAGTCCAATTAATGTTAATTCAAAAATCCGGAGGGGGATAAAATACTCTCTTGTTAATAACAATGGCAAAGTTATTAATGTAATTATTAAAGATATAACAATAATCCTTTTAATCTTATTTAACCTTATTTCAAATGCTTTTTTAGTTGAATAGCCAATTAAGAAGAATAATATACCTACTGCTGATAAGACAAATAATATTTCAAGAATATTAAAATTAATCCCATTAGACTTAGAAAGTAATAGTGTGATATCGTGCACTAATCCATTTGAAATCATATTAGTTATTGATTCTATAATTAAGTTAATATAAAATAAAAAACTATTATTCAAAGATGGAATAATAAATACTATAAATAATCCTCCTAATACAATCAGTGGGTATAAAATTAGTGCCAATTTATATTTATAAGTATTAAGAATTATCAATAGGATTATTCCTAATAATAAAATATAAAATGTAAAATGATGAATTAGCAAGATTAAGATTGCACAAATAATTATTAAAGTCTTTCGAAACTTTATCTTCTCATTGAGATAAAAATAAACTATTAAAAATAAAAATATTACTGCCAAAGTTTCATTATGAATATGAGTTTTTATAGAAAATGAACTAAAATAAAGGAATACCCCCAGAATAGAAAGATTCTTACTAAAAAATTGTGATAAAATAAGATAAATTATCGCTGGCATAAGTAATAATCTAATTAACGGCAATAAAAATAAATAGATCATCTCTAAATCAATGCCAGTTAGTAATGAAGTTAAAGCATGAATTAATGGAACTCCCGGATATTTTATATATTGTTCGGCTTGTCCTGTTGCTCCATCATAAACTAAGTGTTGATTTTCTAAATACAAAGATGCAACTTGATAATTATAAAGAACATCTCTATTATATATGTGATTATAGCTTGCTAATAAGGGATAACTAAACAAAATCAAAGCTACAAATATCATTACACTAATCACTTTTATCTTTGTTGAAGATTTTGAATAAAAGAAAATTAATGGTGTTAATACTAAAATAAATCCTATCCAATATAATAATTGAAAATATTCATAACTATTTGGGATAATTGTTTGAAATTGTTGGACTAGAATTTTGGTAATAAAAAAATAGATTAATACTAAAAGAGCTCCAAATAATATTATTAGTAAATCTTTCTTCTCCTTCCCATCCAACTTAAGATCCATACCTCACCCCCACCATCCCAACCACATTCCCTAATAACCAACTTAATCCAACAGCAACCAACCCATATGTAGAAATAAATAATACAGTTCCAGCAATAGTAATCACTAAAACAACCAAGTTCCAGAATAATACTTTCTTATACGAACCCAACAGATTCAAATAATTATTATACAATGTCCGCACACCAAAAGGTATAGAAGATAAAGCAAGTATATACAACAATGACAACCCAGCCAAATACTCAGGATTAAATAATGATAGTATCCAACCCCCAATCACAAACAATACCCCAATCCCCAATAATAAAAGTAAATTTGTAAACACCAAAGACTTTCTTAATGATTTCAAATCCCCAGAAGCCAATAAATTAGACCCCACAGACGAAGGCACAATAAACAATAGATTGGCAATCATCCAGGATACATAGAAATATGCAGAATAAGAAGGTTCTAAGTAATGAATAATAATAATAGGTAACAATAGTGATGGCAACCCACCGAATAATGATGATAAATAATTAAAGAAAGTAAACGAAGAAATCTTTCGCAAAGAACTAAGATCAAACTTAAACTCCAAAGCTACAAAGAACAATGATAACAATAAAGCAACAAATATTCCCAGGAACCAAGACCAAAGCAACCCAATCAACCCTGATAATACTAACACAAAGCTGACCTTGACCAAACTAAACAAAGTATCCTTCACTAACACTATCAACTGCTTATTCTGCGAAATCAACACCGAGCCTAATATAGAATATATTGTGTTAAACAAACAAAATAAAATAAATGAAATAATATACCCCCAACTAGAACCCAAGAAAGCCAATTTAGAATTCACAAACACCAAGAATCCAACAGCTAATATTACAGATACAATAGAAGTTATAACTAAAGCATTGAACCCTAATATCCTATCTTTAAACTTCAATATAGAAACATTAAACCCTAATAATGATAATGAAGAAACCAAAGCCACAGCAGATATTACCGCAGTCGCAAGCCCAACATCCGAAGAGCTAAATAACCTTGCAGCAAATGACCAGAATACGAAGCCGAACAAAGCCATCAACGCAGAATTGATTATCAAGAACAGCGAATTACGATACAATGAATCCTTCCATAATCTTTTAACCATTTTTGTTCTCAATTTCCATCAAATATCCCAGACAAAGACCCGCACTTGCAGTCACTACAAACCCCCAGCCGAGTAATAAAGCACTATTCAGATCCTTGTTAATAATTCTCTCTAGTCCTGAAGTAATGCCTATTACACCACTAGCTATCGATAGATTATATAAACTTCTTATCCAATCTTTATAATCGTCTATCATACTCTTAAACCGCCAAACCCTTTGTTTATATATCTTTCTCCCTTTAAAGTAATTAAAATAATGTTATATTCAGTCGCCTTCGCTCCAAAGGCTTCAATCGCCAGCCAGGCTGAGTAGGCGTCTAGCTGTTATTTGTGAATAAATATTGAATAGAATGGGGTTTGAGCTTAATTTTGAATTTGTTTATTAAATCTATGCTTATTTGATATTGTTACCTTAGTGAATGATGCTTCCTTTTTGCTTGGAGTTTAATTAAACTCGAAAGTTTTTGTCTTCCCAGTTTTAAATCAATTTCTGCTTCTTCAGCTGGAGTTTTTTCTTGAAGTTGCATATGAGTTAATACCAAAAGAGGCAATGGAGGATAATTTAAGAGTCTATTTAGAAAGGGAATTGAGAGAATGCGGTGATGTGCTGGAGAATACAAAGTTTGAATTTGAAGCTTCTAAGTTTGAGATCCAGGTTCTTTTGGAAGAAGAAGTTTCTGTTGAAGTGGGTTCAATTGGAAAAATTAAAAATGAAGGTTCGGTTAATATGAATGAAATTAAAGAGGATTATGATATTAATTTTAATGAGATCCTGGTTATTGTTGGAGAATTAGATAGCGAGTATGGAATGCCTGTGAATTCGTATGAAGATTATTATATTGAGAGTTTTGTTAATGAAGATTTGACTGAAAGATTGATTATTGTTAGGGATTTGAATGGGTTTGAGTTTAGGCTAAGCAAAAGATTGTTGTAGTAAATTCGCCAGTAAATTGGTAATAGCTAAAAGCAGGTTTCAAAGCCTACCGGCATCATATTCGCAAAAGGCTTTTCTTTCCCACTTGATAAGAGTTTATAAAGACTTATTAACTGGCAAAGAAAAGTATATAAACCTTCAGGTCTAAGAAATAACCATGGAAAAGGAAAAATTAAAGCAGGTTTTACAGGAGCAGCAGGAATTGTTCAACCAAATTCATGATCTTATTGACAGAGAGGTTTCTCTAGAAAAATATTTCAAAGGCAATGAAATAATAATCATAACTGGAATTCGAAGATGTGGCAAAAGTTCGCTTTTAAGAATTATTTCAAAAAAACTGAAAGCCAAATTCATTTACATAAACTTTGATGATATAAGATTTACTGATTTCAAAGTAGAAAATTTTGAAGATATAGAAGAAATAGTCTCAGAATTATATGGCAATGTAAATATCTATCTCTTGGATGAAATACAAAATATTCCTTCATGGGAGCGATGGGTGAATAATCTTTACTCCAGAAACAATAAAGTCTTTGTTACTGGCTCAAATTCAAGCCTCTTAAGCTCAGAAATTTCAACTTTTTTAACTGGAAGAAACAAAATAATCAAGCTTTATCCATTTTCTTTCAGAGAATTTTTGTTGTTCAAAAGAATTTCTCTTGAAGATAAGAAATCAGTCTCTAAGGCATTCAATGAATACTTTGAGAAAGGCGGTTTTCCTTTAGTGCTAAGAAATGATGATTTGTCTTTGTCAAAGCAATATTTTGAGGATATTTTAAATAAAGATGTAATTAAGAGATATAAAATAAAAAAAGTAAAAGAGCTTAATGATCTTATTTTGTATCTTTTTTCTAATGCCAGCAAAATTTATTCCTATTCAACTTTAAAACAAGTTTCAAGTATAAAAAGTTTGAGTATGATCAAGAACTATATTGAATATTTGAAAAATGTTTTTATAGCTTCTACAATAAATAAGTTTGATTATTCTATAAAAGCCCAGAAAACCTCCTCATCAAAATTTTATGTTTTGGATAACAGTTTTCTTAAGACTATTGCATTTAATTTTTCAGAAAATATGGGAAATAGACTGGAAAATTTAGTGTTTATTGAATTAATTAGAAAAGGCTTTGAAGTTTATTATCATTCTAGGAATTATGAATGTGATTTTGTAATAAAAGAAGGTCTAAAAATAACAAAAGCAATCCAAGTTAGTCTGAACATGAATCGTCCTGAAACAAAAAAGCGGGAGATAGCAGGGTTAATTGAAGCTCTGAATGAATACAATCTTAATGAGGGTTTGATTCTTACTCTTGATCAAGAAGATGAGATTATATTGAATGATAAATCTATTTTAATTAAACCAGTTTGGAAATGGTTGCTTGAGAAAAACTTCTAATCAAAGCTAAATCTATTCCACCCGCTCTAAATATTCTTTCTTTCTCCTACTCTGTTTTCTAAATTTCTTATTTGTCTAGAATATCTATAGCCTTCAGCAAAAGACAATCCTGCTCCAAAAAAATAACATGACATTGTAATTATAGAAACTGGTTCATTAGGATCATGATCAAAAGCATAACTTAATCCGATTATAGAACAAAGGCTTGAAATTCCATAATAAGCATTCCTATACCATTTTAGGTTATTTATTGTTTCTTGAGTTTCTGAATTTCCTTTATAAATAAACTTAAAAGATCATCCCTCCTCTTTCTGTAACTAGGAAAGAGGGGTGTTTATGGGATGATTTTAAGTAAAATAAGGGAGATTCCTAAACTTTTAAGTTTTGCTAAAAAAACCTTTACAAAAGGTGGTTTTAGGCATGTTGGTAATTATTTATCTGGACTTATCAGTTTAGCCAAAAAAACAGTAAGAAAAATTTCAGCATCTTGTGCAGATGAAAAGTATTCCTCTGCATTAAATAGAATTTTAATTGATGCAAAATTCGAAAAAGAGTTGCTTGAAGAGAAATATTTTAAAAAGATTCGTTATCTTTTTAGAGGTCAAGATATTTTTCTAATTATTGATGATACTCTTGTTCCGCATGATGGTGAACATATAGAAGAATCTCAAGATCATTTTGATCATACTTCTAATTCTTTCATAAAAGGCCATCAATTTTTCACGGCAATATTATACACCCCATTTTTGCAATTACCTATCTTTCCTGAGCTCTATTCTAAGAATACTAATTCAAAGATTGAGATGGCTAAGAATCTAATTTCAAAAATTGAATTAGCTCAAATAAAAATCCATACGATTATTTTTGATTCTTGGTATTCAGATCATAATTTAATTAAGATTTGCTTAAAATCGACGATAAGAGTTGTTTGTGCAATTAAAGCAAATAGAAACATAAAAAGATTCAAAAAAAGAAATTGGGAATCATTATCTTGGTTAATTAAAAAAATAAGATTAAAAAAACTTCATACAAAAAAGATTGATGATAAGACATATGGACTGTGGGTAGAACAAGTTAGATTAACTAAGTTACCCCTCATGCGATTAGTCATTTCGCATGAAATTAATTAAGATAAATTACAAGAAAATTCAGTATGTCTTATTTCATCAAATCCAAAAGAATCAGCTGAAGAAATTTTAAAAACCTACGAAAAAAGATGGAAAATTGAAACTTTTCATAGAGACATTAAACAAAATTTAGGATTTGCAAGTGCTTTCTTTAGAAAAAAAGAAGGAATCGTTCGTCATGCGATTCTTGTAGCAGTAGCATATGCATTTTTAGCTTTGTTTATGTTTCTAGCTAAGTTAGAAATGACCATTGGAGAATGTTGCGAATTTCTTACTGATAAAACTAACAAGAAAATGATTGAAGAAATAGTTCTTATAGAAAATAAGAAAATTAGAATTGAAAAGTTTGAAGAGGTGTTTATAAGTTAAATTCAGAAACTCAAGTTTTGATAGTTGCTAACGCTCCAAAGGCTTCAATCGCCAGCCAGGCTCTGAGTAGGCGTCTTGTATTTTGATAATTCTTTCTAATCTCAGAATGATTCTATAAATTTTGGTCTTATTGAAGAAGAAAGAAACAAAAAATATCGTTACCTTGTTAAGCGACCCAAACGTAATAAAGTGAAGCAAGAGCGCAGCATGGCTTGAGTAATTTTCTGGGAGGGTTCTAATTCACAAAATCAAAGAAACTTTTTGAATTGATTGTCTTGCCAAATTGAATTGGCCAAGTGTATTCTTTCAATGATGTTTGTAATTTTTGTCTAATTTCATTGTCAGTTGTTTCAATTAGATCTTTCAGAATAATAAAATTATATCCTGCCGAAAACCCTCCTTGGATTGTTGACTCTATACATCCATCACCAAAAACACCCGCAACAACAACATATCTTATTCTTTGTTTTTTCAGAAATTTGTCGAGTTTTTGATTTGTAAAAGCATCATAAGTGTTTTTGGTTACAATAAAATCATTTTTTTGTGGTTCTAATTCAAAGAATTTTTCGCTGAAACCAGATTTATCAGAAGAATAATATCTACATTTTGGATCTTTGTATAATTCAACAACATTCTTAGCTAAAAATTCTTTTTTCCAAGGAGTGCAATTGACAAAAATTACTTGTCCACCAGCATTTCTGTATTGTGAGATAAACCTTTTGAGATTTGGAATCATTTTCCGAATTTTGTTGAAAGAGATGTTCCATTTTTTAATCTCACATTTTGGATGACAACAACCATTAGTAATATCAACTACAAGAAGTACAGTTTCTTTGATTTTATATTGCATTATTTAGATATATTGTTTGATGTATATAAAAGTTATCTTACTTAGCCCCCGAAAATTATTTCATTTAATTATTAAACACATTGCCACAGAATTACATTTACTTGTTAGTCATCTATCCTATTCTCTAATTTCTCGCATAACCCACAGATCATATAAGCTTCATAGAGGATAGTTGCAATACATACTCCACCGATAACCATCATATATTTTCCTGCGGATTCTTCAGCCTTGGCATACATTTCAAATGAGCTGATTCCAATGACCAAGCTTGCTAATGATATACCAAATCTTTTTCCTGCTTCAATTGTTATTTCATCAAGAGTCATTTTTTAGAATCCAATTAGATCCATAAATATATGAAACAAAGCGCAACTCAATGCAATCAGGCTCATTAATATCAACCCACCCCAACCAAACTCATCAAACTTCTTTCGGAATATTTTATTGAATATCATCACAAAGAATACTGTGCAAGGAACGACTAATATAATCGGGAATGCAAAATGGAACGAAGAATATACCTCTCCTCCATGAGACAATAAATAAAACAAACCATTCAAAGATCTATTTTTAATCAAAGTTGAAATAATGAACATCATATCAGGGAATACTGATCCGAATATTGCCGGGAAAAACACTGATAGGATATAATTATACCTTGCTCTGTATTTATTGTTCAGGAATGGAAAGATACTCGAAGCAACAAACACTCCCACAAATATATGAATTAAACTATTGAAGAAAATAAATTCCTTATGCTTCCAAAATCCAATAATTATTTCACTGATGATCATTTATTCTCCTAGTTTGTATAAGGTTTCCAGAATAGGTTTCTAGCCCAGGCATGGATAATTTTTTTCCCATCCTTTATTGGATTCAAGTGCGTCTCTCCAGCTCTTTTTTTGTAAGTGATTGGCACAGAAATAATCTTGAACTTCAATTTGGCCATCTTTGTAACCATTTCCATCTCCAAAGAAAAACCATTAGATTCAATATATTTTCTCAATTCTCTCAACTTAGACCCTTTCCAAGCAAAATAACCAGTGCAAACATCAGTGACATTCCCTTGATAACCCACGCGCACTAGGAATGTAAACAACCAATTCCCAAATCGATTAAAAAAAGGCATCGACCCCTCAGCAATATTCCCGGAAAGTCTTGAACCAATGACCACATCACAAAAATCATTATCAATGGGCTCAATAAGCCTTAGAATCTCTGAAGTCTTGTAAGTATTATCGCCATCAATCATCACAACAATATCCGAGTTCTTAATTGCTTTGAACCCAGTCTTCACTGCATTCCCTTTTCCTTGTTTCCTTTCAAACAATACTTTTGCCCCTTTTTTTCTCGCCACTTCAGCTGTTTTATCCTTAGAATTATTATCCACTACAATTACTTCTGTATCATACCCTAAAGCTTTCAATTTTTTTCTTGGGAGTTCTTCGATGACTTTGCCTACTCCTTTTTCTTCATTGTAGCATGGAATCAATAAGGTAAGTTTTTTCATACTTTAAAACCGAAATCAATTATTTATAAACTTTTTGCTACTTCAAAATAATAAGTTTAATGTTTTTCAACGAATAGTTTAAGCCTCGCCGGCATTTGAGGCGTTTGGAGCGAAGCGACTAAATTAATTCCGCAAATCTTCCGGTTTTTTCAAAGAAAGTTTTATTAGTTAGTAATAATAATCCAATTGTATGAAAGCAATACAAATACAAAAATCAGTTCAAGAGCAATTAAGTTCTAAAAGAGATTTTAGTGATCTTATTGGTCTATTACCCAACAAAGGCGATTCTGTTAAAGAAGTTAGAGAAATGAGAAAAAGAGATTCTGAAAAAATAAAAAAACTTAATCTTGATGATCCTAAAGTAATCCAAAAACTAGTTGATGAAATGAATAATTCAGTAAAGTAATCTTTCTGGTTCTGTTGCAAAAACCTTATATTTTTTAGCTTCTTGTATGAGCAAATAATCTCTTGTAATCAAAGTAGCATTTAGTCTAAAACAAATAGCAAGATGTATGCAATCATAAAATCCAATTAAATAATGAGAATTTGATTCAATTATTCTAGCTTGAGCAAGATCCTCAGAAATAATTTCTATAATCTTTACATTATGCTTTTCAAGAAGTTCCTTTGAATCAATGCCTTTACTTTCAAGTTCATGAATTATCTTTGATGAAGTTATCAATTCACTATGCTGTTCAAGAAACTCTTGCGCAAACTTCCAGAATAATTTTTTTCCTTTGGCTTCTCTTTTTATCAGATTCAGCCAGATGCATGTATCAATATAATATCTATTCATAATTCCATTTCATAAAAATCGCTTAAAAAAGGTTCACCACAAAATTCCGCAAATCTTCCGGTTTTTTCAAAGAAAGTTTTATTAAGCTGTACTACAATTGCACTACAATGGTAATGAAAACAATCCAAGTAAGACTCCCTAAAAGGCTCATTCAAGAAATTGAGGTTGAGGTTAAGAATGGAAATTATGAAAATAAATCTGATTATATTAGAAATAAATTGAGATTTGAGCAAACTATTGGTAAACTCATTGGTCTATTACCCAACAAAGGCGATTCTGTAAAAGAAGTTAGAGAAATACGAAAAAAATTATCCCGAGAAGTAGAAAATATTAAAACTCCTGAAGAAATTAAAAAATATCTTGATGAGTTGAATAAGTTAATAGAGTAATATTTCTGGTTCAGTTGCAAAAACATTATATTTTTTGGCTTCTTGAATTAACAAATAATCTCTCGTAATTAAAGTGGCATTTAGTCTCAAACAGATAGCAATATGCATGCAATCGTAAAAACTAATTGTATATCTTGAATTTGATTCAATCTCTCTAGCTTTACAGAAATCTTCATGTAAATTTTGTAGTAAATGCAAATTATATTTTTTGAGATGTTCTTTTGGTGAAATTTGATGTTCAATTAATTCTCTTAAAACTGCAGAGGAAATAAGCAATTCAGAGTTCTTATGCTGTTCAATAAACTCTTGCGCAAACTTCCAAAACAATTTTTTTCCTTTGGCTTCTCTTTTGATTAGATTCAGCCAGATGCATGTATCAATATAATACTTCATAAGTTAATTCTAAAAAAATCGCTTAAAAAAGCTTCACCACAAATTTCCGCAAATCTTCCGGTTTTTTATAAACAACGCATATAAAGCCACCAAATCTTTAAATAAAATGTCCTCTTATATATATACAAAGCCCCGGACAGCGGACATGGACGCGCGCAGGGTTTTTAAATGAAACTTAGTATAGGAGGAAAGAAAGATGTCAAGGCTACTAAAAAGCATAAAATCAGGGAACTTTGAATTGAGCATCTGGGAAAACGAGAAGGATTTCGAGGATGGTGGTGTTGTTGGTTATCAGACCATAACAATCAGAAAAACATGGAAAGACCATAATAATCTTTCTCGAGACCAGAGGCTCCATCTAAGAAAACAGGACATAGAGCGGATCTTGGTGTTATTAAGAAAGGCACAGGAACATCTGCTCTTGGAGGGAGAAAATGAACAAACAAAAGGAGCTTTCAATTGATGACTTACCAGGCGTAGGCGCAGCAACCGCAGAGAAGCTTAGAGAAGCAGGCTACAATAATTTAATGTCTGTTGCAGTGGCAAGTCCAGGGGAATTAGTCGAGTGTGCTGGTGTTGGCGAGGCAGTTGCAAGAAAAATGATTAACACTGCCAGAAATAACCTGGAAATGGGTTTTACTTCAGGTGTTGAGCTTTTAGAAAAAAGGGCTAATATTATTCGTGTTCCCACTGGTTCTAAATCATTTGATGCAATGATCAATGGGGGCATGGAATCTGGTGGAATAACTGAATGTTATGGGCAGTTTGGATCCGGAAAATCGGCTTTGGCGCATCAGTTAGCAATTAATGGTTTGTTTTTGAATGAAGAGGGCGAGCCAACAGCTTATGTAATTTGGATAGATTCTGAGAACACTTTTCGTCCAGAGAGGATCAAGGAAATTTGTGAGAACAATAATTTGGATCCCATGAAAATCTTGCACAATATCAAGGTGGTAAGAGCATTCAACTCTGATCATCAAATGATGTGTGCAGAAAAAGTTGAAGACTTGATTGAAAAGGAGCAGTTGACTGTAAAATTAATCGTTGTTGATTCCTTAATGACTCACTTTCGTAGTGAATTTTGTGGAAGGGGTTGCCTTGCCGATAGACAACAGAAAATCAACAAGCACATGCATGCATTGATGAAAATTGCAGACCAGTACAATCTTTGTGTCTATGTAACAAACCAGGTCATGGCTAAGCCGGATACTTTTTTTGGCGATCCGACAGCACCAATTGGGGGTAACATAGTGGGACACAATTCAAACACCAGAATTTATCTCCGTCGTGGAAAGGGCGATACAAGGGTTGCAAAGTTGGTTGATAGTCCATACTTGGCTGATGGTGAAGCAATTTTCAGAATAACTGAGAAAGGGATTGTTGATGCAAAATAATTTTTTTACTTTCTATATTCTTTTAAATAAGTCTTTCTTTGATTATCTATGCAGATTCCTGTTTACCATCCAGTAGTTCTTTACCCAGCAGGTTTTGAGTATGATCATAATAAGAGACAATATGCACTTCTCCTCCAAGAAAAAGATTCTTTTTGCTTAATAGGTACTTTCAATTTAGGGGATTTAATCAGAAAATTAAGTGAAATCTCAACACTTGCATTAAAATTTACTTCTCCTTTTCAGGAACTTAGATTGGATGGAGTTTTATACAGTGTTCATGCTTTTAATTCTAATGATGTGGTTGTTTTTAATGAGAAAAGAAAACTTCTCAAAGAATAAATATTTTAGAAATTAAAATTGTTTTAAATAATCTTCAAGACTAGAATGATTAAACAAACCTTCAGTCACGATAAAAGTAACACATAATTCTGAATAATAAGGACTCTTCTCAGCCATATCCAAAGCTCCTGCATAATCACTATCATGCCCAATTACTCTAGAATCTTTTACTACACAACCCATTCACCAATATAAGACCTTAATTTAATCTCAACATAAGGTATATTTAATTTATTTTCTTCAATAGGTTTTTTTTATAAAGCCCAACAACAAAACCAAATAAAGAAACCAAATTCTTCTCTTTACCACTAACCTAAGAATAGCAAAGTCAAATATATATTTTTCTATACTTCAACCAAGTTCCTCTGTGATATTTACTTTAATTTTATAACCTTCAAAATATTTATTTTTTTCGACGATACAAAGACGCCTACTCAGCCTCACCGCAGGTTGTGTCACAATTATTTTTTACAACTTTTCTTTACTCTATTTTGCGATTTGAACCCCCTTTTTTTAATAGGATTCATACTTCTATAGTTTATTGATATGTAATTTTGTGAATTGTGAGACAGCCTCACCGGCAACTGAGGTGTTTGGAGCCGAAGGAATTAATAAGAATCACAAACTAGATTGGTTGACAATATAATTCATACAAAACTTCCCATTTCAATGGAGTCTGTTGCTTTTTTATCTCCCCCATCTACAGGACACTTTCCTTTTGGTTCGCAGGTTATCCCCCCAAAAATCCAAAGCTTGTCTAAGAGAACTGTAGCCCCGGTACTTTTTCTTTCAATTGTTAGCTTCTCGTCGAGAACTAGCCAAGTATCGGTTTCTGTATCATAAACAGCTATGTCATCGAATATATTACTGCTAAGCGCAGCTGCTCCCCCAAAAACATAAATATACTTTCCTCTAACGGCTGTGTGCTGTCCTGAAAAATGTCTCCCAGCCAAAGGCATCTTTGTACCTTGTGAGAATGTATTTGTTTCAGTGTCAAATATCTGTGTATATTGTGTATCGCAAGAGAAGGTCTTTTGATTTTCTTCATCAGTTTTCAAGCACCCGCCAAATAGGTATATTTTTTTATCAACTGCTGCATAGGCTGCACTCCTTACAGGATAGTATGTCCCAGAATATTCAACCTCATTCCATTCATTGTTTTCAAATACCTCAACAGTTTCTTCATTATTATTCTCAGAATTTGGAAACCATCCACCAATCACAAATATTTTTTTATCTACTACTCCTGAAGCTAAAACCTCACGGGCATTTTTCATAGAGATTGTTTGTGTTAAACTATTGTCAGATGGATTAAAGACCCAAACTTCATCTGTTGAACAATCATATTCGGCTCCGGTGCTTACCTTTGCAGTGCATCCAGTTACTTTTTTATCAACAGCTCCACCAATTATGTATGCCTTGTCATCAACAACTTCAACATTGAAAGATCCTCTTTTTATAAAACCATAATCCTTTCCATCTAATATTTTACTTAATTCGTTGGCACTGAGTTTATACATTGTTGCTAAGTCTGTAAAAGTGAGCAGATAAAGTGTATCTTCAATATTAAATGCAGCAATCCCAGCCATTGGATTTTCTAATTTAAGTGCTGTTTGGGAGAATGATATACTTTCTGAGAGGGGTGTGAATGAAGGTTCTTCAGATATTGAAGGTTGTTGTGGATCTTCGGAAGTATTAGAACAGCTACTTACAAGAATCAATCCAATTAATAAAATTACTAAATGATTCAATTTCATATTAATTAATTGAGCTACTTTTCTTTATAAGAATTTTGATTTACTTAGTTTTCAGACAACAAAAAAACTTATTCAAAGAAATGTTTATGAGCTATGTTTAAATTGAAATTAGGAAAATATTTTTTGGATGTTTTATTTTGTTAAGTTTTTGAATATGTGTGAATCTATAGTGAGAATGTAAATGCTATAATTTTACAAAAAAAGCAGAAAAGAAGTTAGTTGATAAAATGGGGTGTAGTGAGTAAAATTAAGGTTATTACTAATTACAAAGAAGTCAACCAAGAATCAAAATTGGAATCCTCTTCAGAAGAATATTCATCAAGAACTTCATCATCATATTTGAAATTATCTAATGGATAAACTCCCCATTTTTCTCTAGTATAGCGCGTACTAAATTCTTCATCATCTTCATATAAGTCATAATCGTATGCTTCACCAGTCATTGAACCATCTTCATTAACATAAACAAGACAGGAACTGGCAGATTCAAAAGCTCCATCTGATATAACAAATCCTTGGCAATCTTTAAATGTTCCTCCTCCAATAACTTGACCGTTAAAACAAATGGATTTATCTTGACCATCTGCGGATATAGTCTCTATACAAAAATCATCAGTGTAATATGTTGGGTTCAAAAAAAGTTGGTAGTTGCCATCTTCTTCTACAGATCCGATTTTATGAGGTTCATTTGGACTGCCTGAAATTGAAAAAGATACTGGACCAATAATATCCCCACCTCTTATTCCAGAATCATCCAGGCTCACAACAAAATCATCATAAAAATAATATAGGAAGCCATCAATGGAATAAAGGTAAAATATGCTTGTATTATCAGTGAAATAAACTCTATCTATTTCAAATCTAAAAAATTGTTTTGCTATGATGTCCTTGTCTTCTTGAAAAATCTCAGTTAAGATTCTTAATCCAGAAACATCTTCATAAGTATGCCATCCTCTATATTGTTCAATCTTAACAATTCCTTCTTGCATCAATTCTGGATAATCTTCCTTGCTCCAAAATCCTCCTTCGCCTTTTATTTCTTGAAAAGCTTGTTCTTCACTTGATTCAGTAGGAATTTGTTCGGAACTTAAATCATCGTTTCCATAAGTAGAATTATTTTCTTGTGCTTGATCAGAAGAACAACCAAATGTAAGAATTAATAATGACAATAGCAAAAGTATTTTTATTTCCATTTTCTTTTACAAATATCTAAGAGTTTATAATATTTTTTAATATATGTTTTTAGTAAAAATATCATGCCCCTGTTGGGATTCGAACCCAAGTCCCAGCCTTCGCGGGGCCATGTACTATCCAGGCTATACTACAGGAGCATTGATTCTAAAAACCTATATTCAATTATAAAATTTGCCTTTCTCTGATCAACTCTTCAAGTCTGAATAATCTGATTTTTCCTGTCATTACCGATCTTCTTCTTTCGCTTTCACTTTTTCTATTTTTTGTATGCTCTTTTGTGGGTGCTTTCTCAAACCAGCTAATGTTTCCATTTCTAATTTCATCTAAAAATGCTCTTTCATTGTATTTTTTATCCCCTAGAAATTCCTTTCTAAATTTTACTGCAACTTCGTTTCCAAATAAATAATCGTCCGTTCCGTATCTTTCAGCAATATGATTTAATGGTTCATACCTTAGCTCTTCCACCCCATCAACTTTTTGGACAAAAAATGTTCCCTTGAAAAATATCCTTGGTGCCACGAGCTTGATTTTTTCCCTAGCCAATCTTGTTCTCTCTGAATCTTCTTCAAATATCCCATCATTAAATCTTCCTAACACAATTCCATTAGCCATTAGAGTATAAGTTAAAACTCCAATAAGACCATTATCAAACCCCCAAGTCTCCATTGTCTTTCCATTTGATAAACCAATAATCCTACCAGAATATACCTTTTTACTTTCACAACTATATCCCAAAAAAGTTTGAATATTTAATTCTCCCTGAATTCTTGGTCCATTCATAATAAAATGTTTTTTGATGTGAATATTTAAACTTTCTTGTATTGACGGAATCCTACACATTTATAAACACTTAAATTTTCTTATTTTCTATGGAAAAAGTCTTAAGATGCTCTGCAAGTAAGACCGAATTAACTAATGATAAAGGTTCTGTAATTTTTAAGTGCCCTAAGTGCGGTCAGGCTGATATTATAAGGTCGTATCATAGTCGGGAACTGGCTACAAAATATACCTGTCCTCAGTGTGGCTTTGAAGGGCCGAATTAAAATGGCAAAAGCTGGAATCACTGTGCAGGTCATGCCTGAATCTATTGAAATCGATTTAAAATTATTAGAAACCAAAGTCAAGGAAGTAATTCTAAAAACTTACGGCGATGTTGGAGAGATTAGAGTTTCGGAAGAGCCGATTGCTTTTGGGTTGATAGCATTAAAGTTTATTTTTATCATTGATGAAAAACAAGGCACGGATGTTGTAGAAGAAGCTCTTAATGAATTAGAAGAAGTTGGTAATGCAAGGGTTATAGATTTCAGAAGGGCTATCGGATAATTAATTGAGTCGTTTCACTCCAAAGGCTTCAATCGCCAGCCAGGCTGAGTAGGCGTCTTGGATTAGTGCTTTTGTTGTCTAAAAATATATTCTCAACAAAGAAAAATATTCCAATTATTCCATTAACCATATTTTGTTGTGCAGTAACTATTATCCTTCCTAACATATAACATCAATTTAGTCTGTAGTTATTTTCATCAGGCGACTCAATTTAATAGAAAACCTTTTATTCTTTTAATATTTATTTAATTCATGCTAACACCAGAACAAATAGAAGCAATTAAAGGTGAGTTAATTTCCTTATCACCAGAAGAACAGCAAATCAAATTAAAAGAAATTATTTCTAAACTCCCTCAAGAAGAGCGTGAGCAACTAATAGGAAAGCAGCAATGTCCTTTTTGTCTGATGACTGAGGGGAAAATCCCAGTGAGAAAAGTCTTTGATGATGAAAAAGTTCTTGCAGTCCTGGATATTAACCCTGCGAATGAAGGTCATACCATTTTATTCCCCAAACAACACTATGATTCATTGCAAGAGGTTCCTGAGAATATTATTCAGCATCTATTTTTGGTTGCAAACAAGATTTCAAAAGCCTTGCTCGACGCAAATCTCTGTGATTCAACAAACATTCTAATAAATAATGGTTCCTCAGCAGGCCAAACTTCTCCTCATGTCCTGATCAATATTATCCCTAGGAAAGAAAAGGACAAAGTTTCTATCGGCTGGGATCACCAAAAGTTTCCAGATAATAAAATGGATTCTGTATTAGAATTAATAAAGAAAAAGATCCCCAAGGATAAACCTAAACCAGTTAAGCCCCAGTCTACTTTTATCGATCCTCATCCAAGGATTCCATAAATAACAATAGCAATTACAAAAGAGATTAATATTGCAGGAACAAAAGGGATTCCAATTTTTATCCAGATTTCATGAACATTATGCCTCTTCAAAAGTTCAATATGCTTCTTTTCTATCTCTGGTTCTTTTCTTGAAATTAGCTTCTGATTATTCACGATAACATCCTTGGCTAACCAATCTCCTTCAGTAAGATCAGAAACTTTAATTTTTTTAACAAAATGTAACTTTTCAATAACTTTCACAAGCATATCCAAATAGAATATCAAATATATCAACACGACCAGCATTAAAACTAACAATCTCATTTTCCATTCGGTAAAGAACCCTATTATGATTAGGATTAATGAAATTATAATGATAATTCTTCTTGTGAACCTTCGTTCTACTAACAATTTTTTCAATTCAATGAATCCTTGCTTTCTATTCCTAAATAATAACACTATTCCCCAAATCAAAGAATACACTCCTCCAATAACCAACAAAATTACACCAAATACTATTAACATTGATATTCTTCCTAGATAAAAATTACTACATGCTATTCCTATGGCTGTAAAAATCTTTACATCTCCACCACCGACTTGCTTGAAATAATAGAATATATATCCCAAACAAAAAACAATTATTCCTCCTAATACTGAGAATAACAAAAATTCAAATCCATTCACTAAAGAATAAATTAAACTTATCCCTAAACACCCGGTAATCATTGAATAACTCAAATAATCTGGAATCTCTCTATTCTTTAAATCAAAATAACTCCCCCAAATTAACCCCAATAACAATAAGATCCCAAACAAAATCTCGACCATAAAACAACATAATCACATAGAACTTAAAAATTTATCGTAAAAAAAAGAAAATAAAAATTTATTTTCTTTTCTTAGCTTTTTTCTTTGCTGCCATTTAATTTCACCTCTCTTTTTTTATTAATATTACTAATTAATCTTATATCTACTTTGTTTATATACTTTTTCATTTTCTATTTTTGAAATTGTTTATCTAAAATTATTATTCCCAAATTTTTTTAAACTCTCTAGATATATTTTTTTGGATGTTTTCAATAATTGGTGCTGGCCCGTCGGGAAATTACCTTGCTTATTTGCTTTCAAAGAACAATCATGATGTTCAAGTTTTTGAAGAGCATAAAGAAATTGGTCATCCTGTTCAATGTACTGGAATAGTAACTTCTGAATTAGAAGAGTTTATTCCTTTAGACAAATCTTTTTTAGTAAACAAAATTAATCATGCAAGGATTTACTCTCCTCAAGGTAATTCAGTTTTAATAACCTTCAAAAAACCAGATTTAATCGTCGACAGAAAAAAGTTTGATCAATATCTTGCAGGCTTGGCTCAAGCTCGTGGGGCAGTATATCATCTTGGATCTAAGTATGAATCTAATGGTGACAAGCAAGTAAAGATTAATGGAATCAATATTAAAACAGATAAAATAATCGGTGCTGATGGTCCATTATCAAGGGTTGCAAAAAATAATGGTCTTTGGTGTGATCGCAAGTTTGTTACAGGTCATCAGTTTACTTTGAAAGTTCCTTGTGAAAAAGATCTCGTCGAATTCTGGCTTGGCATAGGAATGTTTGGTTGGTTAGTTCCAGAGAATGAATCTACTGCACGAGTGGGCGTCGTCGCATACAACAATCCAACTTCACACATAAAAAAATTATTATCCCAAAGAGCTCCCAAGGCAAAAATTATTTCTCAAGAGTCTGGATTAATTCCTATCTATAACCCCAAACAAGTTCTTCAAAGCGGAAATGTTTCTCTAGTCGGTGATGCTGCTACTCAGGTCAAGGCCACTTCTTTCGGCGGTATCGTGCATGGTCTTAAAGCTGCAAAGCTTCTCGCTCAGGATTACAACAACTATCCTAAATTGTGTAAAAAATATCTTAATCGTGATTTATACCTTAGTTTGTTAATAAGAAAAACTCTGGACAAATTCTCTCCTGAAGATTACAACGAGCTTATCAATTTGTTCTCCACAACAAAAGTAAAAAGAATCCTGGAAACAAAAAGTCGTGACTATCCCACAAAATTTATTCTGGATTTAATTCTTGCCCAACCAAAAGTTTTGAAATTTCTTCCTAAATTAATATAATTTGTATCTTAATATAGCCCCAATGCCCCCGAGCCCATGCAACCTTTTTCCTGCTTCATGTTCGGTAGAAATAATATGCACCTCACCTTGGTTTCTATCTACTTCTTTCATAATCATATCCAATTCCTTGTACTCTTTTTTTTCTCTTTTCTCTTTGATATACTTGTCAGTAACCAAAAGTATTTTCACTGCATGCGCCTCTGCAACTTGTTTTACTTCCATCCACCCATATGCTGCATTCGCATTCTTCGCAATTTCTTTGAACAATTCTTCAACTAGGCTAGTTTCTCTTGTGGTCCTATCCTTTTTCAATACCTGTTTGACCTCGTCTCGCTTCAATACTTCTTCTATTGCATTGACACCGGTGGTATTACAAGTCGCAAGAGTTACTTTACTAGCGATGCCCTGCTGTTTTTTCTTGATTGTTTTATACAAATCCTCTTTCCAGAATGCTGGACTCGCTATTATTATATTAGTGGGGTTATACCTTTGATCATATTCTTCAATATTCTTTGCAACCTCAGAAAAAAACTCTTTCTCTTTTTTATTTTCAATCCCTTTCTTTTCAACATCCCCTTCAACTTCTGCAATTATTTTGTATCCGGAGTTAGTTAAGAGCGCATATGTTGCTTCATCCCTCTCTAAAGTAACAATCAAAATTTTATCTCCATGCTCCTGTGCATCCTTGATTTTTTGTAATTGATAGTTTGCCCAGTTATCTTTAGTAATTTTTAGTTAGTTTTCTTAGTTTTTCTTAGTTTTCTCAT
>CAYYMN010000002.1:21428-40513 GCA_964473075.1 Candidatus Woesearchaeota archaeon
AAATTTACCAAACAGTTTGCTACGGTGATTTTTTTATCTTTAGTAATTTTTATTACACTTTCTTCTTCCACATCAAAGGTATGATATGAACCTAGTGGCACATCATCTGGTCCAACTTTGACTTTCCCAGATATCCTCAGCGAGTTTCCATACATGCTAAAATCAACCTTTTCTACTTCTATCTCTAAATGTACACTCTTCTTCACAACCTTCGCATTCTCATCGCTCCCTATCTTTATTTTCCTAGAAGTCATCCCTGAAACCAAATCTTCTTCCTCAATGATCTGTGCAAGATACCATAAGTCATCTAGGCTTTGAACTAGAACTTTTATTTCTCCCTTCTTCAAATCCTGGAATATTACCTTCATCTTTGAGATTGAAAAAGTTTATATATTATTAAAGTTATTCCTACTCATTATGAGAGGGAAAGCACAGTCTGCAGTAGAAGTCACAGTTGTAGTTTTACTTCTTGCTATTGGTATGCTTGGATATGTTATACTGCTTCCAGAGGATGTTAGAAACGAAATTTTGGATGAAGAAACCTCTACAACTACTGATGATGATGATGATGTTGATGGTGAAGTTTTATTGTCTGAATCCCCTGGCTATGTCAGCCCTTCAAAGAGCACTTCTCATACCCGTTCTTTAGAGCCCATCAGATTATATTCTACTACTGAATCCAATTCAAAGGCTCTGGCTTCTTCAATCACAATATCTAGAAGTATCCTTGGCAATAATTACAAAAATATCCAATTCACTGTTGATAACTTAGAAGAACTTGAAAGCCTTAGTGTTTTGTTCTTTGCTTCCGAGTTCAAAGGCCCATTAAGAATCAAGCTGAATGATCAATTAGTTTATGATGCCGAATTAAACTCTGCTGATTTGCCTATTACACTTCCAATGGACGCCTTGACTTCAGAAACTAACAATTTAGAATTTTCCACTAGCTTTTCTTGGAACATCTTTTCTCCTAATTATTATCTCTTGCAGGATTTACAACTTGTTCAGGATTATTTGGTTGAAGACAAAGTTGCAACAAGGACATTTTCTATTGACGATCCTGGAGATGTTTCCTCTGTGGTTTTGAACTATTTTATTACTTGCAATTCCAATGAACAGGGTATATTGACTATTTCAATGAACAACCGCGAAATGTTTAGTGACAAAGTTTTCTGCGAATACCTGACCCAAAGGGAACTTTCATTGGATGAAGATTATTTGTCTGAAAGTAATACTTTGAAATTTGAAATTACTGAGGGTGATTATAATATTGAAGAAATCTCAATCTCCGAAAAGACTAGTGCCAAGGATTATCCTTCATTCTCGTTTGACTTGGATAATGATTTATACCAAGAAATTAGTTCTGGGAGTAAAGATATTTATTTGAAGTTAACATTTGGTGATGATACTTCTGATAAAGAATCAACTATTTATGTCCAAGAATACTCGTTTGATATTAATACTGATGCTTCGGGTTATGAACGCAAGATCACTGCTTATGTAGATGATGGTGCAAATACTATTACTATAGAACCTTTAGAAACTTTTGAGATTACAAATTTGAAGGTTTATGTTGAGTAAATTTTTTTAATAATTCTTCTTATATTAGTTTTATCATATCAATGATTCTATTATTATAATTCATTTTTTGATAAAAACCATGAGCTTTTTTATTTGAAACAAAAACTTCAATCCTGACTATATCACATTTATTTTTTTTAAAATAATTTTCCATTAGCTTCATCATTTTTTAGAACAACTTCTAGTTTACCCAAAATAATTAGGTTCATTTAGTTTCTCTGATGTCTCTTGTATGCTTTTAGTCCTCATCAACAGTTCTTTTTCCATTTCATCTATCTCTTCTGTAAGCATATCCAGATTCATTTTGAACCCATATTTCTCATTCAGAACATGCAATATCTCTTTCGCACCTTTTATTCCTAAGTAAGCAGGATGTGCAAATGTTTGCGCCAACAAAGAAACTGCCGACATTTTTTTCCTCTGTGCTACTCCCAACAGAACTCCAGTAACCCCTAGAATTGGTCCAACCACACCGAATATTTTTTCATTAACGCGCGAGAAAGTTTTAATCAGATTCTTATTAGTTCCAGTGATATACACTTTTGGTTTTTTAGGAATCTTTTGCAACCCTATTCCTCCCAGAGTTATAATTTCTTTTCCATTATAATTTTTGAATAATTCAATCACTAGCTCGCAGAATTCATAGCATGATGGCTCATCAACAGGCTGCACATCTCCGCTTAACAATAAATAATCCTGTTTGTTCACATTCGCATGATAGATACTTATGCAAGGCACATCAATCAAATTCTTCTCATTAATAAAAACAGAATGTGGGAAATAATTCGAATAAATTTCAATAATCTTCTTTGCTTTGATATTCTCAATAATAAAATCAATTGCAATCTTCCCAACATTCCCAATGCCAGGTAAGCCTTCAATTAAGATTGGTTCCTTAATCTCTGCTTTGATTAAATGTACAACTTCAAACTTCATATTCAAGAATAATTAACCTCTATTTATTAGTTTATCGTCCCTTTTTTGGATTTTCAGGATCTTGTAGTCAAGTAAAATTTCCTTGTTCTTTTTTATAGATTCTTCTCCAATGACCCCACTTGTCTTCTGGAGAATATTTTGCAGGTTTCAAACTGGTAGTCTTTTCTTCGCAACAACTTTCTTTCATAGTAAATTTTTCGCATTTCTTGCAGAATAGAATTTCTTTGCTCATTTTTTCTTGACTATTTCAAAGATCCCCTTCTTTTTTTTCATCTCCTCGCAAATAACTTTGATTACTTTCTCCATCTCATCCTCAGCAACTTTGTAATCATTGGCTTTTATTTCAATCTCGTACTTTGGCGCAGAAATATACCTCACATTCATTTTGATCTCGTTCTTCTTCGCATACTCTTCCCCAGCTTTCAACACTTCTTTGACATCCTCCACGCCATTCTCTGAAAAACTCTCTAATATTAATATGGAATCAACATTCACTTCTATTGGCTTAATTTTATCCTGCACTATTTGCACTAAGACTTCCGCATCCTTCTTGTTCAAGTTCAACTCTTTGATAGCTTCCATTCCATTCACAGAAATCTCATTGAACGCAATCTGCAATAATCCAAAATGCTCCATTAATTTTATCCCTAATCTCTCATAAGCCCCTTTCAAATCAGTCTTTAATTCTTTCCCAATAAATTCTAGTAACTTTTCGGATTTCGCTTCTTGCTTATACTCCTCGTTCTTTCCATTCCTCAAAGACATGGACACTCGCCTGAGTGAAAGATCCACCTGCCTCTTTTCTTTGTCAACTCTCAATACCAGACACACTAATTTTTTTTCTTCGGCAACATAGTCCCTGATGTTCCTAATCCTTCCT
Source organism: Candidatus Woesearchaeota archaeon (assembly GCA_964473075.1). Taxonomy (GTDB): domain Archaea; phylum Nanobdellota; class Nanobdellia; order SCGC-AAA011-G17; family GW2011-AR17; genus JAGVZZ01. Next base: position 24,826 of record CAYYMN010000002.1, read on the forward strand.
GGAGCGATCTCAGAAATATGAATCATCCCATCCTGGTTCAGGTATTCATCTAGGTCTACAAATATTGAATGGAATAGAATCTTCTTAACAGTGCACAATACAATGCTATTCTCTTCCGGCAAGCCTTTCTTTTTATAAAACATAAAATTAGAATAAAATTACTTCTTTAAAAATCTTTACTTTGAGTCGCTACGCTCCAAACGCCTCAATCGCCGGCGGGGCTTTTTAATATTTTTCTTTAATTGGTTTTTCTCAGGAAATTAATATTTCCTCCTGTTAGATTTACTTTTAAACTAGCTTAGATCTTTTTAATGTCAAGAATTTACTTCAAATCTTCTAATGGCCTTGCAACCAATGCAATTTTTCCACCGGTTGATTTTGCAATTAATTCTCCGCAAACTAGGCATTTAATTTCACTCGAAGCTCTGTCAAAAACAACCTGTTCATTCTTGCACTTGCATTTAATCTTGATAAAATTTCCTCTAGGTTCCATTTTTATACAAACTCCACTTTCTTTGCTCTTTTTCCCACTGGTTGCACTTGTATTTTTCCGCAAACACTACACTTGTATCTCAAATCAGTTTTTTTAGATGTTTTAGCTCCAGTCATTTTAAACTTTGATATGGCTGGTTTTGAATATCTTCCATGATTCCCAAATCCTCTTCTATCTCCTCTTGCTTTAATTCTTGAATCAGAACCTCTTGACATAGGTCTTGCTGTACTTCTAGTTTTTTTCTTCGCTTCAGCAATAGTAGTTTCAGTATGCTTTTTGCATTTTGGGCAATATCTTTTAATTTTCTTTGGAAGTTTCATTTGCTTGTCCTGTGCTTATCAGCATTCCCGCAATCATCTGCGTTAATTCTTGTGTTTCCCCAGCTTTGTATGGTCCGTAAACACTCAAGTCCGGTCCGACAAACTCTGGCACATCATTGAGCACTAATACTAACTTTGTATCTGTTTTCTCCTCAGTTTTTAAATCTTTCTGTTGTTCAAGGGGTTTGATCTCTGGCATTTTATTTTCTAGAATATTATTCAGTATTCCTTGTCTGTAAGAGTCTAGCATCCCTTTGATTCCACAATACAACGCATATTCCTCGGGTAACATTGACGAAGTATCCTGCACATTCTGGCTCCTGGAAGAAAATATTGCAAACTGCACAATCTTGCTCTCCCTTTTTTCATATAATTCTTTCAAGATTTTAATGACATTTTTTAATTGTGTCTGCGTTTTCTCTAGTTCTGTTGATGCAAACACACTCTTTTTTTTTGCTTGCGCTTCTAATATTGCAGACTTCTCTTGCAAGTATTTAATGACATTCGCATAAAATTCATCCTCTACCTTTTGTAGTTCAGCCCTATACTTCTCTTTTCTAAGAATCTCATACAGAATTTCATAAGTTATGACTACATCCCCCATTAATTTCATTTAATTTACTACATTTAAATTGATTTCTAATTTAGTTTATATAGTCGCCTCCGGCTCCAAGCGGTTCAATCGCCACCGAGGCTCCGATGACAAAAAAATTAAGTTCCGCTTAACATTCCCAGAATTAACATAAAAGCTAGGTATATCAAAAAGACTGTTAATCCTAAGCTATAGATATTAGGACAGTGCCATAAATAACTTTAAAGATTAATTATTATTTTAGAGTAGTAAAGTATATAAACCTGTTCTAGTAATAAAAAATCACAATGACATCCAATTTAACAGACAAATTGAAAGAATGGAAAAAAAGGGCTCGTGAAATAAAAAAAAGATTAGAAACTTCATATGTAATAGATATGAGAAAATTACTTCATGATACAGATAAAAAAACTCCACAAGAACGAGCAATTCCAATTGATGATTTGCGGGCAGTTTGTATTTACTTTCTTAACTTTGACTCTAATGCTGATGGTTGCAATAACCTCAATAATGATTGTCGTTTTGTTCGCGTCATAGCTCAACATCAGCTCGAAAATTTTGGTGGTGGAAAATGAAAACTTTACATTTCCTCGGACCAAATCATGGAAGAGTAGATCCTTCGAGCTACTTTGAAAGAACTAATATTCAAAAGAATTATGTATTGATGGATATTTTTCCTACTTATGCATTAAGCTTGGATGCGTTAAGACAGGCATACCAACAAGAAAAGAATGATTGCCATTCAAGGTTTGCTTTGCAGAATGGAATTTACAGGCCATTGACATTCAAAGAGAATATTGAAGCAAGAGTGAATGACTTTGAAACTTTAGAAAATCCTGATGGAACGCAAAGAACCGAAGATGAGAGATTAAGATTATTTCAAACTTGGTTGAACTCTTGCTGTGGAATTATTTACCAAGCAAAAACTACAAAATTGAAATTGAGATTTATATGCCCAGAGTTGATTAATATCGATCCTAATTTTAATCAGAAATTCTTACAGGTGAGTTATGATGAATATCAAGCAGATGCTACTTTAGATAGTGATGAACAAACATTTGTGGAAAAGGGGTGGAGAACTTTACTTGAAGAAGATGGAAATTTATATGAACAATATCTTGGAATTATAAGTTCAAAAAGTGGGGATCCTAATTTTATGGTTCAAAAAAAGGTTTCTACTGATGAATTGCGGGCGGTTTGTCTCAACGGTCTTTACTTCAGCTCTTATGCTTATGGTTTCAGTGACCTCAATTATTATTGTCGTTTTGTTCGAGTTGTCGTAGCCCAACGCCTTCGTGAAAAAATTGAAAAATAGGAAAATTAGCATTCGTAAACTAGAATTCTTGTCAGGGAAGATCTATATAATCCAAAAAAGAATGAGGCTTTATACCAAGCTTTACTGGAATGTTTGAGATAGCTTTTTAAATTTCTAATCCTTCTTCTAAGAAATGCATCTTAAAATATATCTCTTCAGACATGGACAAAGTTACTTCAATCGCGATAAGCGCTTTACTGGTTGGAAGGATTCTAGGCTTACTCCTTTGGGAATCAAACAAGCAAAAATAATTGGAAATAAATTAAAAAATAAAAAGATCGATATAGCTTTCCAGACTCGTTTATCAAGATCCAAAGATACATTAAAAGAAGTTTTAATATTTCATCCTGAGTGCAAGAAGATAATTACTGATGACAGAATGCTTGAGAGAAATTATGGGAAACTAAATGGTCATTCTCATTCTTTAATAATCAAAGAGTATGGCAAGAAACAATTTGATCTCTGGCATAGAAGTTTTGATAGTCCGCCTCCAAAAGGCGAGAGCCTAAAAATGGTAGAAAAAAGAGTGAATGCATTCCTCAAGGATTTACTTAAATTAATGAAAAAAGAAAAAGTCAATGTAGCTATTTCTGCTCATGGTAATTCAATGCGCCCTTTTAGAAAATATTTTGAAAAACTTAACAATAAACAAATGATGGCTCTTGAAAATCCCTGGGATGATTATTTTGAATATGATGTGAAAGTATGAAACTAAAGCAAATACCAGAGGATTTTATTGTCAAAGAAATAATTAATTTAAAATTAGAGCCTGGCAAATACTTATATTATAAACTCACAAAAAAGAACTGGAATACATTAGATATTATTAAAGAACTTTCTTCTAGATTAAAAACAAAAGACATAGGTTTTGCAGGCAATAAGGATCGCAATGCTTTAACAACCCAATACATCTCTACTCCTAAAAAAATCGATTTCAAAATCAAAGATACTGAATTTGAATTCTTGGGCACTGGGAAAGACAGAATCTACTTGGGCTCTCTAGAAGGCAATGAATTCATAATTACAATAAGAGACCTAGAAAAGAAACTCTCTGCTCCGAAGGAAATGATAAACTATTTTGGCGAGCAAAGATTCAGCACAAAGAATGCATTGGTTGGAAGATTATTAATTAAAAAACAATTCAAGGAAGCTAGTTCAGAATTAAACTTGACTTCAGAGAATAACGATTTTGTAAAGTCTCTAAGATCTTTGGGTTTGAAGGAATTAAGGTTTTATATTCATGCATATCAAAGTGAACTCTGGAATAAATTGGCAGAAAAAAGCAAGAAAAAAATATTACCCCTAATTGGTTTCTTAACAGAGGGCAAAGATTATGATTCTATCCTCAAACAAGAAGGTATAACAAAAAAAGATTTCATCCTTCGTAGCATTCCAGAATTAAGCTCTGAAGGCTCAGAAAGAGAACGAGTAATCAAAATAAAAAAATTCAAGACTTTGGAATTCACAGATGACGAATTAAACGCAGATAAATATAAGCAAATAATTTCTTTCACACTTCCTAAGGGCTCTTATGCCACTGTTGTAATTAAAAATTTAGTCTAAATTCAATAATCTTTTCAATTCTGTTTGATCCCCCAAGAAAATAAATTTATAATAATCTCCTTGTTTGATTTGCTCAATATTTTGTATGCCTCTAACTTTTGCTTCTAGTCGACTACTTTTTACTGAATCTAAAATCCATTGAGCTAATTGATTTGGTTGGGTATCTGGATAGTTTTGAGTTTTGGTCTCTCCAATTTTAGTTTTGTATTCGAGATGTACTTGTATGGGTCTTATAAAAATTACAAAAGCAATTGTTTCTCTATGTTTTAAGTTACAATAGCCCAGGGCGGAACCACTATATACCAAATCAACCTCTAGTGCCAAGCTCATACAATTCTAAATTTTCCAGCGATTTAATAACCTTTATATAACTCTTAGATTCTAATATCTATCATGTTTGGTTTCCTGAAAGACAAGTTAAAGAGTGCAATAAAAACAGTTACAAATCGATTTGATAAAGAAGCAGAGGTAGTCGAGACTAAGCTTCCTAAAGAAAAGAAAGAAATTCCTAAAAACAAAAAAGAACTTGGTGTTGAAAAGGAATTAAAAAAAGCCAAAGATTATGCATTAAGCCAAGATGATTTCATAAAAGAATGTATTAAGAATGTTGAAAATATTTCCCAAAATGAAGGAAAAGATATTTCAAAACAAATTAAAGATATTCCTAAGAAAGAAGAACCTAAAGAAGAAAAGAAGAACATTTTCGAAAAAATCTCACAAGCAATTACAACCAAGAAAATCTCAGAGTCACAATTTAATGAACTCTTCTGGGAATTAGAAGTAGAATTATTGGAAAATAATGTTGCATTTGAGGTCATAGAAAAAATCAAAGAAGATCTAAAGCCAAAGTTGGTCGACATTCCAATCAACAGAACAAAAGTCGAAGAAACTATTGAGGATTCATTGCGAGAAAGCATTAGTGAATTATTAAGCTTCAAAAATATCGATTTAATCCAGGAAATAAAATTCAACAAAGAAAAACCCTATGTTATAGTCTTCTTGGGTACAAATGGTTCAGGAAAAACTACAACTATCGCTAAAGTAGCACATTACCTAAAACAGAATAATCTCTCTTGTATTTTAGCAGCAGCAGACACATTCAGGGCAGCAGCAATCCAGCAGTTAGAAGAGCACGGAAATAAACTCTCATTGAAAGTAATTAAACAAGATTATGGTGCAGATCCCGCAGCAGTATGTTTCGATGCTATCAAGCATGCTAAAAGTCAGCACATTGATTGTGTTCTAATAGATACTTCTGGTAGATTGCATAATAACAAAGATTTAATGCGCGAACTAGAAAAAATAATTAGAATCTCCAAGCCTAATCTCAAAGTTTTAGTTGCAGAGAGTATAACAGGCAATGATGCAGTTGAACAAGCATTGCAATTTAATGAATCTATTGGCTTAGACTCAGTAATCTTGACTAAAAGTGATATTGACGAGAAAGGCGGAACAATAATTTCCTTCTCCTACATGACTAAAAAACCTCTTTTATTCCTGGGAATTGGTCAAGGTTATGATGATCTCAAAGTTCCAGACAAAAAAGAAATCCTCAAGACATTAGGCTTCTGAAAATCTTCCGGAAATTTCAACAAAACCTTTATATATACTAAGTAATACTAAGTAATACCTTGGAAACAGTATGTTTGAAAATGGAAGAATCTCTTTTGAATGAGATAGATTCAAGAATGAAGAAGCATAATTATTCAACAAGAACAGAATTTATTCGCGAGGCAATTCGTTCAAAGCTCACAAATTTAGAAAAGGAAGAGGCTATTAAAAAACTAGCAGCATTTAAAGGCTCTCTTCATTCGGATAAAACTGATAAGGAAATCAGAGATGCAGTTCACAAAAAAATTTAATTTAGATTAAGTCTTCAGGTTTTTTAATTTCTTGTTCTAATTCAAAATCCTAAATATCAAGTCTTTTTCTCATAGCATAAATTTTTCCCTCTGGATTTTTTTCCAAACCATGCTTTAATTCATAACTAGAACAATCAACGACTCTTGAGCCTTGTAATAAACTTTCTAATCTTTGAACTAAATTTCCATCTGGATTAATTATCAAACCTTTATCTCTATCAAAAATTCTCTCATAAATAATATTACAAGCTCTTGTAAATGCTTCTTCATCAGTATTTGCATCAAATCTAATTTCTTCTATACCCTCAACAGATGAGGTGTAGAATCCATCATAAGTTCCACTATGATCATAAATTATTGCTGTATAATTTCCCATAATTCTTTTTTATGAATCACTTTAATTTAAAAAAATATAGGCAAACAAATATAAATAATCCAAAATCTAAAACTCCCATGAAAGTCTTCATAAAAACCTATGGCTGTACCTTCAACCAAAGGGATGGTCAAGCAATTGCAGGTGTTTTAACAAAAGCAGGTTTTACCATTAGTTCAGAGAAAGAAGCAGAGATAATAGTAGTCAATACTTGTGGTGTTAAAACAGTTACTCAAGATAAAATAATCAATTATATTAAGTCATTAAAAAAAACAACTTTCGTCGGTGGTTGCTTAACTAAAATGATAGATTTCTCAAAGTTAAATGTTCATATTTTCGACACGAATACAATTTCCCAACTTCCAAACCAAATAAAAAAGAATATTAAAGAAAATCTCTCAAATGAAAAAGAAAACCATCTAAAACTTCCTGTTATTGAAACTAATGATTTACAAATTATCCCTATTGCAGAGGGCTGTTTAGGCAATTGTAATTATTGTTCTGTCAAATTTGCTCGTGGTAATTTGAAATCTTACTCTATTGAAGACATAGTTAATTCAATTCACGCAAAAAAAATCCTTTTGACTTCTCAAGACAATGGTTGTTATGGTTTGGATATTAACACTAACCTTATTGAATTACTAAAAAATATTCTCTCTCTTAAACAAGACTTCCAAATTAGAATTGGAATGATGAATCCAGAGCATGTAATAAAAATGCTTCTAGAATTAATTGAAGTTTACAAGGATTCTAGAGTAATAAAATTCATTCATATTCCTGTCCAATCTGGCTCAAATAAAGTTCTCAAAGAAATGAACAGAAGATATAAAGTAGAACAATTCAAAAATATCGTAAAAAAATTTAGAAAATCCCTCCCAGATATTTGCATTTCAACCGATATTATAGTGGGCTACCCCACAGAGACTGAAGAAGATTTCCTAGAAACCAAAAGATTATTAGAAGAATTAAACTTAGAAATTGTTAATCTTTCAAGATTCGCTCCGCGTCCTAAAACTGCTGCTTCAAAATTAAAACCCCTTCCAACTGAAGCCATGAAAGAAAGAAGTAAAGTCTTATCCAGAATAATTAAAACCTAAAAGATTTAATCTAAAAGTTCTAATATGTTACTTCGGACTTTTTCATACTGCTCTTTTGTAACTTTTGTTTTTGAAATTCCCTTTAGTTTTCCAACTTCTATCATAGCTTTTTTTAATTTGATTTTATCAACAGATTCTCTTAATGATTTTCTTATCAGCTCAGTACGATTTTTATATCCTTCTTCTTCAACAATATTATCAACTTCTTTCAAAAATTTTCTATCCATTTTTAATGTTATCATTTGGGTTACCATATATACATTGTATATATCTATTTTTATAAAACTTTCGTTAAGTTTTCCGAAAAATCTTCAGAAATTTAATAAATCTTTTATCCAATGAGGTAGTAAAATATTTCTTATATTCTCCTGGTTTAATCCATTTTACTTTATATAATTGTTTCCCATCAAAATTTATTGGATAAAAAGAGTTAGTATTTAGAACGCAGGCTCTTAAAAAAATACCTTTTTGGAAGTGTTTAAATAGTAGCCCTTTCACTTTAATAGAATAGAGGTGTAAATTGGATTTAAATCAAAAGGGCTTAAAAGTTTTGTTTTTCTGTATTTTCCTACTATTAATTTTTTCATCATTTGTATCAGCATGGACTGGAGAAACTCATATTTATCTTTGTCCAAATGAGGAAATAGATTGTAATATCGCTGACTCTTTTGAATTCCAAAAAGACAATTCCTATGCTAATACTTGGTATCATGTTTGTTATGATAACACAACGAATTGTATGCCTAGATTAGCAGCGAAATATTTTCTTAAGAAATATTATCAAGGAGGAAAAACCGATCAAGATTTATTAGGTGCGGCAGCTCATTTATTTCAAGATTCTTCTTGCCCATTGCATTGGTACCCTGGATTTGAAATATTTGGACAAGAATTCTTTTTTTCTGCTTCTGAGGAGATAAAAATGATTGAATATGAAGTTAACTCCAAATTAGTAAGCCAGGAAGAAAATTGGAATATACCAATTAAATTTAAAGGGAATGATGTAGATATAAACAAGAAATATTTAGATAATCTTAAAAATGAAACTTCGGAATTTATATCTAAAGAACCTGAAGAAAGTCTTGAATCTTTAGAAGCACAGTTAAAATCAAAGCTAATCTGGCACCATTTAAGAGCATATAAAGATTTTATAATTCTTTTATTTATACTTTTTCTTCCTATTCTGGGATATAGTCTCTGGAAAGATAGAATAAATAAAAAGAGATCTTTAGATTTAATAATCCCCATCTTTGCATTATTGATCTTAACAATCCTTTTTATTATGATTAAATTGTTCTATTAAGAAAATAATTAGAATATAAAAAATTAACTAAAGATTTTTAGAAACTACACTTATATCTTTCATGTTCTTCCAAGCCATATTGAACAGATTGCTCATAGCCAAAGAGAAATAAGGCGTGTTTACCCAAATACCCACATCATATGTAGGATGCACATCTTTATCGTCTATAACCATAAACACAAGTTCTTGCTCATCAACAATGCAGAATCTCGCTTCCATCTTATCAACAGCTTTAACTTTTGCGAACTCTCCAAACTCTTTTGCAACTTCAAGACTTTCTTTGTCTAATGGTGCTGCAATTCTCACATCAACTCCCTTTTTCGCTAATGCTTGCAAAGTTGGTTTTAATGCGTCAGCTTTTCTGATCAATCCTTTTGAAGATGTCATCAAATAAACACTCTTCTTTGCATTCTTAATCATTGTTTCCATGTGCGTATAAATATTATTTCTTCCCCTTAATGCCCCAGACAAATCCGAAGGTTCGACAAACTCAATCCCTTGCTTGAACAACGAATCTAATTCTCCTAGAACATCTCCTCCTCTTAATCCATCCAATTTTTTAACTTGCTCTTTTGCATCTTTGTTGACTAACTTTTTTGCTCTTTCAACAACTTCCCCAGGTTCAACTGCCACATAATTTAATGGCTTTCCTAATTTCATTATAATGAACCCTTTCTTTTCTAAGCTTTCAAGAACATCATAGGTTCTACTCCTTGGAACATCACTGATCTCAGATAATTCTCCGGCGGTAGAAACTCCTCTGGACAATAATGCAGTCCAAATTTTGACCTCATACAAATTCAAACAAAACAATTGCCTCAACTGATTTAAAAATTCTTCTTTGACTATCATTTTTTTCCCTCCTCAGGGACCCACCCCTCTTTTTTTATTCTTTAGTTATAGTAACCCTTAGTTACTTATATTGAGCAACATTAATCTATACTAATATTTAAACTTATCTATGAATATTAATTCTATTTTGAAATTCACTCATGTTATAGACGACATTATTGTCACTTCTGGTCTTGATAAAATTTACTTATTTCTTTTAATGTGGAGATATCACTAACACTTTTATCAATTCTTAGCCTAATAATTCTAGGAAATCTTAATGCATATCCTGATGAATAACTTGGTGATTGCTGAATTTCTTCAAACACAACTTCCACAATAATTTTTGGTTTCACTTTTACCTCTCTTCCTTTCTCTTGGATGATATTTTTTTTCAATTCTTCTGTTAGTTCCTCATAAGAAACTCCCTCTTCAGCTTTTTCTTTCAATCCGCTTCCCACTTTTCCTATTTCTTTTAATTGATCCCCATCCCTGCATGCAACAATAAAACTACTCAACCACTTCGTCCGTTTCCCTTCTCCCCATTCTGCACCGACTATGACTAGATCTAAGGATTCCATCACTGGTTTTATTTTCACACCCTGTCCAACTCTCTTTCCTGGCTTGTAAATTCCCTGGGTGCTTTTCATCATTATCCCCTCATGCCCTTTCTCTAGGCACTCTTGATAGTATCTCTTCGCTCTCTCCAGGTCTTCGGTGATCACCTGCTCAATCAATTCTATTTTTCCTTTCTCATCATGTATTACTGCCTTCAATCTTTTTCTTCTTTCTTCAAAACTATTATTCAATAGACTCTCTCCATTCAACTCCACTACATCAAACACATTCACAATTACTGGCAAACTTTTTATTAGGGTTTCAACATCATATTTTCTTTTTATCCTTTGCGAAATATTTTGGAATGGTACGACTTTCTTCGTCTTCGGATCAATTCCCACAACTTCACTATCTAATATAAATTCTTTTGACTGCACATTATCCCTTACTGCTTTGACCACATCTGGAAACTGCATCGTAACATTTTCTAAATTCCTTGTGTACAATTTTATTTGCTCTTTTTTCCTGTGTATCTGCACCCTGAATCCATCTAGCTTTGGCTCCAACATTGCAGGCTTCCCAACAATCTCAAACCCCTCCTCGATATTTTTCGCTTTCGGATACAGCATGACTTTGATTGGTTTCCCTACAACGAGTTCTAAATGCTCCAGCGCCTTTTTTCCATGCACTAGCAACATCTCTGCCATCAACCCAAAATCATTCGTTATATTGAACGCATCCTGCATTTCTTCTAAAGAGTTATTATAATATTCTCTAGCTTCTTTCTCATTTTCAAACTTGCTTACTTCTTCTTTGTACTTCCTTTCTTTATTCTTCCCAAAGTCCTGCTCCAATTCTCTTTTGCAACTTAAGCATTCTTTAACAATAGGATTCCACTCTCCACACTTTTCGCATTTGATCATGATTCCAACTATCGGCTCATAAAATGCCCACAACAACGAATCCCTGACCATAGAATCTCCTATACCTGCTCTCATGTCCTCTGCAATTGTTCGAATAATATATTTTGCTTCTAATGGATATGCACATCCGAGTAACTCTGAAACTAATGCTATTTTTCTTTGTACAGTCCCTTCCCCTTCTAGTTCTGCTAATTTACTAATATTTTCTACAACTTTTCTCACACTCAAATCTTTCCTGAACAATGTTGCTTGCTTTTTCTTCCCAATTAATGCCTCAGCAACTAATCCAAGGTCTCCTCTCTTTTTCCATTCTTCCTCGATTTTTTCACTTTGTTCTCCGGTTGCGCTTGCAATGGCTTTGACTAACAGCCTCGAACTCATCCCAATCTTTCTATCATCCCACTGTGCGAATACTCTTCCTTGCAATAAATATACAATCTCTCGAATATCTTCTCGCTTGCATTCTTTTAAGAATTTTGAAAGAATGAATGTTTTTTCTAATCTTTTACTAGTTCCCTCTAGTGCTTCATATATTTCCGCGAGTTTCTTGTACTGCATAGAAAAACTTAATAAGCTTAAATCTTAATAAATATTTGGATGGCATTAGATTTCCTTGGTGGCGGTGTAATGACTTTTGTATTAATTGCAATAGTTGTGATTGCTGTTGCTTTTATTTGGCGCAGTCTTTTTGGAAGTAAATCCCCTACAAATTTGGTTGGTAGTATAGCTAGTGGCATTGGGAGTGTAGCTAGTGGCATAGGCAAAGGGGCATTAGAAGTTTATAAAATAAGAGCCAACTCAAAGAAAGAAAAAGGAAAAGAAGGAGAGTTTTCTGGAAGTTTAAATAATGCTGAAAAAATAGCTAATGCTCTCAAATCAGAAGCAGAACGAATTGCGGCTGAACAAAATTTTAATCAAGAGAGAGTTAAAACCATGCAACAACAACTTTCAGATCTAAGTAAAGAATTGGAGAATGAAGCAAAGATAAATCAGGAATTAATAAAAATTGATTCAGAAGAAATTCAAACTTTAACTAATATGATTAATGAAAAGAATAATCTTTTTTCGCAACAAAATCAAATTGAACAAGAACTTAATTCCTTAAAGGAGAAATTAACTAAAAGAAATTTAACTCATCAGGAAATTGATCAAGCATTTGAAATGGCAGAAAAAATTAAGAGCTCTTCAGGAAGCTTAACTACTTTTGAAAATCAATATAAGCAATTGCAACAAAAAATTAAAGATCTTCTTGAAGTAAGAACTGATTTGTTTTCACAAGGTCACACTTTGTTTACAGAAATTGAAGAACTTCTTAAAAATGATGCTCCCTTAAGTATTATTTCAGAGCTTCAAGATAAATTGAAAAAACTAATTGCTTTTATTCAAGAGTTAAAAAACCCAACTAATTCTATAGATCAGATTTTGAGTTCTTTAGATCCAATTCTACAACAAATAGAATCTGAATTAAATCAAGTTAGAGAAAGAATTGAAGCTGAGAAAGGTATACTTGGTAGAATTAAAATTGTTATTCAAGATGATATTGCTAAGGGAAACTTAAGTAAAAAGTAGTAAGTATTATAAACTTCTTATCCTAATATTCCACTATGCAATTCAAGGATATTTATCTTGGTAGAAGATCAATTCGTAGATACAAAGACAAAGAAATTTCTCTAGAAACAATTGCAGAAATTATTGACTTGGCTTCTTATGCACCCTCTTCTGGGAATATCCAAAACTGGCGTCTAGTCGTCGTCACAAACACAGAAACCAGACACGAGATCATGGAATCCTGTTTACAGCAAGGTTGGATGATGGAAGCGCCTGTGTTCATAGTGGTTTGTAATGATTATGAGAAAGTTAAGGATCACTATGGCAAGCTAGGCAAATTATACAGCATCCAGAATTGTTCTAATATTGCATTCGGATTGACATTGGTTGCAAAAGATCATGGCCTCGGCAGTTGCTGGGTCGGTGCATTTGATGAAGAAGCAGTTCGACGAATTCTAAAGATTCCAGATGAGATTGATCCAGAAATTATAATCACCCTGGGTTATCCGGATGAAATTAAAAGCCCTTCATTAAGAGAGCTTCCAAATTATATTACCTCTTTCAATTCTTGGAACACCAAAACCTTCCCATTCAAATCCCACTTGGCAAGATTAAAACAAATAATCAAAAGACCATTTAAGAAATTAAAAAAATAATTACCTTACAATCTTTTCAGGCACTGTTCTCTTGACAACAATCGGCAAGACACCTTCTTCAAATTCTCTCTTTGCAATATTGATAGGATTATACTTCAATTTCTCAAAGTCATCCTTGCTTAACTTGACTAAGATTGGCGCACCCATTGCAATCTGCAAAGCTCTTGCTCCGATTACTCTTGCTCTTTCGTACTTCGTATACTCTGCTTTCATTTGAAGTACCTCCTGACTTCTTTGGTTTTTTCTTCGGCAATGTCTATCATTCTAAATATCTCTTCAGATCTTAAAGCCATGCTTCCACCTTTTTGCATTGCACAGATTTTTCCTTCTTCCAAGAACACAATGCTCATTCTGGCATCAGCAGCCAATTCTTCTTCTTGTAATGGATCAACTAAGAACTCATTTCCAATCATCCAAACAGTACAGCTGATGGGCATTTTTGTCAATGGTAATTTTTCTTTGCCTTTTTCTTTTAGATTAATAACATCTCCATCCAATACTGGGAAGTGCGCATCTTTTATTGCCGCTAGTGCTGCCATGTAACAAGCATCGAACAAGTTTCCAGCTGCATTTATTGGATAAATATCAATGAACACTAACCAAACTTTTTCTCCTTCTTTTACACACAGTTTCTTGAAATCCAAAGCTTTGCTCTCTCGAATTCCCCTGTCGGTCACTCTCGCAAGTTCGATTGCATCAATGCTTGGCGGTCCAGATTCAAATAAAGGCGAGGCCATCGGAATCAATTCTACATTCACCATGATTGTTCCTTCATCTGGTTTGTCTGGGAATGGCGTTCCTAATTCCATTTTTATTCCGGCAAGAACCTCAGTATCGCCAATTTTTACTCTTGCAGACCCTTCTGAAGATCTTGGCGAAATCCCATACTCAATTTCAATCTTTCTGTACTCATCAAACTTTCTTCCATCAATTCTCTTGCCCTGTGCAATTATTGACTCCATATACTCTTTTGAGATTATCATTCTTTTGCCTCCGCATATTTAGCCTTCAGTGCTTGCTTCTGCACCTCATATATTTTGAGACAAGCTTCTCTTCCAAACTCTATTGCTTTCTTCAGATCTTCTTTACTGATCTCCCCATCTAATTGCAACAAAGTAATCTCTCCGCTTCTTGGTGTTATCGCAATTGGAATGTCAACTGCCCCCCCTTCAAAATCCTCTTCGGAATAATCCAGGTCCGCAACAACTTGATCCCCTACTAGCCCACAAGAAACTGCACATACTAAGTCCCTCATTTCAAATCCTGCATCTGCTAATGCTAATGACGCCGCACAAATACCCGCGCATCTCGTTCCTGCATCAGTCTGTGGCAACTCAACAAAAACATCAATTGCTGCTCTTGGAAATTCACTCAAATCTAAAATATTCTCGAATGCTTTTTCCATTACTTTTCCAATTTCTTTTCCTCTTCTGTTTGTTCCAGGTCTAACCCTTTCTCCAGAACCCGAGAATGCCATCATATTATAATTGCATCTCAATATTGCCCTGTCAGGTTTTTGCAAGAACTTTGGGAACACATCATTTGGCCCATAAACTGCTGCGATTGCAATAGTCTTTCCAATCTGAAACCTTGCAGATCCTACCGCATTTTTGATTACTCCCACTTCAGCTGTGATTGGCCTTGTTTCATTGAATTTTCTTCCATCATTTCTTTTTGTGTATTTCATTTTTCCTTCTCCAATTTATTTTTTTCTAGGAATTCTCCAATTTTTTCAGTAAGCCCACTGGTATGCGCTTTTTCTGCAATCAAATAAATTGCTTCTGTTGCAAGTTTTTCTGCTTCTGGACTTGAACCTCTTATCCAAATTCTTCCATTCTGTCCTGCAAATAAACTGCACCCAGTTTTCTCTTTGATCAATCCAATCATGCTTCCTTGTTTTCCAACAACTCTTGGAATCTTAAATGGCGTGATTTCAACAATTCTTCCACCATTCAATTTTCTTAGCCCTGGCGCTTTCATGCTCAAATCTATGTTTCCTTCCTTAGTCACATTAACAACTTTGGTCAGGATTACATCCCCTACTGCAAAGTAATCGCTCAAGCTAGCTCCTCTTTCAATGAACTCTGCTGTTGCATCTTTCATGGACAAAGATCCCTCGTATGAATATCCAACATCCACAAACCAGGAACTATACGACATGTCTCTAACAATTCCAATGACTGTATCGTCTCTTTTAGGAAGGTATTTGCCTGCTAAAGGAATAATCTGCACGACTCTCCCACTCGCATTTACTAAT
>CAYYMN010000002.1:40523-42602 GCA_964473075.1 Candidatus Woesearchaeota archaeon
GAAAGAAGATTGCATCAGAATTACCTTCGGTTGCATTTACTAATCCCATTCTTGATGCAATTAGATTTTCTCCTTCTCTAAATGTGCCTTTTCCTGGCAAAAAATCCATCCCTTCTGCCAAGATCTCCCCTGGCACTACTATTTGTTTTTCTTCAACTACTAATTTACTCATTTTCTTTTTCTCCTTATTTTTTATTCAATATTTTAATATCAACATCCCCTTTTGTCATCTTATTCAAATTATTCTCGAGTTCTTCTTGTATTCCACCTGGGATCTCAACAATAGCAACTAAGCTTCCATTGCTCTTCCAATCTTCTTTAATAATCTTAGTCTTTCTTTTCAGTAAATTCAAGATTTGACTTGCGCTGCTTGCAGAAACATTTATTTCCAGCTCTCGTGTCTCAAGTTTGATTGGTATTAATGGTCTCAAAGCCTTGATTGTTTTTTGAATCTCATGCTCTAATGCTTCAAACTCTCCAATGTTTATTTTTTCTTGCTCCATCAGCATTTCAATTCTTTGTGGCGGGAAGGGATACCCTGTCTTTGCATCGACTGCATTTTCATGAATGAATGCGATTATTTGCTTCCTTTTGCTCTCTCGAATCTTTGCCTTGTGCTCCGCAGTTAATTGAATCTCTCCTTTCTTTAGGATTAAATCCATCACTGCATTCTCATCGTCTGTTTGAAAAGCTTTTTTGATTTCTTCTTGGGTTGCCTTTTTTGTTTTTCTTACATCATTGAATATCCCTTTTGATGCAACTACCTCATTCAGATCCTTGATTCTCCCTCCCCTGTAATCCAAAGCCTTCTCGCAATTTACAAGTATTTCAAAGTTCGCATTCCCTTTCTTGATCCTTGCAATTATTGCTTCTTCTAAATTTGCCATCCTAAACCTTCAACTTTTTCTTGTCAATCAATTGATATGTTTTTTCTTTTGTGTCAATGTAAGCCCCATCTATCCTTCTGATATCAAAATCTTTTCCAAGCACTTTTTTCAATGCTCTCACACACATCTTTATTCCATCATCCACACTCATGCTTTCGGAATACTCCTTGTACAAAATTTCCTTTACAGCGTCTGCTCCTTCTCCTAATGCAGTTGCTTTGTATTCAAAGAAAATTCCTGTGGGTTCAGTTCCATATAAGAATGGCTTGTCATCATCCAATCCAATGAATAATACTGACACCCCGAATGGCCTTGCTCCTCCATATTGCGTATAAGACTGATAAATATCTGAGAGTTCTTTCACCAAAGTTATGGTTTCTATTGGCACTGAATATGTTATTTGATGCTGTTGCGCAATCAATCTTGCCCTTTCAACTAATATCCTTCCATCCATGACATACCCTACAGCTGTTGCCCCGATATGCTTGTCAATTTGAAACACTTTTTCTACAGACTCTGGCACTATTAACTTGTCTGCAATTCTTTTATCAGCGACGATAACAACCCCATCTTTGCATACTGCTGCGATTGCAGTTGATCCTTGTTTTACTGCCTCTTTCGCATATTCAACCTGTAATAATCTTCCATCTGGACTAAACATAGTGCTTGCCCTGTCATACCCCATCATTTGATTTGTTCCTTCCATTTTATTGCCCTCCTTTCAAAAGCATTGCTCTCTAACTTTTTCTATTGATCCTGATAATGTTAAGCTCTTGATTATGATTTTTTCTTCTTTGCTATTTGTAACCAAGGCTAGAGAAGCTTTCAATTCATCTACACTTTTTGTGTTTACCTTGATTATTCCTCGATTATTTTTCCAATCCTTCATGAATTTGATCCCTGCTTTTGCCATTCCAAGTTCTCCAACAAACCTTTTCATACTATTTTCTATTGACTCTTTGATTTCTTCTAGATTAAACTTTCTTTCGGTTTCAACTTCAAAAGCCAAATATCGCTTTTTTTCCCGCAAACTAGGCATTAAAGACCTCAACTTCATCTTTACTAGAACTCTCCGTCCTTCTTCTCTCTCTACAACCTATAAGTAATATATTCCTCTTTATATAGCTTTTTATTGCAATGCTGTGTGGCATGATTCCTAATTTTTAAGTATATCCAGATTTATGAGAACATC
>CAYYMN010000003.1:0-17131 GCA_964473075.1 Candidatus Woesearchaeota archaeon
AATTCATTTTGTTTTTAAATGGATAAGTTAGAATTTGTTAATAATGAACATTGCAGTAATAGGCACAGGCTTTGTTGGAACTACACAAGGTGCTTGTCTGGCCGAGAAAGGCTATCATGTGGCTTGTGTTGATAATGATCCCGAAAAAATTAAGCAATATCTTGATTTCTGTTCAAGAAAAGGAGATTTTCCTATACATGAGCCAGGTTTAGATTCTTTGGTTTCTAGGACATTTGAGCAAGGGACTTTATCTTTCTCTACTAATGTTCCTGAGGCTATTGAAGATTCAGAGTTGGTTTATATCTGTGTTGGCACTCCCCCTGTATCTCTAACTAATAGAAAAAGCCATGCTGATCTGAAATATGTAAGAGAAGTTGCAGAAACAATTGGTGAAGTATTAAAGGGTTCTAACGGATATAAGATTATTGTCAATAAAAGTACTGTTCCTGTTGGGACTGCAAAAGCTGTTGAAGAAATTATTCGAGGATTAAGTCCTGCTAGCGCGTTTGATGTAGTTTCTAATCCTGAATTTTTAGCCGAGGGAACAGCAGTTCGAGATTGTCAAAATCCTTCAAGGGTAGTTGTGGGTGCTAGATCCACTAAGGCAATTAATATTCTAAGAGAAGTTTACGAGCCCTTCATATTTAATTATCCAGAACATTTTTTTGCAATGTCTCCTGAGAGTGCAGAGCTAACAAAATATGCTGCAAATACTTATTTGGCTATGCAAGTTGTTGTAACAAATATTCTCGCAAACTTTGCAAGGGCTGTTGATGCAGATTGGAATCAAGTAAGGTCTGCAGTGCTTGCTGATCCGAGAATTGGGCGCTTTGCTTATCCAGGATTGGGCTTTGGCGGCTCATGTTTCAGGAAGGATGTCTCAGAGCTTTTGCATGCATTAAAACAATATCGCTCTGCTACCCACGACATTCAACTCCTAGAAACTGCCCTAGATCAGAATGACTTTCAAAAACTGGAATTGAACAGAAGGTTAAGTCATTTATATGGTGCTGATCTTACAAATAGAACTATTGGAATCTGGGGACTTTCATTCAAGCATGAGACTTCGGATTTGAGGGATGCTGCATCATTGGATGTTGTCAAAAATTTATTATGGAGAGATGCTAGAGTTTTGGTTCATGATCCTAAAGTTACAGCAATTGATTTTCTTGCTGAAATGAAAGCATTGGGTGCAAATGTTAAAAAATTATCTTTTGTAAAAAATCAATATGATGCTGCTACTGATGCTGATGCATTAATGATTCTAGTTGAATGGTCACAATATCGTAGACCGGACTTGAAGAAATTAAAAGAGATATTAAAAAGACCAATAATAATGGATGGAAAAGATATTTTGAATATTGATGAAATGCAGAGAGAAGGGTTTGATTATTATTCCATTGGAAGAAAGGATATTGTTCGTTAGGTTTCTTGTTCTTTTACTAATAACCATTTCCATAATGGGATATATTTTATTTCCTTCTCTTGTTTTTCTAAATCCTGTGTTAACAAAATTATTTCTTTACATTTCTTAAATTCTTTTTTAAATTCTAGTAGACTCATTAACTCTCTTTCATCCACTTCATTTGTATATGAAACATTTATTCCAATAAGGCTGTTATCCCTGTTTTTTATGACAAAATCAACTTCACCTTTTCCTGTCCAATAATAAATCTCTTGTTCTCTTCGTTTTAATTCAATAAAAACTAAATTTTCAGCAAGTTTTCCTTCATCTTTTGAAAATTTGAAGCTTACTGCATTTCTGAGACCATTATCTATGCAATAACTTTTTGGTGCTGAGATCTTTTGTTCTTTAAAAGAATAAGAAAAATGATCTAATGTAAAAAATAGAAATGCTTCTTTGAAGTAATTTAAGTAATCCTTGATTGTATCATATGATATTCCTAATGAATTTCTTAAATTCCTTAATGAAGTTAAACTAGTAAAATTAGTTATTAGGTAAAGTGCTAAGTCTTCTGTTTTTTTAGCATTTGAATTGTATCTATCAATGACATCCTTAAAAATAATATCATCAAAATATTGTTTAAGTAATTTCATCTTATACTCTTTTTCTTTAAGAACTATTTCTGGAAATCCTCCTTCATTGATATATTCTTTAAATAAATTTATTATTAAAATCCTTGTTTCTGCAAGAATTAGACCTTTCTTTAAGTTTTCTTTTGGTAGATTTATTTTTTTAAAACTAAGAAATTCTTCAAAACTCAAAGGGAAGACTTCAAAACTAAGATTTCTACCAGTTAGTAATGTTGAATAATCTTTTTTTAATAAATATGAACAAGAGCCAGAAATAACAAATTTATCATTCGTTTTTTGATCATACTTTTTTCTAATCCATGATTCCCATTCTTTTTTTTTATGAATCTCATCTAGAAAAATATATGCCTTTTTTGTTGGGTTAAGATTTTCTCTATAAGTTTGATATATATCCTCTAATGAATTTGTAATGAACTTTTTATCCTCTAAATTTATGAATAATACTTGTTTAGGGTCAATACCATCTTTTAGGAGTTTACTTATTATTTGATACATTAGAGTACTTTTACCTGATCTTCTAATTCCTGTAATTATTGTTACTTCCTTGATTTTTATAGAATTAACTAGAGAATCATAATTTGGTCTGTGTTTTCCTTCTAACTTCTGGATTTGGTTTAGATCTTCCCACCATGGATTCCATTCCATTAAATTTTTAAGTTCCATTTGTTACATTCTAGTGTAACATAGAGTATATAAATGTTACGTTTTAGTGTAACGTTTGAATAAATTGTAAACTCCCATAATTATTCCCAAACCACCAATGAAATAATTAACAATGAAAAATCCTCCTAGATAATAACCCAAAAAAATTAAAATAATTGAAGGTAAAATAATTCCCCAAGTTGGATATGGTTTCATAAGTTTAGTTCTTTAAATGCCTGATCAATTTTTTCTTTTGACCAACCTTGTTTCAGCAGTGCATCCTTGATCACCTGTGGTTTGTATCCTTCACTAGTGTTCTTTGAAATGAATGGTTTGATTGTTTTCATTGCTGAATCTTCTTTTGGGATAGTTTGTTCCAGATTTATTGGTTGCGGTTCCACTAATTCCGAAGCTTGATTTTTGTATCTATAATAAAAGACTATCTTTACTGTGACATATGAAACAAAGAATAACAAAGAAATGATTAAAGTTTCAACCCAAATATCGAACATAAATTGATAGATTAGACCAAAGATTATAAACAATAATATGAATATTGTAATCATTTCAAATATCATTTTGAACCCTCCTTATTGTTAATTTTGTATTTGTACCCCCAAGACCTATTATTCCTTCAAACTTTAAGCCTTGGATTGTTAAATCAATGATAGGATTGCTTTCATTATAAACTTTTCCTATGGCAATGAGCAATCTTTTTAAAAATTTTACAAGTGTTTCATTGTCTGTAATAGTAATATTAGTTTCTATTGTACCAAAGTTTTCATATTCGATTTTGATTGGTTTCATTGGCCCTTCACAATAGATTGTTTTGATTTTCTCATCATAGAGCAATGGGTCAAACTTGTTGCCGCCCAATAAATCCCTTTCCAGATAGTAATGCAATTGTTGTGGAAGCAGAGAGTTCATTGGAACATTTAATTTGAAAGCAGTTTTTTCTGTAATCTTTTGTATGTAATTTTTGTTGTCTAGCAATGAATTGTCTTTTTCTATTTCTTTGCCAAACATTTCTTTTGCTTTGTCAAGGAAATCTGAATTCAAGGATGGTTCGACTGCCTGGTAAAAATATTTGCCTTCAGGATTTTTCTCGATTAAAATGCCAACTTGGCTATCATAAATTTGCAGGACATACTCTTTTTTGTCTGAAGGGATTTCTGGTAATGAAGAATTTGGTGATGGAACTTCTAATGAAGATGAGAGTTCAGAAATGGGAGAAGGTGCTTCAATTTCCAAAGCCTGTTTTTTTGCGATTTCTTCCGCCTTTTTGCGTTGTTCAAATTCTTCTTGTTGCCTTAAGCGGATTTTTTCCTCTTTGAATTTTATTTCTTCTAATTTTACATTCTCAGTAACTTTGAAACAAGCATCAACAAATCTTGCTAAATGCACAGAATTCTTATCTGGATATGGTTTTTTTTGTGTTAGATAATCAATCTCTTCTAAGATATTTCTTTGTTCTTTTAACTGATTATCTAGTATGAAATGAGTGGTCATTTTAATATTGAGTTGGTGATTGCTTGGTTTTTACATAATTTTCTAATAAAGACAGCGCCTTGGTTAGATTTTTGTTTTGTTCTAGCAAATCGTTTAGTTTGTTAATCATTGGATCTTCATACTTCCCAGATTTTATGTGCTCACCCGCACTTTTGAATAGTGTGACTAATGATGAAACATTTTCGTTGAGTTCTTTGACACCAATGAGCACATCAACCATTTTATGCTGAAGTTCAATGTTCGAATCAATAAGCCTATCTATAGAATTTGTTGGTTTGGCTTTAGCTACTCTCTTTTTTGTCATATATGCCTTGTATAGAATCATATTTAAATAGTTTTTGTTCTCCTAGCTTGAAACCTTTACCCTTCCCAATACTCCAGCACATTCTCCTTGAATTTAGAATCATACTCGTCAGCTAACCTCAAATAATCATACTTTATCTTCTCTATTTTTTCCAGTTCCTTCCCTTTCAAATAATTAAACACAGAAGGATTATTTAAAGCCGCGCGCCCAATCATGACTTCTTTTATTCCCAATTGATTAAAAAATTTTAAGTGTTCTCTTTCTGAAATATCACCATTGGCAACAATTTTTTTTCCAGTCCTAATACATTCTTCAAATACACTCCAATTTGCTTTTTCATCTGAATCCTGCTTTGCATGCTTGGCATGTACAATAAAATAATCTGCATCCACACTCTTAATCAAATTCAAGTAAACCTTTTTCCCTGCTTCATACTCACTTAATCCTAATCTTAATTTCACAGAAATAGGTAAGCTTAATTTTTTCAGTTCATTGACTAATTCTTGCACCCGAGTAATTCTTTTCATCAAAGCTGCTCCCCCGCCACACCTGATAATCTCTGGTCCTGGGCATCCTGCATTGATATCAATCATCTTTGGCTGAATATTATAGGATTCGAAATTCTTCACAAACTCTTTTGCACTTTCAAGTTTGACTAACATTAATTGTATTCCAGTTGGAGTTTTGTTATTCAAATCTAAAAGTTTCCTAGTTGCTTTATCTTCTCTTAACAAACTATCTGCTCTGATCATTGGTGTGAAAGTCAAATCTGCTCCATGTTTGTAACTCAAAGTCCTAAAAGCACAATCTGTATACCCTTCCATAGGCGCAAGCCAAAATTCCATACTCTCATTCTTTCATTTCTTGATTAAAAACATTTGTATACTCTTTAATCTACAAAATATTACTAAGGTAGAAGCAGCTACTACCTAGGTAGAAGTAACTACTAGCATGGTAGTAGCCACTAATAGCAAGATTTAAAAAGCGCAACATATTACCAGATATATGTATTTCGACATAACTCCCAAAACTGAAAAGAAGAACCTCTTTGGAGAAGAATATGCCATTAATAACTTAAATGAATATTTGTTGGATAATTCTACTCGTTTAATAACCATCAAAGGTTTGCGAAGAGTAGGTAAAACCTCTCTCCTAAATGTAACTCTAAAAGAATTAAAAACCGATTCAGTAAAAATAGATGTTCGTGAAAGCCCTTTCTTTGACCGAAAAGAATTCTTTGTTTTTCTCATAGAACAAATTAAGCAAAAAATAGAACCCTCTCTTTGGGAAAAAGTTATTTCTAAAATTTCCGGAGCAGGAATTTCTTATAAAGACCTTGCTTTGAATCTTTTTTTATCAAAAGAAGAGAATATTTATTTATTCTTTCAAAACTTTAACCAGCAACTTAAAAATAAGAACAAAATCTTCATAATAGCTTTTGATGAAATACAACTGCTCAAAGCAGCCAAGTTTGACTATTTTATTGCCAGTGCATTTGATAATTACGAACAAATCAAATTTCTGTTAACTGGATCAGAGATAGGAATGCTGGATAGATTCATGGGCAAGAGAGATTATGATTCTCCCCTATATGGCCGAGCTTATCTAGAAATAGAACTGAACAGGCTCAAAGAAGAAGAAACCAAAAGATTTTTAGAAGAAGGATTTTTGCAAATTGGAAAGCACATTTCGTTTGATGAAATTAAAGAAGTAGTTAGTCAGCTGGATGGAATTATCGGTTGGGCAACATATTATGGTTGGTTGAGACACAAAAATATATCCCATGAAAAAGCTTTAGAGCGAGTAAAAGAAGAAGGAAAAGTTTTAGCAAGAAGAGAGTTAGACTTGTTCTTGAATACCAGACAAGCTAAGAGCAAATATCTTAAATTATTAAAATTTTTGGCTAGAGGAGAAAATGAATGGGATTTAATAAAATATTCCTTTCTCAAAGAAAAAATTAAAGTTGGTGATAGCCAGCTTAACTTATACCTTAAAGAATTATCTGATTATGGCTTTATTGAAAAGCAAATGGAAAGATATCTTATTAGCGATCCAATAATGTTAAAAGCAATTAAAGAATAATCTCCTGCAACCAATTTTTACTAAATTTTTAAACAGAAACTTTTTGAAGAAAAACCTACTTACCAAACTCCCTTAATTTTCAGAAATATTCTGGCACAAGCCTTAATAACTTCAATTGTTCAAAAAAGCATATGAAATTCCTCCCTATATCATTAGCAGAAGGTAAAGATTACTATAAAAATTTCAAGCAATTTGATGTTATTTTCATCACAGGCGATCCTTATTATGATCATCCTCTTAGTGGTGTTGCTATCCTTTCAAGATTGCTGGATTCCAAAGGATATAAAATAGGAATAATAGCACAGCCAATCAAAGATGAAGACTACAAAGCTTGTGGTCAGCCTAAATATTTCTTTTGTATAACTTCTGGGTTGCTAGATTCGATGTTAGCCAATTACACGCCAATGTTAAGAAAGCGCGAGAATGTTTTGGTTCCAGAGAGGGCATTAATCCTTTATACCCAAAAAATCAAATCCTTCTTCAAGAACACTACTACAATCATAGGCGGCTTGGAGGCAACAACCAGAAGATTCACTCACTTTGATTACAGAACCAATGCTTTAAGGCATAATATTCTAGATGATTCCAAAGCAGAAATATTGATCTTTGGAAATGCAGAACGAGCTCTATTAAATTTGCTAGATAAGATCAAAACCAAAGATTTCAATAAAAAAATATTTGATCAGATTAGAAACGAACTGAATGATATCAATGGAATTGCATTTAGAACTCAAACACCAATCAAAGAAGCTTTAATAATACCTTCTTATGAAGACTGCATAAAAGACAAAAATAATTTCAATATACTAACAAGAATAACTTATCTCAATCCAGAATCTGCATTCGTGGAAAAATCTAACTTATCATTTATTCAACACAACAAATCTTTAAATTATTTGACTGAAGAAGAAATGGATTATTTGTACGAACTTCCATACAACAGAGAATTCCATCCCCATTCAAAAAATTTACCCTTGCTCAAATCTTCAACCCAAAAATTAAGGAATTCTATTGTTATTGGCAGAGGTTGCTTTGGTGCATGTAATTTTTGTATAATTCCATTGGTCCAAGGCAAACAAATATCTTCTCGCTCTAGAAAAAGCATTCTAAAAGAAATAGAAGTTATTTACAGAAATGATAGAATCATTAGTGACTTGACTTTGCCGACGATAAATATGTATGGTTCAAAATGCAAGCTTTACAATCAAGCAAACAAGATTTATTCCCCAATTCTAGAAAAAGAAATCACTATTTATGTTAAAAAAGAAAAATGCAACCAGAACTGCATCAACTGCAAATACAGAATAATAAATAATGATTTACTTTACCTATTAAAAGACATTGAGAAAATAAAAGGAAATAAAATCCTTGAACTTAGAAGTGCAATTCGTCATGATCTTATTCAGGAGCAACCAAATCTATTGAAAGAAATAATGAAATACACCACTAGACTGAAAATTGCACCAGAGCATATATCTGCAAATGTTCTCAAAGCAATGAATAAGTCCACTACAAAAGAGTTTATTAATTTTCTAAAAGAATACTCCAAGTATAACAAGCCATTAGTACCATACTTCATTGCAGCTCATCCTGGATGCACAATCAAGGATATGGAAAATCTCAAAGAATTCTGTGATAAAAATCATTTGAAAGTAAACTTAACGCAAATATTCACACCTACCCCTGGGACTATTTCTACTTGCATGTATTACACTTCTGTGAATCCATTAACCAATGAAAAAGTCTATGTCCCAAGATCATTTAGAGAGAAAAAGGATCAGAAGAATATTTTGTATGAAGAATCTAATAATGCCTAACCAAACAATCTTTTATAATTCATAAACACAGAATTCTCAACCTCTGTTTCGTTCATTCCTTTAATTTTAGCTATTTCTTTGATAGTTATAGCCACATTCATCGGTTCATTTCTTTCCCCTTTTACATTCGATAAAAAAGGTGCATCAGTTTCAGTTAATAATCTAGTGATAGACACTTTCTTCACCAATTCTTTAAAATGATCCAAATAAGTTAT
This sequence comes from Candidatus Woesearchaeota archaeon, assembly GCA_964473075.1. Lineage (GTDB taxonomy): Archaea > Nanobdellota > Nanobdellia > SCGC-AAA011-G17 > GW2011-AR17 > JAGVZZ01. The sequence goes on from CAYYMN010000003.1 coordinate 8,625, forward strand.
AATCCCAGGCACAGAAAAACTATATCCCAATTTCTCTGCTCTTTGCACTAATTTCATACTCCCAGAAAAACAATGCAACACGACTTTCTTTGCTCTCATTTCCTCAAGTGCATCAATAACTTTTTCTTCTGCTTTTCGTGTGTGCACAATGATAGGAATTTCCAGTTTATTCGATAATTTAATGAACTCCTTGAACCATCTAATTTGCTTTTCCATATTCTCATAAGTTCCATCCAACCCAACTTCGCCAATAGCAATAGGTTTTTTACTCTCTATAAATTTCAATTCATTTTCTAAATCTTTTTCATCCATTTCAATGACATGCCCTGGATAGATTCCTAAAGCACATTTTACTGAAGGAAATTTCTTAGCTAAATCCAGAACTTTTCTATTGTCTTCAACATTAGTACCATTAGTAATGACTATCCCTTTGAATCTTCCAATTACTTCATCAACATCATTCTCAAACTTATTGTAAGTCAAGTGTGCATGTACATCAACTAACATAATCTCCACAAAATTAGTCTGCTTTAAATAATTATCCTAAAAGTAAAAATTATTCCTTCCTAAATTTAATTCTTCGATACCTAGTTTCAATTTCAACTTTAGAAAAATCTTCTATTTTATCCCCATTTTTTACTTTATACATTCCAATAGAACAAGGGAATATAAAATTAAGTGAATCTTTGAATAATTCATTATAATAGGCTTCTATTTCAACAGAATTTTCTCCCTTTTTTTCAACTAAAATATCTCCTTCTTCAAAAACATGCAATTTGCTTTCAACATACAAACGCCCAACGAAACCATATTTAAAAGTCTCACTCAATGCAATTCTACTTAGCAGTTCTGTAAGCATAAATTAATTATTCCTAATCTCTTTTTAAAAATCTCCCAAACACAAACTATATATTCTATCATTAAAATAAATCTTTTATGGATATCATTGCTCAGGAATTCAAAACCCCAGGAAATATTGGCGCATTGGCAAGGGTTATGAAAAATTTCGAATTCAATAATTTAGTTTTACTTAATCCAAAGTGCAATCATTTAGACAAAGAGTCTTTAGATCGGGCTACTTATGCCAAAGAAATTCTCAAGAATGCAAAGATAATTAATAATTTAGAAGATTATGATACTTTAATTGGAACTACATCTATTCTCGGTACAGACTACAATTTACAAAGAAATCCCATCACCCCAGAACAATTATCAAAAATAAATTTCAAAGGTAGAGTAGGCTTAATCATTGGAAGAGAAGGTGATGGTATGCGCAATAGTGAGCTGGAAAAATGTGATATAATAGTGACAATTCCAACCTCAAAAAAATATCCTACAATGAATGTCTCTCACGCAGCAACGGTAATCTTGTATGAACTTTTCAAGAATTCAAGTAAACCAAAAATGGGGGATAATATTAAACCTGCAACCAAGGATGACAAGGAACGCATATTCAAAAGATTTAATGAAACTTTAAACAAATTAGAATTCACAACAGAACACAGAAAAGAAACACAAAAAACGGTCTGGAAGAAACTCATTGGCAAAAGTAACCTAACAAAAAGGGAACTTATGACTTTGTATGGATTCCTGAAAAAAATAAAATGATATTTGAACTCTCAAAAGAGAATATTGACCTTTCCAAGCAAGAAGTTTTGGCATTGGCAGAAACTAAAGAATTTGAGATTTATGAGAATATACTTGTTTGCGAAAGTGATTTTGATTATAAAAGACTAGCACTGACAAATTCAGTATATGAGTTGATTTTTATTGACAAAGAAATCCCTAAAAACATTGATTGGGAATCCTATTATGAAGATAATTTCTGTGTTCGTTCCAATAAAACCTCCAAAGAAAAAGAATTAGCTGGAATTATTTGGCGTTCCTTAAAAAAGCCTAAGGTAAAACTTCGAAATTCAAAGACAGAGTTTCATTTTTTCCTTATCAAAAACAAGATTATCTGTGGAAAAAAAATATTTGAAAGGAAAGAAAAATTTCATCTTAGAAGACCTGATATTCGCCCTGGTTTCTTTCCGATTTCATTAAAACCAAAGTTAGCAAGGGCTTTAGTTAATCTTTCCGGGGTAAAAAGAGGTTTGATTTGGGATCCATTTTGTGGAACTGGTGGGATTTTGTTGGAAGCTGCACTCATGAATCTTAAGACTATTGGCACTGATATTGATCCTATTATGATCCGCGCAGCCAAAGAAAATTTTCAAAATTATAAATGTAAAACTAATCTTTATATTGCAGATGCTCGCACAGAGAAAGTTTCATGTGATGCTATAGTTTGTGATCCCCCATATGGCAGAAGAGCTTCGACAAAAAAAGTAGATGTAGAAAAGCTTTACAATGAATTCCTAAACAATGTTTACAATTTTGTTGATAAGGTTGTGATAATGATGCCAAGCAATGTTAAAATCAGAACCAAATACAAAGTATCTTTTTCAACAGAAGATTATGTGCATGGCTCTTTGACAAGGAGAATATTGATTTTAGAGAAATAACGAAAGTTATATAAATGTATAACCTATGTAAAATAGCTATGATACCATTAATATTGAGAATAAAGAAAGATTCGCATAGAAAAATAGCTGAAAACCAGGATTTAATAGTTGAAGAACTTTATAAAATCTTTGACAAAGCAGTCCTTCATGGTGGTACTGCAATTTGGCGTTGTTATTCAGGAAAAAGATTTTCAGAAGACTTAGATTTTTATCTTCCAAAAAACAAAGAAAAAATAGAAATTTTATTCAAAAATCTAGAACATAAAGGATTTGTAATAAAAAAGAAAAAAATCTCGGAAAATAGTCTTTATTCTGAAATGGAATACAATAGAACTTCAGTAAGATTAGAAGCTACATATCAAAATAAACCTTCAATCATAGTGGATTATGAAACTTCAAATGGAAACAAAATCAATATTTACAGTTTAAGTCCAGAAGAATTCATCAAAGAAAAAATAGCAACCTATCAAAAGAGACTAAAAGTCAGGGATCTTTATGATATTTTTTTCTTGTTAAAAAATGTAAATATTAAATTAATAAAGAAGGAATTAATAACATTTCTAGATAATTACAAACCTCCATTAGACGAATCCAACCTTCAAACAATCATTCTAGAAGGCATAACCCCAACATCCAAGGATATGCTTGATTATATCAAAACAAAATGGGAAAGCGCAAATATCTAACACAAATTGAAGAATTATTTGAAATTAGTCCATTAGTTAGTTTTGATTCGATTCAAAGAATTACAGGAAAAAGTTATGCAAAATTATTAATTAATAACCTACTGAAAAAAAGAAAAATTTTAAGGCTTACAAAAGGAAATTATACAAAACATAATGAAATTAGTCTTGCAGTATATGCTTTCAAACCAGCTTATTTGGGATTGCAATCTGCATTAAGTGCATTAAATCTCTGGGAACAAGAAACAATTCCAATTATTCTCACTACAAACAAAGTTCGGAATGGAATCAGAATAATAAATGGTTCAAATATTCTTATAAAAACTATCGATAAAAAGTATTATTTTGGTTATGAACTAATTCAAGAAGGGGATTTTTATTTGCCATATTCAGATTTAGAAAAAACTTTTATTGATCTGATATACTTCAAACAACCAATTTCAAAAGAAACTTTAAAACAAATCAGGTGTAAAATCAATCGGAAAAAACTCAAAAAATATCTAAAGTGTTATCCTAAAGAATTCCAAGAAAATTTCAAGTTATAGTATTTTTAATGAGAAATTCTAATGCACTTATAGCAGCTTCACAACCAATTTTACTCCTATCCCACAAAAAGAAATCATTGGTATTAACATAGCCGTCTCTTTCAAGAATACCATAACTCTTTTTTCCCATTTGAACATAAATATGACCATTTCCAAAGTAAACATCATCAGAATCCCCTAAAACTAAAGTGAATATTCTTTTTTTAGGCAGTGTTCTACTCCACAAATCTCCAACTATTTCTTCAGTTTTAATTCCTTCTATCTCTTCTGAAGTCAAGTAAATATCAATAGAATTATTATAATTATATCCAATCATCCCCAAGCAAAGATATCAAGAGTATATATCCATTTGCAATCAGAAAAGTTTTACAGGAATCCAATAAATAACACAGCAATACTCCAAATAAACATTAGTAATTTTTCAATCCATGGAATCATATTAATAATTATCAATGCCAAGCAGATTAATGAAACAATTGTCAATAATCTCTTAGAAAGCTTTTCATTAAAGAATACTAAACAAAGTGAATAAAACATCCTTCCACCATCTACTGGCCCCATAGGTAATAGATTAAATAACCCAATGCCAATAGAAATTATAAATAGCCACATTAGTAACAATCCTAACCAATTGAACATTCCATCTATTACATCCAGAAAAAGAAACCTATCTTTTAAGACCAAATTTTCTTCTAAACCAACTATTCCAAAGTATGGCAGACTAGAATTATTAGGATTTTCACCGATGATAACAGAATAATCCCCTTTGTCAGTCCCGACAATCACCTCATCATTTGGTTTAATTGAATCAGTAACATTCAAAAAATCTTCAATGGACAAGACCTCTAATTCATTAATAGTCATAATAGTGAATGGAGCTTCAATTCCAGAAAAATTCATAGAACCATTTTCAGCCAAGGATGCAACATTGATTCCATTGCTGTCATAAATCATTCCTAAAAATGGTGCAAAAAGAAATGCTGTAAAAAATAAGACTATAATTCCCAGAATAATATTTGAAAAAGGCCCTGCGGCAAATACTGATAATTGTTTCAATGGCGATTTTTTTTCAAGGACTATTTCATCTGGTTCAACAAAAGCGGCTAACAATGGACCAAAGAATGCAAAGCCAGAACTTTTTATTGGAATATTATTCGCCCTAGAAACAACGCCATGCGCAAACTCATGAATAACAGCTGCAATGAATATTGTGATTATCCAATGCCAAAAAGATAATACTGGAACGCCTGGAATTGATATTCCTGGGAGTACTGGTGCAAGCGCTGAAGGGGTTCCAGGAACAAAAACTAATTTTATAGTTTCTTTTATTAAGAAAAAGAGAATGAATGCCATGCCTAAAAATCCTGTGACTATACCTGCATAAGAAAAAACTTTTGTTAATCTTGGAAATTTTTTAGAAATAGTGTTCATCAAATTTAATCCCAGCTTAGTCTTATATAATACAAAAAGACCTTGGCTCTCAAATTTATTCTTAAATCTATAGTAAATTATTAATAACAAAAAATAAAAAATCAATACTGAAATCAAATCCCAATTCATTATTTAACATCATCAAACAAATAAGTATTTAAAAGTTTTCAAAATTAAAATTCAAAAGTTTTATTAATTAAAGGAGAAAAAGAGTTTTTATGGTAAGAGTTTTAATTGGTGATGATAATAAAGGTCTTCGAGATTCATTAGTGAATTATTTAAACCTTGTTTGTAAAGTTGAGGTTGAAGAATTTGCTAGTGGAGAAGCTTTAATTGAAAGGGCAAAAACATTAAATTATGCTGCAGTTTTTACAGATTATGATTATGGAATAGAGGGTATAATTAATGGAATAGATGTTGTTCGACAAATTAGAATGTATAATCCAGATGTGCCAATTTACTTAGTGACTGGAGAATTTGATGCTGAAGAGAAATTTGGTTCAACACCTGGATTAACAGGAATTATTCTAAAGATTGAAGGTATTGAAAAAATAGAAAAAGTTCTCAAAAATTTAAAATATTAAGCCCCAGCCTTAGCTTTGCTCTTGATTGCTCTGAAAGCTTTGCCACCACAATTTCTGCACTTAACAGTCTTAGCAATTATTCTCATTGTATCTGTCTTAATTTTAGCTTTACATTTCCTGCAAACAAATACTCTCCGAAACAATCTTCCTGCAACCGCATCAAATTTTGCCATTTTATGAATTATTTACAACATCTTGTACGATTTTTTCATCCAACACAATCCAATACGTGATTTGTACTCCTTCTTTGATTTTTTCTTTCAATTCTTCTGGGATCAAGATATCAAATGTTTCAAAGGATGCACTGTCCATTACATTCACCTTGTCTCCCATTATTGATAATACTTGTGCACTCTTTTTTTCAATGACAGGTGATTCAATCCTATCATGCCCCGGCATAACTTTTATGATCTTTCTTCCATCCCGAATTGCAACTGCCTCGATTCTGCACTTTGCATGCCCATGCTTCCCAGGCTTCGAGATTTCTAAATTTTTTACAACACAAGCAAAGCCATCAAATATTATATACCTTCCAGGTTTTGCTTCAGTAGCATCAATGACTTTAATTTCTCCCATGAATATATAGAGAAAAATCAAGGATATATAAACCTTTTCATAGTTTTTTTAAACTTTTTTTTAGTTTTGAAATTTTTTGGAGAGAAGATAATCCTTCTATTCTGAGATTTAATTCTTCAATTTTATAATTTACTAATGCTAGTGCAATCCACATTTGTATTCTTGAGGGATTCTTTTCATCTTCATAGGAAAGCTTTTCTTTTGATACTTCTAATAATAACTTATTCAATGATTTCTGTGTCTTTTGGTCTAAATTATCTCTCCACATACAAAGAATTATTCTTCTAAAATTAAAATGTATTCCTGTAATCTAACAATAATTTTATATACTCACAATTATTTCTCAAAAAGATGAAAACGAAAAAAGGCGATTTTGTAGAAATAAAATTTGTTGGACGACTTGAGAATAATTCAATCTTTGATTTAAATGATAAAGAACTGGCTAAAAAAGAGGGCATTGATGCTCATATTCATAATAAAACTATTATTTGCTTGGGTTTCAGAGATGTAGTTCAAGGATTGGATGATTTTCTTACCGATAAAGAGCTAAATCAAAAATTGGAAGTCACGATCCCTCCAGAATCAGGTTTTGGGAAAAGAAATGCCAAATTATTCTCATTAGTTTCATTAAATAAATTCAAAGATCAAAAATTTGCCCCAATGCCAGGCTTGAGAATTGAGGTTGATGGTGCTCCAGGAACAATAAAATCTATTTCTGGGGGAAGGGTTATGATAGATTTCAATCATCCATTGGCAGGCAGAACTCTGAAATATGAAGTGACAATCTTAAGCTTAATCACAGATATGAAAGAAAAAGTGGGCTCGTTATTAGAAACAAATCTTCATATGCATAATAATTATATCATTGAAGAAAACAATGGTGAGGTTACAATCAAGAGTGATGTTCCGGTAGAATTGAAAGATATGCTAGAAACTGAACTCAAAAAAAGAATTCCTGAGCTTAAAGTCCTAAAACTAGAGAAAAAAACTAAGTAGTGTAATACAATTAATTTTATAAATTTGCTTTCTAAAAACTTGGTAGATGGAGAATATCATTAAAGATGGGCCTACTTTTGCATTGGATCCAGGGAAGTTTAAGAAAGTTCATGCAATAGATGAAGAATTAGAAGCTATTCTTGTCCGCCAAAAATCCAAGCTAAAAGTTATTGGTTGTGGTGGTGGTGGAAATAATTCTATTAACAGGATGTTTGAGATTGGTATTGCTGGGACTGAAACCATTGCAATTAATACTGATGCCCAGGATTTATTATACACGAATGCAGATCTAAAAATTCTCATAGGAAGAGAACTCACCCAGGGTTTGGGCGCCGGAAGCATTCCTCAGGTTGGAGAAGAAGCTGCAAGAGAATCAGAATCTGAAATCAAACAAAAAATCTCAGGGGCAGATATGATTTTCATCACGGCCGGGTTGGGCGGGGGAACTGGTACTGGTTCTGCTCCAGTCGTTGCTGAGATCGGAAAAAAAATAGGTGCATTAACTGTTGCAATTGTAACAATCCCCTTTGAAATGGAAGGCTCTAGAAGATTTGATAATGCTATGTATGGTCTAGAAAAATTAGAAAAATTTGTTGATACATTAATTATTATTCCTAATGATAAACTTTTGGAGCTTGCACCGGATCTGCCATTGCATACTGCATTCAAAGTTGCTGATGAGATTTTGACCAATGCAGTCAAAGGTATAGCAGAACTAGTCACAAAAGCAGGTCTGGTTAATTTAGATTTTGCGGATATTCGGGCAGTCATGGGAAAGGGTGGAGTCTCAATGATTGGCATTGGTGAATCCGACTCTGAAAATAGGGCCCTTGAAGCAGTCGACAAAGCTATTAATAATCCATTATTAGATGTAGATATTTCTGGGGCAACAGGCGCGCTGATAAATGTCTGTGGTGGCTCTGACATGACCCTTGAAGAAGCGAGAAAGGTTGTTGAAGCTGTCACAAAGAAATTAGATGAAGATGCTCGTGTAATTTGGGGTGCACAGATTTCAGAAGATTTGGGTTCCGCAATGAAAGTTCTATTGATTGTTACTGGAGTAAAAAGCCCGCAAATTATGGGTCACAGAAAACAAAAAATTGACAAACCGAAGATGGAACAAGAATTAGGAATAGAATTTTTCTAAAACTGTAGTGTCCTAATATTTTTTCGTTTTTTAAATTC
>CAYYMN010000003.1:17141-40625 GCA_964473075.1 Candidatus Woesearchaeota archaeon
AATTTTTCTAAAACAATAATACTTATTAATATGAAATTGAATTTCTTAAAAAATGAAAAGGATATTGCCAACAATACTTTTAGGAGCTTGTGTGCACAAAGGGATTCAACCATATACATCACTTGCTATAAACCAAACCAATTTTGACAGAGCTCCAGATCATGAACTATGTTCAACATTTGTAATCAAAGGAATAGAAGGGGTATTTGAATCTGCAAATTTAGACCTAAATAGACTTCAAATGCGAATATCTGAACTTAGAATAACATCCCAAGATTATAATTCTGAAAATTATTTGGGTAGTAATATGATTCCAAATGATAGAACTTCATTTTACTTACCTGTTAATCCAGAGAATAATTTTTATTTGAATTTTCTCTTGCAAGATCTTCAAAATGGAGATAGAATCAAAGTCATAGGCTGTTCATTTCAAGAAGAAAGTTTTCTTGTAGTTGCATTGGAAACTCCTGATTATTCAGTGGTATTTAATAATCCTAGGCATATAATAAAACAGAGGTAAGCTTAAATAGAATTAATCCATATTAATATTGTCAGATTATTACTGATAAAAGTAATTTACAATGGAAATTCAAGGTTACACCGTGCCACCTGTAGTGGCGTGCCTTTTATTTGCTTCTTGTATTAAAACTAATGAGCCACCATGTTTAAAGTTAGGGTTGAGGCAAAATCAATTGGAAATTTCAGCTTCTAGTTTGGATTCCATTTGTGAAGAAACTGCTTATCCAAAAAAAGAGAATGGAACTATTGAAGTCCTTACTCAAAAATATGATCATAAACCTACAAAATTAATAATAGGATATATTATTTTAATTGTTGACCAAAACCCAGTAAGAAGAATTAATAGTGATTCTTATGAAGTCCACACAAGATTAAATTTGTCTCTTGAATCTGGATTTCATGAATTAGATGTAATAGCTTGTAATGAAAATAATGTTTGCGGCATGAGAATGCTTCCGGTATATTCTTATGGTGATGAGATTGTTTTGGCTACAAATATTGCAAATGACTTAGAGCCTCCAAGAATAAGTGGAGATTTCTATTCTGCCAAGAAAGTTATGTGCAGAGCATGTCAAGCAAATGATACTATTGGGATTTCTAAATTAAGATTTGAGCAAGATGGAAATGTTTTGGGGGATTATAGCTTTAATGGATTTAGACAAATTGTAGATTACTCAACCATCATTAGAAATTTACAAATTGATCCGGAAGTGTCATTAGAGATAATAGCCTCCGACAACAATGGAAATAAAACACAATTGGACATTTCATTTGATGGTTATACTGCTTCATCTATTGGTGGTTTTTAAGAAAGAAATTTAATTTTTTGAAAAAAGAAGATTCATTAACTGAATTAGGAGTTACAACCAGAAAAGAAGTTATTAATTTCCTTGCGGGGACATTATCCCCAATATAAATTAGCAACCCAAAGGTTTAAATATTCGTTAAAATCCTTTAAAATGTATGAACGCCAAGTTGCAAGAATATTGGATTAAAACAAAAAGTTTTATTAAAGAATGTATTAGAGTCTTTCATATTACAAAAAAACCTGATAAGGAAGAATACAAAGCAATAGTAAAAGTAACAGGCTTAGGCATATTAATAATTGGGGCGATTGGCTTCATAATTTCAATTTCAGGAGCATTGCTCTTAGGATTTTAGAAAATGGAATCACAAATATTCGTACTCAGGACAACAGCAAACAGAGAAGAACAAGTCATAGATTTTGTATCTTCAAATGCGCAAAAGAAAAAATTAGAAGTTTATAGTATAATACATCCGCATGGAATGAGGGGCTATGTTTTTTTAGAGGCCAAAGATCGACAGGCTGCTGAAGAGTCATTCATTGGAATTCCATATGCAAAAGGTTTGCTTCCAAAGCCTGTTGGGATGGAAGAAATTGAGCCAATGCTAGAACAAGTGACAATCAAAGTCAATATTCAAAAGAATGACATTGTTGAGATTATTACTGGACCATTCAAACATGAAAAAGCAAAAGTAATAAGGATTGACATACAAAAAGAAGAAGTAGTCTTAGAGATTCTTGAGACCGCAGTTCCAATCCCATTGACTTTGAAATTAGATTCTGTTAAAGTTATTAGAAGAGAAAATCCTACAGAAGAAGAATCTCTTTAATATTTTTTTTAGAAAGGCTTATAAATTCTCAATTTTTTCAGAGTGATATATGGCTAAAGAAACAGTTGAAGCATTGGTTGAAGGTGGAAAAGCAACTGCAGGTCCTCCAATTGGGAGTTCATTAGGACCATTAAAAGTTAATATTGGCCAGATTGTTTCTGAAATTAATAAGAAAACTGCAGCATTCTCTGGAATGAAAGTTCCTGTTAAGATCATTGTGGATACTGAAACAAAAGCATTTGAAATTTTAATTGGCACACCACCAGCTTCAGGTTTGATTACAAAAGAATTCAATTTAAAACAAGGTTCTGGTATTCCAAATAAAAGTAAAGTTGCGAATGCTGCAATTGGAGATATAATCAAAATCGCAAAAATGAAAGAAAGTAGCCTTTCAGCAAAAACATTAAAGTCTGCAGTAAAGACAATTATCGGATCATGTAATGCAATGGGTGTTCTTGTCGAAGGAAAAAGTGCTGTTGAGATAAATGTAGATATTGACAAAGGTGTTTATGATGAAATTATTAATTCTGAAAAAACAGATGTTTCTTCTCAAAAAAGAACGGAGTTAGCAGAACAATTATTATCACATCAAAAGAAGTTTGCTGGTGAATTAGCAAAAATGGAAGCAGATAAGAAAGAAAAAGAAGCTGCCAAAGATAAGAAAGCAGCTCCAGCAGCAGAAGCGACTCCAACTACAGAAGTAAAAGTTGCTGCTAAAAAGTAAACTTATGTAAAATAGAGCATATTTTTTTAAGCTATCGATAGCTATTTAAATGATTTGAAACTTTTATATCCGGGGCTGTGGGTTAACTTGGTTAGACTTTCGGGTTTGGGACCCGACGATCTCGGTTCAAATCCGGGCAGCCCCATCATCAAAAGGTTTATAAAGTTAAGATAAACTTAGAGGAAAAATGGCAAAAAAAATTGGCTCGGTTGCAAGATTTGGTGCAAGATATGGAAAAAGAACTAAAACAAAACTTCTTTCTGTTGAAAAGTTACAAAAGCAATCACAGAAGTGTCCTTATTGTTCAAGATTACAAGTAAAAAGAATTTCAGCAGGGATCTACTTTTGTAATAAATGTGAATCTAAATTTACAGGAAGAGCATATACTGTTGGATTATAGGAGAAAAAATGGTCGACTACAAATGTTTCACATGTGACAAAACAGTAAAAAGTGACTATATTAAAAAGAAAGTTAGATGTCCATATTGTGGGAGTAAAATCCTCTATAAACAAAGGACTGTTCGAACAGAAATTAAGGCAATTTAAGATGGATATTCAAAAAGAAACCCAGGAAAAGATTACTCAACTGCAGATGTTAGAGCATAATTTAAATAATTTTGTTTCTCAAAAGCAAAGTTTTCAATCCCAAGTTTTAGAAATTGATAATGCATTAAATGAAATGCAAAATTGCAAGGGTAAAGTCTATAAAATTACTGGCAGCGTAATGTTTGAATCAGAAAAAGATTATTTATCTAAGGAACTCAAAGAAAAAAAAGAAGTTCTGGATATAAGAATAAAAAGTTTAGATAAACAAGAGGCTGCTTTAGAAGAAAAAGCAAAAAAAATGCAAGCTGAAATAATGGAAGAGCTTGACAAACACATAAAAAATGGAAAATCTAATTGAAGAATTATCTGCGATCTTAAATGATGAAAGTATGCCAAAGAATGTTAGGAATAGTATAGAAGCTGCTATTAAAGTTTTGCAGGATAATTCAGTTGAAGAGAGTCTTCGTGCAAATAAAGCTATGCAAGAATTAGACGATGTTTCTGATGCTCCTAATATGCCTTCTTATATTCGCTCTCAATTGTGGGGAATTGTTAGCCAATTAGAAAGACTCTAAAACAACTTCTGCAATCAAAGTTCTCTACTATGGAAATGTATTTAAATGAATTTCTAATACACTGAGAGTAATTGGGAGGTTACATATCAAAATGAACGAAACTCTTTTAAGGATCAAAAATAAGATTCTAGGTACAAGTCAAGAAGAAGACATTCCAGACGAATTTGGAGAAGATTATTTAGAGATTGATAGTAATAATCAACCTGCAAAAAGAACAAAAGTGGTTGTAAAGCCATTTATAATCAAAGAATTTCAAGATGTTAAATATGTCTTAGATTCGTTAAGGGATGGTTATACTATCGCTTTGGTTAATATTCGTCCAATCAAAGAAAAAGATATGATTGAGTTGAAGCGGGTTGTAAACAAACTTAAGAAAACTTGTGATGCTGTTGATGGAGATATTGCCGGCTTTGGAGAAGATTGGTTAGTTGCTACACCTAATTTTGCAACTGTTGATAGAAGTTTTTCTAAACCTATAGCTACACAGACAGAAGTAGAATAAGCAAACTTTTTAAATTCTTTTTTCTAATTATTTTATATGGAAAAGATTGAAAGTGAAACTTGCCCCATATGCTTGGCAAAAGAATTGGTCTTAAATGAAGATGAACTAGAAATTCCATTCTTTGGGAAAGTATATTTATTTTCTATGCATTGTAATGCTTGCGGTTTTCACAAAGGAGATGTAGAAGCAGCAGAAATGAAAGATCCATGTAGAATTATTTTTACTACAGAAAAAGAGGATGATATGAACATTCGTGTTGTGAAATCTTCTGAGGCAACATTAAAAATCCCCCAGCTAAAAATAACAGTAACTCCTGGTCCAGCATCAGAGGGTTATGTCTCAAACATAGAAGGTATGCTAACAAGAATTGAGAAAGTGATTGCAGATGAAAGGGATAGTTCTGATGATGAATCTGCGGTTAAGACTGCCAAAAATCTTCTTAAGAAAATCAGGAAAGTAAAATATGGTGAAATTCCATTAAAAATAATAATTGAAGATCCTTCAGGAAACTCTGCAATCATTTCAGAAAAAGCAACCATTGAAAAATTAAAAGTTTCAAAGAAAAAGTAAATTTAAAAAATATTTTTATTCCTCTTCTGTTTCCTCCTCTTCATCATCTGATAAATCCTCATCAAAGTCGTCATCAAAATCTTCGTTTAAGAAATCATTTATATCCTCTTCTTCCTCATTGGCTTCAATACAGTCCATTAATATCCCTCCATATTAAGATTTTATTCAAGTTCAATCTGCACATATTTAAAAACATTTCTAAATTGGAGAAGCAATGATATTACTAGTAAAATTAATCCTACAAAGCATTTATATAGGTCCTATTTATCAAAAAATATATTTCGGAGGAAGCAATATGTCACAACAACAACCAATTTTTATTTTACCAGAGAATACTCAAAGGTATATGGGCAAAGATGCTCAAAGAAATAATATCATGGCTGCTCGTTTGGTCGCAGAAACAGTGAGAACAACTTTGGGTCCGAAAGGAATGGACAAGATGATTGTTGATTCTTTGGGTGATATAACAATTACAAATGATGGTGTTACAATCTTGAAAGAAATGCAAATAGAACATCCTGCAGCAAAAATGATTGTTGAAGTTGCAAAGACCCAAGATGAACAAGTTGGTGACGGAACCACAACCGCAGTTATCCTTGCAGGAGAATTATTAAAGAATGCAGAAAAACTCCTCGAGCAGAACATTCATCCGACGGTAATTACGAGGGGTTATAATTTGGCAAATGAAAAGTCTCAATTATTATTAAATGAACTCGCAGAAAAAGTTTCGATCGCAGATAAAGAAACATTAAGAAAGATTGCAGTCACTTCAATGATTGGTAAGCATGGTTATGCTAAAGATAAACTAGCGAACTTGTTACTAGAAGCTGTTCAGACAGTTATTGAAAACAATAAGATTAATTTTGATTCAATAAAACTTGAAAAAAAAGTTGGTGGTGGAATCGAAGACTCAGAACTTATCAAGGGGTTGATTTTAGACAAAGAGCGTGTTAATTCTTCAATGCCAACAAAAATAATTAATTGTAAGATCGCATTGATAGATGGAGCGCTAGAAATAAAGTCTCCTGAGACGGATACAAAGATTCAAATCTCGGATCCAATGCAACTCCAGGGCTTTATTGATCAAGAAGAAAAAATTCTAAAAGCAATGGTTGATAAAATAATTTCTTCGGGGGCAAATGTTGTATTCTGTCAAAAGGGTATTGATGATATTGCTCAATATTATTTGGCTAAGAATAAAATTTATGCATGTAGGAGATTGAAAAAAACAGACATGGAAAAATTATCTAAAGCTACTGGTGCAAGAATTGTAACCAAGCCTTCTGATTTGTCTCCTTCAGATTTGGGTTTAGCCGGGGAAGTTGAAGAAATCAAAGTTAATGATGAGCAATTGACTTATGTAAAACATTGCCAGAATCCAAAGGCTGTTACTATCCTTATTAGGGGTGGCACTGAGCATGTTGTTGATGAGATTGAAAGAGCAATGATTGATTCATTAAGTTGCTTGACTGCATCCATAGATATTGGCAAAGTGGTTGCAGGTGCTGGTGCTACTGAAATAGAACTTGCTCGTGGGTTAAGAAGCTTTGCAAACACTTTGTCAGGAAGAGAGCAATTGGCAGTTTTATCCTTTGCAGATTCCATAGAAATAGTCCCAAGAACTTTAGCAGAGAATGCTGGCCTTGATCCGATTGATATTCTTACGGAACTCAAAGCAAAGCATGATGCAGGAATGAAATGGGCTGGAATAGATGTCAATAGTGGAAAGGTAATGGACTCCTGGAAAGAAGGGATTATTGAACCATTGAAGATAAAAACCCAGGCAGTTAAATCAGCTTCTGAGGTTGCAGAATTAATTTTGAGGATTGATGATGTTATTGCAGGCTCAGGGTCTAAAAGTTCAAGCCTTCCTAATCCTGAATCAATGATGTGAAGTAAGAAGTTTCATTTCATCAGTTAGAGTGCAACGAGCGAACAGTAAAACCTCTGGAGAATTTTTGCACTACTGAGACTTTAAGTGTTACCATAATTTTTTCTAATGGATTTTAAAATAATTTACTGCAAAGCAGAGTTTACTTCTTTCAATTTATCTCTTAATGTAACTTCAATTATACTTTGTTTACTTGGATCTAAAATAACATGCTCTGCAATAGCATACAAAAGATCTGGACGATTCAGAATTTTTTCAATAGCTTTTTGTAATAAACGCGTTGGAATTATTGTCAAATCACTATAGGCAATTAAAGCATACAAATCACAAGCATCCTTATTTTCTTTATCTGATTTATCACGAGCAAATATTGCAGTGCACTTTAATGCAATTAGCGTATCAATGTCTACAACAAAAAAATCTTCTATTTTAACGAAAGATATCTTTTTCAATGGTTCTATATCCCACCAACTCCCTAATAATTTTGTTTCTTTGTTAGAGAATAAATCTAAGAAGATATAAATTAAATCATATAATTGTTTTCTTTTGGCTTGTTCCGGAGTAACGAATAGCTTACTTTCGCGGTCATAAATTTTCTCATATCTAAAATGAAAGCCATTTTTAGTAAATCCTCTTTTACTGACAATTTTAAAGAATTCTTTTTCTTTTTTTGGATCAAAGAAGATATCGATATCCCTAGAGCCCATATACTCTTTGCCAAATGCCCTTTTATATTTCTCATTAACATAAAAGTAGGAAGCCCACCCACCGATTAGACAAATAGGAACTCCAACTGATTCTTTGAAGATAGCAGTCAACTCCTTATGTGAAAGGTCTGTTTCTAGTGGATCATACATTTTTTAGCCTCTTCTCAATTATTCTTGAAAGTTCTTGAGCAGCCTCTTCACCACGACCACCATAAGACATTAAGTCTGCATAAAGTTGAGGAAGTGAAACTACATTTGCCCCTCTAATCTCTTCTATGTTCTTAAGGTAATCATTGTTAACCAATAAGCACACTACATTTCCCTCTTTTTCAGCGGGCAGTATTTTTTCAGTTCTAAAGAAGTTTTGCCATATTTGTAAGTCTGACTTTAAGATATAAATATGAGTAGTTGAAGGTGCAATGTATGGGCAAATATGTTCAGTAGCAGAAAATAGAGTGAATGCATAAGGCATCTTCTCCTTCCTGGCCCAATTGGCAATTTTTAAGATAATGTACTGCGGTCTTTCAGCAGAAATAAATTCTGAGTGTTCTATTTCCTTGAGAGAATAAGTGTATCCCCAAGCTTTCATTAATTTAATAGGGTTTGTTAATTTAATACCTCGTTTAATAATAAGATAACCACTCTTTTCTAAACGAACTAAAAGGCGTTTAGCCATCCCAGAAGTTAATTTTGCCTCTTTGGCCAGTTCAGGAACCGTAAGATTCGGCTTATTATTGAATGTATTAGCCAAAATAATACCTATGATTGTGTTTAATTTCTCTGGAATCAGCATTTTACCTCTTAATATAAGATTATTTCTTAGTATATAAAGTTTACTCTTCTTTAAATAGATATACCTTAATTTATATAGTAAGATATTAATTTATAAATAAATAATTGTTCCTTCTTTTTTCTAGATTATTATTTGACTAATCAATCCATAGGTCTATAACAAAGTATTGTGCTGAATATAGTACCAGATCTAAAAAATTAACTTAGATAAATCCCATATAATATACTCAATTGCGAGTCCGTATTTTCCATCAAAAATTAAAGAATAAAAGTTAAATAAATTGCTTATGCTTGTAAATGAAGTCTAATTTGACCAGATTCTTCTGTTACAAGTCCTCTATTAAGCAACTCTTCACAAGATAATGCCATAGGAGAAACTTTTGGAATAATCTCACTTCCTTCTCCTTCTTTCGCATCATCATACATTTGTCCAAGAACTAAATCATATACATAATATTGATTAACTATTTTTGGTCTTGGATTTGGCAATTTCCCATTAATTTCAACCAAACATTCTACTAATCCTATTTCTCTTCTAGGATTATAACTTGTTGTCAGCAAAAACCTATGAGCTTCTCCTGTTTCAATATGCTTTATTATTCCAACCCCCGACCACCTATAATTATCTTCTAAATGTTCTGTATATTCGCTTCCAGCCCATAATTCTTTTTTTTCTTGGATGGCAGAAAACCTTCCCCAATAATTATTCCCTAAAAGAGTTACTTCTTGTTTTTCCATACTTTTCATAGAAAAATTTAGTTTATAATAATTTATGTGTTTTAGAGCATAAGCAACTACGATACGAAATCATCTTCCTGACCACTTTAAAAGCTATGTGTAAGAAGTTTTTTAAATGTTAAATTCTTTGAAGAACATATGGATTACAAGGAATTAGGATTCAAATCAGGCATTGAGGCACACCAGCAGTTAGAAACGCATAAATTATTTTGTCATTGTCCTTCTATTGTGCATGATGAAAATAAAGCAGATATATTTTTTACGAGGAGATTGAGGGCTATTGCAGGCGAAGCTGGAAAGATTGATCAAGCAGCAAAGTTTGAGATGAATAAATTAAAGATTGTAAAATATGAAGCCTGCTCTACTTCAAGCTGTTTAGTTGAAATGGATGAAGAACCGCCACATAAAGTGAATAAAAATGCGCTGAAGATTGTATTAGAGGTTGCATTGTTGTTGAAAGCGAAAGTTTTGGATGAGATACATTTTATGCGAAAGACTGTTGTTAATGGAAGTAATGTTTCTGGGTTTCAGCGTACGGCTTTAATTGCTGTTGATGGATATATTGAAACGTCAAAGGGGAAAGTTGGTGTGGGTAGTATTTATTTAGAAGAAGAGGCTGCACAAAAGATTAGTGAAGATGAAAATTCTATTACTTTTAGATTAGATAGGCTCGGTGTTCCGATGATTGAGATACAGACAAATGCAGATATCAAAGATCCAGAGCATGCAAAAGAAGTTGCTGGAAAGATTGGAATGATTTTAAGAAGCACTGGAAAAGTTAAAAGAGGAATTGGAACGATAAGACAGGATGTTAATGTTTCTATCAAGGGGCATCCGAGAGTAGAGATAAAAGGGTTTCAAGATTTGAAGAATATGACTAAAGTTATTGAAAATGAAGTTGTTAGACAACTGAATGAAAAGAGTCCTTCAAGTCATGTTAGAAAGTTCAATGCTGATTGCAGTACTTCCTATTTAAGACCAATGCCCGGAGCCGCAAGGATGTATCCTGAGACTGATATATCTGTGATTACAAGTGTCAGAGAATTATTGAAAGAAATTAAATTGCCAGAATTGATTGATGAAAAAGCTTTGAGGTTTGAGAAAAAGTATGATCTCTCTTCAGATTTGGCAAGGGGACTCGTAGAAGAAGAAATTGATTTAGAAAATTTCAAGTTCAAAAATTTGGAGATGAAGTTTATTGCAAGTGTATTAGTAAATTACCCAAAAGAGATTCATTCTAGATTTAATCTTGATGCTTCCAAGCTTACTGAAAAAGATTACAAGGAAGTTTTGGGGTATTTGAATGAAGGCAAGATTTCCAAGGAAGCTGTGTTAGAAATTTTAGTGGAGATAGTTAAAGGAAATGAAATTGATTTGACTAAATATAAGATTGCGGATAATTCTGAAATAAAGAAAGTGTTAAGGAATTTAGTTGAAGAAAATCCTAACTTGACTATTGGTGCATTAATGGGTGATGCAATGAAGATATTCCGAGGGAAAGTTGATGGAAAAGTGATTATGGAACTTTTGAAGAAGTTGAAGAAATGATTTTTTAGAAGATACCTTAATTTCCAGTAAATTTATAGGATTCACTCTAAGTTTAGCTCAAAGCATTGTTCTCAAGAATACAGACAAGTATGGATTCCTTCTTTTGTTGTTCAGACAGATATTTGAATCCCCTTATTTGTCCATAACATCTTGGAAAGCCGCACTTGCAATCAAAGTCGTTTCCATTTACTACTAAATCATATTCTGTTGTAAGATAATTCCAAGTTATTTCTTCGCCTGGCATAATGTCTCGAATAGCCAAAAATTCTGCTCTTTTAGCATCTAATCGTGTGGTTGGTTCGCAAATGTGATTGAAAATATCATCAATAGTATCAAGAATGTTGTGCAAAGAAACATCTGCATCTACTTGGATGGATATTCCCAATGAAAAATGTCTTATAGAATCAAAAAATAATTCACATACTAATTCTCCTTGTCGGATATTTTCAGTGGCAACAACTGCTTTACCTTTATTTATATCAAATATGATTCTCAAATGTAATGGGACATACATAAAAGTTTATAGGAGTATTAAATTTATGAATATTATGTATTTTTTAAATAATTTAAATTAAATGTTAGATTCTCTTTTTTTCTTGCGTTTGGAGCTCTTGTAGAAAAGTTTAAATAGTTGTACAGTTTAACTGTTTAACAGAAATATTGGAGGTCTAAAAATGGATACTGAACTTGTAAAAATGAGCCCAAAGGGACAATTAGTAGTTCCTCAAGATATACGAATGGAAGAGGGATTTATCCCCGGAGATAGATTTGTTCCATTTCCAGTAAAAGGAGGAATACTTTTTAAAAAAGTAAAAATCCCAGATGTAAAAGCCGAATTTCAGAAATTATCGAAAGAAATTGAGAAGCAATTCAAGAAACAGAAAGTTACATCGGAAGATGTAGATGAGGCTGTGAAATGGGTAAGACGAAAGTCCTTTTAGACACTAACATCCTCATTTCTGCTCTTGGCTGGTCTGGAAAACCAAAATTTATTTTTGAGAAATGTTTGCATGGAGAATTGGAATTAGTGACTTCTCCCAACCAGATTGAAGAATTAAAGAGAGTAATGGATTATCCAAAATTCAATTTTACCGAAAAACAAAAAGCAATGTTTATTTCTATAATTCTTGAGATTGCAACACTGGTTGAGATTATAGGTAAAGTAAAAGTCATTGTAGATGATTCTGATGATAATGCAATATTGGAGACAGCAATAATGGGAAATGTTCATTATTTGATTAGCGGAGATCCACACTTACTTAAATTGAAGGAGTTTGCAAAAGTGAAGATTGTTACAGCAAGTGAATTTTTAGAAATTTAGAACATTTCAGGAAAAATTAGTGAATTTGTAGTTTCTGATATTGTCGCTAAACTTTAATCTTAATTATTGAAGGTAACTCTAAAATTAATCATTACTATTGACTTAGAACTCGGTTTCTAAATCCTCATCACTAACTAATTTAATTACATATCCTTTTTGGCATTTGACTTTTTTTTCTCGCGTTTGGACTTTTCAATGGTTTTCTGCATTTTTTCTTTAAGATCTTTTAATACTGGAAGACTGGTTGTGAATTCTTCTCCTTCAATTGAAAGGGTTGCTACGACTTTGCCTTCAATGCTTGCAGTTGCAGCCTTATCATCAATCTTAATTTCCCAATTTCGTTTTCTAAAATAATGTGTTGGAACAGGGAATCCATGATTAGTCTTGCGCTCTTTACTTCTACAAATTGGATCTAATAAATCGTCTAAAGTATTATATGGACAAGAATTGCAATGCCTAGGATCTGGTGAGAAATCTTTGCGTTCTATTTTTTTTAAGAAGGTGTCTATTGCTTCATGCATTTTGTCTAAGTCTTCTGTGGATCTTGAAGTTTCTGTTAATACAGCTTTTGAAGCATTGAAATGTTGGTATCTTAATCTAGGATCTAAAACTGGATCAAGTGTATCTGAAATATCTTCTGGAAGCTTGAATTTTAATCTAAAGAATTGTTGCTGGAGCAATGATGTTAAAGCTAATAGTCTTAATGTAACTAAAGAACTTTGGTCTAACGGAGAAGATCTTTCTGTGGATAAGTTTTGATTGAAGCTCCACAAACTAGCATCACAAATCCTTGCCCCAGGATAAATGCTAGGAATTTTAATGTAGTCATAGAATTTGTTTTTTTACTCTCTATTTAACTATTTTTTGAAGATTTGTAATAGAGTATACCTGTACTTGAATAGGATTAAAATTGTTGCCAAAGTTAGAATGATTAAAGATGTTTCACCAAAATACTGGGAGTATTCAAAGGTGCTTAGAAAAACAGTATATTCGTTTAAGGTCATTGAGCCAATGGAAAAGTCTATGTCAAAAGGAAAAAGTTGGATGCTTGAAATGACATAATAAGTTTTTGGGACAATAGGATAGAATAATGCTACCCCAGGGAACGCAAAATCAAGGATCAAATGTGAAAGTCCATAATATACTGCTACCAAAGAAGCTTTCATGTTCCAAGAAAAGTAAAGTATGATTGCAACTGATAGAATGAAGAAAATATTGTGAAGGATGAATCTGTGTAAGCCGAAATAAGAATCTAAGTCGATGATCCAGGTTAATGGAAATAATAAGAATACATATTTTTTTTCTAGATTTGGAAAGATTGCAAGTAGGAATAATACTGGGATGATTGCATGAATTATTGGTTCCATTGACTATTAATTTTTTGAAGGGTTTTTATAGTTTTTGGACGATATGTTTATAAAATATAGATTTTTAATGATAATATGCTAAACAAAGAAGATTTCAAGGCAATCGTTAAAGATTTAAAAGATGAAGATGTAAGAAGAGAAAAGACTATTCAATTGTCCAGGGATATTATTCGAGAATCAAAATTAGTTATTTATGGGTTGCAACGGAATGATAAAGTTGATCCGAAGAAATTGATTCTTTTGTTCAAGCAGCTAGAAGGGGAAGAGAACACAGGAATTGAAGAGACTGCAGTCCAAGAGTATGTTGAGGCCATGTGCTTTTTTAATTATGCCATGCACAAGAAAATTCCAACGAGGAAAGAACTCGGTGTTGAAACAGAAGCTTATTTATTAGGTCTTTGTGACTTGACTGGTGAGTTAATGAGGAAAGCTGTGAAGGATGTTATTGAAGAAAAATATGATTCTGCTGAAGAGATTACTAAGTTGGTTGAGGAAATTTATGGTGAGTTGTTGAAGTTTGATCTAAGGAATGGAAATCTAAGGCAGAAATCGGATTCTATTAAATGGAACTTGCAAAAATTAGAGCAGTTGCTTTTGGATATAACAAAATAGATTAAACTAATTGGATTGAATTAGAAGTATATAGACCCCCATGATAGGATCGTCTAAGAACAAGAGTATTTTTGTCGAAAATTATATGCTCTAATCCTTTGAATTCTTTTATTGTTCCCAGAAAAGAGTTTACATATTCAAATCCATTAGAATGGAGATATGCAGGTTTTCTAAGTTGAGGATGATTTTGATGAATAGTCTTTAGAAATTTTAGAATATGTTGAGAAAATTCTGGATAGGATTCAATGCCATTCATGAAATTGAAATTATAATATACCCTCCAGAAAGGAGATTTTTCTAGAATGATTGTTTCCTCTTTTATTGCCAGGCAATTATGTCTACATGTATAAGAAGGATTTGAGCCCAAATGAATAGTCTGGTTTGGTACAGAAGCTTCTACCAGGGATTTCTTTCTGAATCTTTGCAGGTGTTGTTCTAAGTCAAGCATTTGTTAACCTAAGAAAAAATCTTTTAAAAGTGTTTACTAGGAAAATCCGGAAATCTTTCGGAGAAATTCTTAAAAAGAAGTAAGATATTTTAAATTAAGGAGAGCCTGTGGTCTAGCGGTTATGACACCACCCTCACAGCAGCACAAACTCATTGCATTTATTGAGAGAATGGTGGAGGTCACCAGTTCAAATCTGGTCAGGCTCATTTATTTTACTATTTATAATCTAAAGTAATCTTTGAGAAAATCAAAGAAGAAAAATTCAATTGCAAGAAATACCAAAAAGAGATAGTTGGACATAATTCACTCACTTCAAAAACAGAATGAATTTTACAAAAACGAAATGTTTATATATTACTTTAACTTTACTTAAAGTTACTTAAATTTACTATAAATGGTTAAAGTAAAATGGAACAAGCAGAGATATTGGCTCTCATAAAAAGAGGAGAAACTCAAGAGGTAGAATTTAAAGAAAGTTGCCCTAGTGGACATAAGCTAGCTGAAATAATTTGTGGTTTAGCCAATACTGATGGAGGAGTTCTTATATTGGGTATATCTGCAAAAAAGGAAATAAAAGGTTTGCATTGTGATTTTGACAAGCTTCAACAAGATATTGCTAATATTCGTCAGAGTATCCATTCTTCTCCACAGATTTCTATTTCAATCCATACTTTTAATTATAAAAAAATTGCTCTTATTGAAGTTAACAAAGCTAACGACAAGAATGCCCACACTTTTGGTGGTGCTGTTTATGTAAGAATTGGAAGTACTACCCATAAATTTGAAGGTCAGGCACTTTTTGATTTTCTCAAAAATAAACAGATCCTATGCTTTGATGAGCAAAACTCAGAAGCAAAAAGCGAAGATCTTGATGAACATCGAATAGAAAATTATTTAATCAAAAGAGACCAGCCTGATTACTTAAAATTAAATAACGCCCAAGAATTTATCATCAGTAATATGTTTGGCAGATTAAATGGAAAACTAAAGTTAAAAAATGTTGCGACTTTGTTTTTTGCTAAAGAACCTTATCGCTGGTATCCTCAAAATGAAATAAGGATCGTTCGTTTTTCTGGAACAGAACCCATAAACATAATTTTACAAAGAGATTTTCATTCTGATCCAATTGAAAATATTGAACAAACTATTTCCTTCATTAGAGAAAACATATCTAAAAGATTTATAATCCCTCAAGATTCTCCACGACGCATTGAAATTGAAGAATATCCTCACCCAGTAATAAGAGAAGCAATTGTAAATGCAGTCGCACATAGAGATTATTATAGCTATGATTCAATTCAAATAAATATATTCGAAGATAGAATAGAGATTTCTAATCCTGGAGGGTTGCCACAGGGGTTAACAAAAGAATTCTTTGGAAAGCGATCAGTGAGACGTAATCCATTAACTTATCGCATTTTAAGAGATTGTCATTATGTAGAAGGATTAGGTTTAGGTATTCCACAAATGAGAAATGAAATGAGGAAAGCCGGGCTTAGGGATCCAGAATTTAATTTTGAAGGAGGATTTTTTGTAGTAACCTTAAGAAATGCTAAAAGTAATATCAAACCAGTTGAGGGATTGAAAGATTTGAATTCAAGACAGCTGAATGCTTTAGATTATCTAAGACAGAATAAAACTATTAAGTCAAAGACATATGCTAATATAAATGAAGTTTCATTACCAGTAGCGCTTAAGGATATCAATGAATTAATAAAATTTAAGCTTATAAAAAAGGTTGGCTCATATAGGGGGGCTTATTATCTATTGAATAAAGGAAGTGTTCATCATAATTAAATAGGCGGAAAAATCAAGATTAGAGTAAATATTACATTATTTTTTTAGAATCATACCACACAGCAACAAGATAAAAAGTTATATAAACAATGGTTCTTTTCTCAAAAAGATGTTAAAGACACACAATTGCGGAGAATTAAATGGAAAGAATGCTAATCAAGAGATTGTACTTGCTGGATGGGTTGAGACATTAAGAGTTTCTGGAAAGATTTCATTCATATTACTAAGGGATAGAACTGGATTAGTGCAAGTATTTTTGGATAAAGGACTAACTGAAAAGTTTAAGGATATAAAAAGAGAATCTGTTGTAACTATCAAAGGCTTGGTTAACAAGAGACCAGAGAATCAAATAAAAAAAGAGATGAAAACTGGCGAAATTGAAGTTTCTGCTAAGGAGATTGAGATTATTAGCCTGGCTGAAACTCCACTACCAATTGAAATAACCGAGGAAGTTTCAACAGGACTAGATAAAAGATTAGACAATCGATTCTTGGATTTAAGAAGAGAAAAAATAAAAGATATTTTCATGGTTCGATCCAAAATTTACACTACAACTGTTAAGTTCTTTGAGAAAGAAAATTTTGTAGCCATCCAAACTCCAAAACTAACTGCTTCTGGTGTCGAGTCTGGTGCCGAAGAATTTAAAATAAATTATTTTGGAAAAGTTGCAGCCTTAGCACAATCACCGCAGGTCTATAAGCAAATGTTTGTAATCTCAGGATTAGAAAGAGTCTATGAAATTGCACCTATTTTTAGAGCAGAGAACTCAAACACAATACGACACTTAACTGAATTCACAGGTGTAGACTTTGAAATGGGTTTTATTAAAGATGAGAATGATGTCATGGATATGATCGAAAAATATTTTATCTTTTTATTAACTGAAATTAAGAAAACATGCATTGAAGAATTAAAAAAATTAAATGTCCAAATTAATATCCCAAAATCGATTCCTAAACTTTCAATTTTTGAAGCAAGAAAAATATTAAAAGAAAAAAGGAAAATTGTTAAGGATGATGATGATTTAGATGCTGAATCAGAAAAGCTAGTCTCTGAATATATTAAAGAAAAATATAATTGTGATTTTGTATTTATGTTAGACTATCCTTGGAAGAAAAGAGCATTCTATCATATGAGACCAGAGAATAATAAAAATGTAACAAGAGGCTTTGACATGCTTTTCAGGGGCGTTGAAATTGCTACTGGTGCACAAAGGGAGCACAGATTAGAGATTTTGAGAATGAACGCCAAAGAGAAAGGTATTGATATTGACAAGATGCCATTTTACAGGGATATTTTTAGATATGGTGCGCCTCCTCATGGTGGTGTGGGTTTTGGATTAGACAGGATTACTTGGCAATTATTAGGATTAGATAATGTTAGGGAAGCAATATTACTCCCCAGGGATCCAGGCAGGTTAGGGCCATGATATCAGACCCTCTTTTAAGTATAATAGGAAAATATGGCTCACTTTCATTAGCATTTTCATTTGTAAAATATATGGGTGGAAAAGATGAAGATACAAAACCAGCAATAGAAAGTTATGGTAATATGGTCAAATCTGCTAATGTTCCAGACATTCATAGAAGGATTAATAGACTTAGAGCTAATCTTGCTTATTCTCTTGATGATCTAGATGGCTCTTTAACAGAAATAGATGAATTATGGTAGTTTCTTAAACTTCTCTAAAAAATCTTTTTTAAATTCTTCAAAATTGTTTTCTTTGATTGCTTCTCTTATTCTTCTCATAAATTCCTGCATGAAATAAATATTATGAATCGTCAAGTATCTCTTTGCAACAGGATCTTCTTTCTTGAGTAAATATCTCAAATAAGCTTTTGAAAATCTTTTACAGGTTATACAATCACAATCTTTTTCTATCTGTGTAAAATCAAACTTGTAAATGCTTTTTCCTAGGTCTAGAATTCCATTGAATGTGAAAAGCATTCCATGCCTAGCATTCTTCTGTGGATAAACACTATCAAAAATATCTATTCCCCTAGATACACATTCCAGGATTTGATCTGGTTTACCGACTCCCATTAAGTATCTTGGTTTGCTGTCATCCAAATATTTAACAGAAGCTTCAATCATTTCAAACATTTTTTCTGAAGGCTCACCAATGCCTAATCCACCAATAGCATGCCCATCAAATTCCATTCCATTGATTGCTTTTGCACTCTCAATCCTTAAATCTTCAAAAGTACCACCTTGAGTAATACCAAACAATAAAGTATTTTGAGTTTTGTATTTCAAACATTCCCTGGACCATTTATGCGATTTTTCTAATGCTTCTTGATACTCTTCTTTAGTTTTTCCAAATGGGAGAACACAATCCAAAGCCATGATAACATCTGGTTTTATTATTGAAGATATATGCATGATTTTTTCTGGGCGCATGAACACATCTTTTCCCAAATAATTTTTTAGTAAAATGCCATTATTAGTAGTCTCCTTCAAAAGATTTTCTCTAAGCATTTGGAAGCCGCCACAATCATTGAAGATTATATCCTTAAAATTCATGAAGTTATGTATTCCTTTAGTCTCTTGAAACATTTCTAAGCCAGGGGATAATGATAAGAAGAATGCATTAGCGATTATTGCTTTGGCATTGCAGAATTCATATTCTTCTGATGAAACAAAACGACCGACTGCTTTGGTTGCAACTGGCATGAAAAATGGAGTCTCTGCTTTTCGCCCATTTATTTCCAAGATTCCTGTTCTTGCTTGATTGTGTTGTTTTAATATTGTAAACATGAGATTTTTTGTTGTGAAGAGGTTTATAAACTCTTCTCTAGAATAATTCTATTCTCAGAAATGTCTGGTTTTTGTTGAACTTCTATAAATTGATAACCATATTTGACTAAGTAAGAAATCATTGCTCTCCATTTATTTCTTGTTTTGATAACTATTTTTTTGTATTTGTGTTTTTTGGCCCATTCTTCTTCATACTCCATTAAACTTTTTAGAATTCCTTTCTTTCTAAATTTTGGACTTACTCCTGCAAGCCAACAATAAAATGAACTATCATTAAATCTATCATACCCAATTAAATATCCTGCTGGTTTGTTGTCTAAGTAAGCAATAATTAATAATTTTGTTTGTTTTTTGTATTTATCTTCAAAATAATTTTTATCGTAATGGACTTCAAATTCAATGATTGTATCATTAACTTTGATTATTTCTTCAATAGAAACTTCCTTGATTTTGATAGACATAGAGAAATTTGAGTGTTAGAAGTATATAAAATATTTGAAAAAAGGTACTTGTTAAGGTGAACTATTATACTCTAGAATATATTCTGGATAGTGTGTCAACGATAAAAGGGTATTTTTGTGAATTGGTAGCTTTTGTGTGTTAATTTGTTTCTTAAAATTGTCAAATTTGTGTTTACGGACGAGAAAAGTTTAATCTATATTCTCTAGCAGTCAGTTTAGCTTAATAAGTACGAAAAAAGTATTTAAATTCAACTTAGTTTAAATAAGAAGATGAATAAGAAAGAGTTTGCGTTTATCATTTCTGAAGGTGAAGGATTTAATGTTGAGTTTAAAGAATCTTTAATATCCAATATGCAAAAGGAAAGTTATGAACAAAGGTTTTATAGTAAAAGTGGTCAGATAAGTGGTCAGAAATTAACTGAAAGGCAGAAAGAAATTTTAAAAATTATTAAAGATGAACCCTTCATTTCAAGAGAAGCATTGGTAGAAAAATTAAATATTAACCCTCTGCAATACAAAAACACATTGCAAAATTAAAAGAACTAGGACTGTTAATCAGAATTGGTCCAGACAAAGGCGGACATTGGGAGATTGTTAAAAGATGAAAAATAGATGGAATCTTAAGGAACTATTGAATGGAAAAAGCTTTGAAGAAAATATTTCGTTGTTAGAAAAAGAGTTAAAAGCTTTTGAAATTTTTTTAAGTAAATTAAGCAACAATATCTCTGAGAATGATTACAAGCAGATTGTTGAACATAGTGAGAAAATGGCTGCGGATGCTTCCAGATTAAGTGCATATATAGGTTTAACACTTTCAGAAAATACAAAATCGCAAGAAGTCATGAAATGTAAATCGCTCTTTGAAACTTTTAGCATTAAATATAGTGATATTGTTAGAAAGTTTGATTTCTGGGAAAAAGGCTTGGATACTCCTAAAATCCAGGGTTTGGACGAGAAGAATGCTTTGCGGTTAAGCAATTTAATTAAAAACAGAAAAGATTCATTCCTGTATCGCCGAAAACTTGCAGGTTATTCTTTGCAGGAAAATGAAGAGAAGATTATTCAAAGAAAAGACTTGAATGGAATTAATGTTGTGACTGAATTATATGGTCAGATTACGACTAATTTCCAGTATGAAATGAAGATTAATGGGAAGATTAAGAAGATCAAAACAATGAAAGAAATAATGGATTATGTTTTTGACAAAAATCCAAAGACTAGAAAGGAGGCATATCTTGGTTATTATAAACCTTTTAAGGAGAACAAGGAAATTTTGTTTAATATCTATTCTTCTATTGTTAAAGATTGGAATATTGAGAAAGATATGCGAGGCTATAAAAATTCTATTGCTATTAGAAATATTGATAATTGGCTGAATGATGAAGTTATAGGAACATTATTGAATGTTTGTGAGAAAAATAAAAGGATTTATCAGGATTATTTCAAATTGAAAGCGAAAACTCTTGGAATGAAAAAATTAACCCGGTTTGATGTGTATGCTCCTTTGGCTAAGACTGAAAAAAAATATTCCTTTGAAAATGCAAAGAAGATAGTTTTGGAGAACTTTGAAGAGTTTGATGAAGAGTTTTTTGAGCAGGCAAATAGATTGTTTAAACAAGAAAAAATTGATGCTTTTCCTAGAGAAAATAAAAGGAGTGGTGCTTTTTGCTATTCAGTAAATCCAGATCTGACACCATATGTTTTGTTAAATCATTCAGGAAAAGAAGATGATGTTTATGCAATGGCTCATGAGTTCGGGCATGCAATACATTCTATGCAAGCAAGTGATTTATCACCAACATTATTCCATTCTGTTATACCCCTAGCAGAGACAGCATCAACATTCTCAGAATTATTGTTGTTTGATAGGTTATTGAAAAAGACAAGTGAAAAAGAAAAAAAGGTTATGATCCTAGGAAAGTTAGAAGATTCCTATAAAACCATCTTGAGGCAGGCATATTTTGTTAAATTTGAATTATTAGCCCATGAGAAAATTCCAAAAGGAATAACTGAAGAAGAATTGAGTAACTTGTATTTAGACAACCTTAAAGAATTATTTGGGGATTCTGTTGTAATTGATGAGAGTTTTAAGTATGAATATCTAGTTGTACCACACATTTATCATACCCCTTTCTATTGTTATGGATATGCTTTTGGAGAACTGTTGACATTGGCGTTGTATGCAGAATATTTGAAAGATAATAAAGGATTTGTAAGGAAGTTAAAGGCAATTCTAAGTGCAGGCGGGACTACAGAACCAGAAAAGTTGTTGAAGGAACAAGGATTTGATATTACTAAAGAAAAGTTTTGGCAGGAAGGGTTTGATTTAGTTAGAAAATGGTTGGATGAAGTTAGTGAATGATTTTTAGTGCAACGATGCCGAAGGCAAAAAATTAAAGTTGCGAGGTGACGGCTACAAGTTTTCTTTTATTTTAGCAACAATAGTTTTCTTAGCAACATTAGAAATTTCTCTTTTTTTGATTCTGTCGTAATGATGACCAAATTCTAAATCCTCAAAAACCAAGCTCGCTACCTCAACTTTGTGATTATATCTTGGTCGGAAATGCAAATGTACATGAGGTTCTGGATTTTTCTCTTTGTATGCATCGTTCATCAAACAAGTCCAATTAAACATTGTTGCGTCAAATGATTTTTGCAAGGCAGATTCTAATTTCTTCACTAATTCAATAAACTCATCCCATTCTTCTTTTTTTAACTCTGCCAAATCACCACAATGTCTTTTTAACGCAACAATACATCTACCTAAATAAGTTTGATCCCTAGCAAGAAAAATACTCCAATGTTTTGTTTGATGAATAACCTCAACAGTATTTGGTTTTTGGCAAAATATACATGTCATAATCATAAGATAATTTCTGAAGTTTAATAAAGTTTGCGTAAAGTCGCCGCCGAGCAATTGAAACTAACATCTGGATTCAATAAACTTTTTGAGTGAAATTAAAATTATTATTTTTTTCGAAAAAAGTTAGGTGGAGATCGCAGGTCGGAACTATTGAATCCATGTTCCATTAGCGAGTGCACCTAGCGGTAGTTTTTTCTCTAGTTTTTTTAGATTTTATATTTTTTTTAGAGAAATATTTAACAATACTTTGAGTATTTTCAGAATTCATCAGCTCAGGCACTTTTTGTTATCCAAAATAAAGAGAAAAAATTGGAGATGAAATAAGAAATTCAAATTATGCTCTTAAGAAATTCTTTTGCTTTCTAAATGTAATTGTTGGACGGCTTCTTCTGTTAGTTTCCCTGTTAGAGCTAAAATTTAGTGCAACATTCCAAAGGAAAATTTTTGAGTTTGCCACCGAGCGTTTTTTAATTTCACATAGCAGTTCATCTAACATACTTAAAGCATAAGATATCTGACTATCTGTAATTAATCATTGATAAATAAACTATGTAATAAAAGAAAAAGAATAGCACATGAACCTATGAATATTGATATATAAACCAAAATAGACCTATCTTTATTTTTTTTGACAGCTATTATTCCAGTGATAAAAGCACTTATAACTAGAGGAACTGCAACACCTACAGTCAAATCCCACCAATGACCTTCGTCAAATGTTACAAAACCAAGTAACATAAAAGCAAAAAAAGCTATAATTAACAGAAAAAAAAACATAGTCAATCCTACTGACCATTTACCTATTCTAGTTTTGGGAAATAAAGTGATTTTCATCTTCATCATAAATTTAATATAAAATTAGATTATTTAAATCATTTGTTGGAATCTAGTGCAGATATCAGATACATTCAAAAATTATTAGGACATAGTAATCTGAGAACAACTGAGATTTACACGCATGTTTCAAAAAATAATTTGTTAAACATAAAAAGTCCATTAGACAGGATTTAGCTCTAGTTTCTGAATTTCCTTTATAAATAACCTTTAAATACATCCGGCACTGTCCTAATATCTATAGCTTAATTTAACATGCAAAAGATTCCCCCACGTC
>CAYYMN010000004.1:0-30438 GCA_964473075.1 Candidatus Woesearchaeota archaeon
ACAAGATTCATTAATTCAGAATGGTGCTCGTAGATTTCTGGCTAGAAACTCTTAAGCCTTTTTCTTGAACACAGTCCGAAAAGTGAGTGATTTAGAAAAAGCCATGCTTGATTAAATCGGATTCAAAATATTTCTCTGCTTTTTGAGTATCTTTTTTGGTTGCATAAAGATAAAGCACTGTCATGAAAACTGTATTGAATACTTGAGAAAGGACTGCAGAGAAGATTAAAATTATCAAGATCAATGGTATTGTGATTATGAACATTAAAGGATTCAAAAACGAAATGAAAACCAAGAAAACTACTGGAACCATTGCCAACCAACCAATAATAGTACCAGCACCTATCGCCCCGACCAAAGTCTCGCCCCAGGTATCTTTTAGTAATTGAACAGATCTTTTTATTGAATGGAATGGATTTGTATCCTCAAAGGCCATTATTGGAGTAACGAACGATATTGCAAAACTCCATCCTGCCATTAAAATTGAAACTAAACCATCACCAACTTTGGTTGCCAAGCCGCCACCGCCATATTTTTTAGCAGCACCCCTCAATAAACCTTCAATTATTTTTATTGCCAATATTGTTAATGACCAGAGGAATATTTCTTTGATATTTTTGTAAGCATGATTAAAGCCTCTCCTGAATGAAGGTGTTTTGCCTTGCATTAACTCACCAACTTCCGAAGACAACCCAACTGCAAAAAATGTTCCAATGAATGGTCCTAAGAAAGCAATTAAAATAAAAATGAAATATATGAAAAATTTGAGTTCTGTTGTTGATAAAGCTAAAGATAAACCTAAGACAGAAAAAATTCCAAAGAATAATATTAGCAAAAATGCAACTGCAAAAACACCAAAACTGATTAATGGGAATACTAATAATTTGGGATGATCGAGAATTAACTTCAGGCTTCCCTTAACTAATCTCCAAGATCTCTCCAATGTTTCAAACATAGAAAGTGAATTTCATTATACTTATTTAAACTTTTTCTCTTATTTGAAACCTCCTAAACAAAAACAACCCACCAAAATGTTTATAAACTATGGGCATTTCCATAGAAAAAAAGAATATAATCAATGGAGGAAAAAAATAATGGTAAAAGAAAAACCACATGTAAATATTGTATTTGTAGGACATGTTGATCACGGTAAAAGTACAACTGTAGGTAGGTTGTTCTATGATTCAGGTGTAATTGATGAACAAACTATGAAGAAATTGAAAGAAAAAGCACAAGAACTAGGAAAAGCTGGATTCGAGTTTGCTTTCATCATGGACAATTTGAAAGAAGAAAGAGAAAGAGGAGTTACAATTGATTTAATGCATAAGAAATTGTTGACAGACAAATTTGAGTATACAATTATCGATGCTCCTGGACACAAGGATTTCATTAAAAATATGATTACTGGTGCTTCACAAGCAGACATTGCATTTGTTGTT
Organism: Candidatus Woesearchaeota archaeon; assembly: GCA_964473075.1. GTDB lineage: Archaea > Nanobdellota > Nanobdellia > SCGC-AAA011-G17 > GW2011-AR17 > JAGVZZ01. The sequence goes on from CAYYMN010000004.1 coordinate 1,440, forward strand.
GTTGCAGGTTCTGAAGGAATCATGGCCCAAACGCAAGAGCACATTATTTTATGTAAGACAATGAATGTCAAACAAATTGGAATCCTAGTAAACAAAATGGATGTTATTAATTATGATAAAGCTAAGTTTGAGGATGTCAAAGCAAAAGTAAGCATACTGTTAAAACAAGTTGGATACAAAATTGAAGAAGTGCCTTTCATTCCAATCAGCGCTTGGAAAGGGGATAATGTTTTTAAGAAATCAGAAAACATGCCTTGGTACACTGGACCTACTTTGAGACAACAATTAGACTTGTTTAAAGAGCCAGAAAAACCAACTAAATTGCCTTTGAGACTACCATTACAAGATGTTTACAACATTACCGGTATTGGAGTTGTCCCTGTTGGAAAAGTTGAAACTGGAATAATGAAAGTTGGCGACAAAGTAATTATTGTCCCTGGAAGAGAAGGTAAGGGTGTTGGCGGAGAAGTCAAATCCATCCAAATGCATCATGAAGAAATTAAAGAAGCATTACCAGGGGATAATGTTGGGTTCAGCATAAGAGGAATTGGAAAGAAAGACATTACTAAAGGAGATGTATTAGGACATGTAGATAATCCACCAACAGTTGTTAGTGAGTTTACCGCTCAAGTGATCATTATGAATCACCCAACCGTTATTACAGTAGGATACACACCTGTGTTCCATGTACACACTGCACAAGTTGCTTGTCAGTTCGTTGCGATTGAGAAAAAAATAAATCCAATGACTGGAGAAGTAATCCAAGAAAACCCAGACTTTATCAAGAATGGGGATGCAGCAATAGTTAGATTAAAACCAATGAAACCTTTAGTAATTGAAGAGAACTCAAAGATTCCACAATTGGCTTCATTTGCTATCAGAGATGCTGGTAGTACTGTTGCTGCTGGAAGATGTCTATCTTTAGTTAAAAAGGTTTAATTTTTTTTTCATTATTTTTATATACTAGATGTTTATTTCTAAACTTATGAAAAGATTCATTTTTAGTTTAGCTGGACTTTTGGGTTTTAATTCTACACAAGAAATTGATTTGAGACCAAAAATTCAAACATTAACTGAGCTTGTAAGCAATCATATTGCAACTGAGAATACACTTTATACAACTGATTTGGATTTTGGAGATATTAAAACTTCTGAGACTGCTCTTGAAGATGAGGAATTGATTTATCGAGTAAATGTGGTAAATGACGATACTACAAGACCTGGTTTTTTTGTATGGGTATATTGTAAGAATAAAAATGATAGAAGGTGCAAGAATGAATATGTTGCAAATGCCCATACTGCTCTTTCTGTATTTGATTATGATAGTGATGGAACTCTGGAATTATTTCTGGAACCAAAATTTCGGTATAATAATCATGTTACTTCTGGGAGTAAAGAATTAGATGCAAGAATGGAGAAACGGGCTGTAAGAAGATATGAAGAACTTTTGGACAGTTTATTAGAATTTTATGAAAATTGAATGAAAAGGTTTATAAATTCTGAAGAAAAGTGAAGAAAGAATGCAAAGAGCAAGAATAAGATTATCAAGTAACAATATTAGCAAATTAAACGAGATAATTTCATCTATTTTGGATATTGTTGAAAAAACTAAAGTCAAGATCTCAGGTCCTATTCCCTTGCCAACCAAGAAACTAAAGATTACAACTCGTAAGTCTCCGGATGGTGAAGGAAAAGCTTCATTTGATAATTTTGAAATGAGAATTCATAAGCGATTGATTGATTTGGGTGTGGATGAGAGAAGTTTGAGATTAATCATGAGAGTGCCTATTCCAGAAAATGTGAATATTTCTATTGAATTGCTGGATTAGGTTTATTAATTTATTTGTATTCTTTTTTTATTATGTTTCAGACAGTTGAAAAAATATTAGTGAAAAAGTTTGAATTACATTCTAAGAAGTTTGAGTTGCTTAGAGAATTAAGATCAAGAAAATATTTTGAAGTAGTAAAAATAATTATTAGGATAAACTTGATAATTAATTATGAAATAATTCTAAACAAAAGAGTAATCGCATTATTAAAAAAAACAAGAATGAATGAAGAAATTAAAGGTAAATTTGTTGTGCCTATTATTGAAAGCTTGTTTCAAATTAATAATGTGCTAAATGCAGAGAATAAAGTTTTGCATAAGAATTATTTTTCAGGGCTATTTAAAGAAAAAGCTTATACCCAAGAATTAAAAAAATTTATGATTTTGACAGAAAAAGAATTAGAGATACAGAGCATTTTTTTGAAGCTTTGGAATGAATTACCAAAAGAATTTAATGAAGAGAAAAAGTTCAAAAGTTCGTTTAAGCTTTTAGTAGAATTACAGAAGGAATTAAAAAAGTTTAAAGAAATTGCAGGAAATTCTGAAAGGGTAAAAAGGCAGGGAGAGAAAGTTCTGAAAATTATTGAAGCGATACAGAAGACTGAGTTTTATGGATTTATAAAAATTGATGTAATATTCATCAAAGGAAAAGTAGAATACATTATCAAGCATCCCAAAGAGAATAAATTGGCTTATTTTTTGGCTACGATTTACATAATTGCACCATTGACCTTTGAAGCTACTGGTATAATCTTATTATTTCGATACTTAAGAAAATATTCTATGAACAAGACCAAGAAATTGAGAGAGAATTTTGCTAGATAAGATTTATAAATAAGGTAGAAATTTTTTAAATTATGGAAAAAGATTTTGTAGAAATCTGGGAAGGGAAGTCAAATGAAGAACTATTTCATATTTTAGAAAATGTTGTTGGAGGAGAGTTTTATGATCGACGTGCTGCAGCTAGAATTTTGGCGAGGAGAAAACATCAACCTACAGGAGAATTACTTACAGAATGGTTGAGGGATCCAGAAAAAGGTATTGGAAAAATAAAGTGTTCAGAATGGGGAACTGCAACAACTCCTCATGAGGATTATTATAGGAATGATACAAATGAATGGGAAGTAGCAATATTAGCAATAGAATCTCTTGGATTGATTGGACATGAGTTAGAATGTGAGGAAACTAAACCTCTATTAAGAAAGTTATTAGATAGTGGGGAAATAAAAGGTTTTGATTTGAGTTCTGTGGATCAATTAACTCAATGGGCATTATTTAGGCTATATGAACCCAATGAACCAGAAATAAATATAGAAGATGATATGATTTTGTATATTGCAACAAAAGTTAGAACTGATTTTTTTAGAGATGTAACTTTTGATAGATTAGCAAATCAGATGATCTCAACACATGGAAGAGATGTTGCTAGAGGGTATATTGAAGCATTGCGAAAAGTGCCAGATATTGATATTTATGGTCTTAAACTCTTAGGAATTGTTGGCCAAAAGGGCATTCAATATGGAAATAGAATTAATTAATTTGAAACTATATGTAGGGAACTTTTTAATATTGTAAAGGAAGGCAGAGGACTTGATTCTAGAAGAGGCAATATAACAATGTCCTGTTCAAATGTTTTGTATGATGGAAGTTCTTATACAATTAATGATGGAGTAAGGATGGAAGTTCAAAAATATATTGACAGAGTTTTTCAATTTGAATAATAATTCTACCTCTAAAAAAAGTATTATAATTAAAATAATTTTTATTCCTTTATTGCATTTGTTGAAGGTCCCCGGCGACCAACATTCGGTCCATCTATTACTCTGAAGCCCACAGCTTTTAAATTTTCTCTCACTGATCGTGCACAGGAGTATGTTGCAAGCTTTGCGCCTTTTTTCATTCTGGAATAAATTTCCTTGAAGAATTCTTTAGTCCAAAGTTCAGGATTGTTTCTTGGAGCAAACGGATCTAGAAATACAACATCGAATTTTTCTTTTATATTCCTTATAGTCTCTTCTGCAGGACCTAAAATTAATGTTATTTCACAATTTTCATCTTTGTAATAATAATCTCTAGCAACCTTTTTTATTATATCATATTTTCCATTAATCTCTAGAGTCTGTAATTCTTCCAAAACTTTAGGATCTTTTTCTAAGGCAATGATTTTTATATGCTTGGCATTTTCTATAGCCGCAAAAGTATTATAACCCAAACCAAAGCATATGTCTAGTATAATTTGGTTGTCTTTCACTCCTAATGGCTCTATGTATTTCTTCTGAGCTTCTTCAAGTGCACCAGTTTGTGAATGATAAATTTCTTGATACTCCTCATTGAAGAAGGTATAGGAATTATCTTTTGTTTTTACTAATTTCATTTTTTATCAACCCAATACATTTTTTTATTGAATTATTCGATGTGTCTATCTGGATAACTTTATGATTTAATTCCAAAGCATCTACCAAACAAATTTCAAAGGCTTCTGATTCGATGTTATCCTTGATTTTTTGTTTAGAGTATTTTCTTTGCTCTAACCTTTTTTTTAATACTTTAAGATCAGTTTTTGTGACTATACAATAATCCACATATCTTGAAGGGATATAATGTGATAAGTGAGAGTCAATAATTAAATTTTTATTAGCTTTTATAATTGAAGTTAATACTTTTGAAAGCTTTTTTTCATCAACAATAAATGTCTTATTCATTTTATCATAGGATTCTTTTAGATTGCATTCTTGAATTACAATGTTGACATCTAAGTATGGAATCCCAGTATTCTTTGCTAGTTCAATTGCTAATGTAGTCTTTCCAGTTCCAGGAGTGCCTGTGAATATGATTATCATAGAAATAATAAAAGTAGAAAGGTTTAAAATATATAACTATTTTGAGTTTTTGATGGTTTCAAGAAATAATAAGAAAAGAATGCAGGATTTTGTTACTGCTAAATTTGAAGAAGCTAGAAGATTTAGAATATTAGATAATGATGAAAGCCATATTGTTCTTCAAGTTAAACCAGAATTTACTTCAGATAAGCTCAAAATTTATGTCTTTTTACACAATCAAAAAATGCCTCTTTCTGAATACAATCGCTTAGTTAGAAATTATTTGAATTCAGGACAATTAATTTCAAATATTTTTTACAAAGATTATGAAAATTTTATGGTGAGATTAGGTAGAAGAGGAAAGTTGAAAGGTGATGATCAAAGTCTAAAAAGATATGATAAAAAAGAAATTGATAGAATGATCCATTTAAGGGGACTAGAAAAAGCTGTTTTGGATAAACAAAGGGAAGATTTTTTAGTTTATTTCCAGCCTGAAACTGAAAGATTACAAGAAACAGTTAGGGGATATGAATTGGCTAGAGTAGTATTAGATTATAGTCATGTAGATAAGAGCCATAGAAGTTATGGATTTGTTGAGAATAGAGTTTCAATAGATTATAAAATTGCAAATGAAAAATTTAGCCTTTCAAATGGAGGATTGACATTTAGAGAAAGTAGAAGACATAATATTCTGATTTTAAATCCATTTTAGAAAGGTTTAAAAAGATTAATGTCTATTAAAAATTATATAATGCGGAAAGTTGCAAGTTTGATCATTGGTTGTATCGCTTTATTTTGTGTAGGTTATGGTATTACTGGGTTTGCAACCTTGGATACACAGAGTATGTGTACAGAAGATATTGATTGCCAGTATTCTATGTGTTGCCCTCTGTATGAACAAGATTATGGAATTTGTGCAGCAGAAAGCCAATGTGAAGAATTATATTTTAGTTCTATGGATGATGATAGCATCTATAAAGCGCCCGATGTTGGAGCCGAGATTGAAAGAAATTATATTGCTGTGGCCTTGGGTGTGATTATGTTAATGATATTAGTTATTGTCGGTTATTTTGAATGGAAGCACGAACTTGGACAGAAGAAAGTTAAGAAAAAAGTTAAAAGAAAATCTAAGAAATAATTCCCAAAGTTTTTAAAATGGAATTTAATTATTCCCTTTATGAAAAGTTATTTTGTAAGTAATTCTAGTAATCAACATCTACAAGATGAAGAAACACAATGGGCTGAGATATTATCCAAAGGAAATCCTTATGCAGGAATATTGTTAATTTGGGATCAAAAACTTTGTGCTGTTGCACATGAATTTGGGGCTGCTGTAAAAGTTGGTGCAATTAATAATTCTAAAATTGAATTTTACTTTGATGCACTTCATAGAAGGTTAAAAAAAGTAATTAATTTATTGGAGGATTCAGAACTTCAATGCCAAAGAAGTTTTATGGAATTGAGTGATTACTTTGATAATTTAAAAGAAAAAGAAATGAGTCCTTCAGAGTATATTAACTCTCTAAATGATTTGCCAGAAAAATGCCATAGATTGAGCCACATGCTTTGTGATGAATTGTACCAAAAAATTGTTAAGAAATAATTGTGCCAATAAATTTTTTGTTGCTTAATAAATTGCTTAATTGATCATTACCTTGTAAAATAATAGTGGTTATTTTATCCTTCTTAATTATTGCAGAAGCTTTTTGATCGAGAACAAAATGTTGTCCCGCTTTGAATTTTATTCGTTTGATTTTATCATGAAAATCCTTGAAAGAAATGAATGGAATCAAAGTAGCATTCTTATGTGTCTCAGGATTATTTGTAAATAGCCCTGCAACATTGGTCATATTGATAAAATATTTAGCCTTAAGATCTCTTGCTATTTCCGCAGCATTTGCATCAGATGTCATTCCTGGTTTAATCCCTAAAGCACCACAAACCAAAACCCTTTCTGTCATTGAATATAACTCTTTGTGTGTCTCTGGCACTCTAACTTGATTAAAAATGTCTGCAACCAAACTTGCATTTAATCTTGTTGTCAAAATTCCTAAGAATGAAATTTCCTTATCCGAAAGCTTTTCTTTCCTTGCAGCTTCAATGTAAGTCCTAGCAGTCTTTCCCCCTCCACAGACTATAATAAACTTATAATTTTTATTTTTTTGAATTATTTTTTTGAATTCATTGAGAAAGGCATAATCAATCTTATTTGGAACAATGATTGAACCCCCAAGAGAGATTACTATTGTTTCCATCTATTAAAATAAAAGTAGTTTAACTTATAACCTTTTTGCATATTAATCAACCGTAAACAATCTAGAATCATGCACATCAAACAATCCCAAGCGAGCGCCTGCATCCAGCCAACCATGAGCATAATTCAAGGCTGCAAAGGCATCAACAATCGCACCTTTCTTCTCAAAATGTTCAGCATCTTTAATATAGCGCTCGATCATATCCAGAAAATCTGCTCTTTCTGAGTTCATATTCAATCTATTTTTTGAAACCTTAGCTAGTTCAAATGCTTTCTTTGTAACTTCAAAATATTTATTGAGTTTCTGGGGTGTTATCTGGTTGTTCATTTTCTTCTTCAGGTTTGTGGCTATTAGCATATTTCACGCGCTCAACATTAGAAACTTTATCATTCTCTTTTAGTTTCATAATCCGCACACCTTGAGTATTTCTGCTAATATTAGGAACATCTATCACATTAATTCTTATAACAATACCATTCTTTGATACAACAATAATTTCATCATCATCCTTGACTGCTTTGATTGCGACTACTTTTCCATTCCTGTCAGTGGTTTGAATATTGATAACACCTTTTCCACCCCTAGAGATTAATCTGTATTCAGGAATATCAGTCCTTTTCCCAAAACCATTCTCAGTAACAGTAAGCAGTTGGCCTCTTTCAATCGCTACTTCCATTCCAATGACTTCATCAGCATCTTCAAGTGTGATTCCTTTAACACCCTGGGAATTCCTGCCGACATCACGAACATCCTTCTCATCAAAGCGAACAGCATTACCATCCTTAGTTCCAATAAGAAATCTTAATGTTCCTGGAGTAAGCTTTACTGTGACTAGTTCATCACCATCTTTTAATTTAATCCCAACAATCCCACCTTTCCTTGGGTTTGAGTATTCTGTCAATAAAGTTTTCTTTAATAAACCTTTTTTAGTGCACATCAATAAGAAATGATTCTCTGTAAATTCTTTGATTGGAATTACAGTTGTAATTTTGTCGTTAGCTTTTAGATTTAATAAATTAACAATTGCTTTTCCTTTAGAGTATTTGCCTGACTCTGGAATTTGGTATACCTTCAACCAATAGACTTGACCAGAAGAGCTAAAACATAATAAATAATTGTGTGTAGATGCAGTAATAATTGATTCAATATCATCCTCTTCTTTCTTCTCTGTGCCCTTGACTCCTATACCGCCTCTTCTTTGGATTCTGTATTCCTCAATAGGCATTCTTTTTATGTAACCTGTTCTGGTTAAAATGATTGAAACATCTTCATTTGGAATTAAATCTTCAGTCTCTAGTTCTTCAGTATTCTCTTGAAGCTCTGTTTTTCTGTCATCACCATAAGTTTCAATCAAATATTGTAAGTCTGATTTGATAATATCCAAAATTTTTTGTTCTGAGTTTAAAATACTATTTAGCTCTGTAATTAATTTTAATGTTTCTTTTAATTCTTCAATCAATTTTTCTGTTTCTAGGGAAGTTAATTTTTGTAATTTTAAGTCTAGGATTGCAGTGCATTGCGTTTCAGAGAGATTATATGAAGAAGATAAAAATTGCCTTGCTAATTCTACTGTTTTAGAAGCCTTGATACCCTTAACAACAGCATCGATATTTTTTAATGCAATTTGCAGACCTTCTAAAATGTGTGCGCGTTGTTCTGCTTTGTTTAAATCAAATTTTGTTCTTCTAATAATGACTTCTTTTCTGTGTGTTATGTAATGATTAAGAATTTCTTTTAAGTTCATGACTTTAGGTTTATTATGATCTAATGCTAAGAAAATAATTCCGAAGGTTGTTTCTAATTGTGTGTGCTTGTATAACTGGTTAATTACTAAGTTGGCATCATTTGATTTTTTTATTTCAATGACAATACGCATTCCATCTCTGTCTGATTCATCCCTAATGTCTGATATTCCTTCGATGACTTTATCATTAACTAATTGAGCAATGTTTTCAATTAAAACTGATTTGTTGACTTGATAAGGAATTTCTGTTACAATGAGTGATTCGCGATCTTTCTTTTTTTCTATATTCGTCCTTGATCTTATCTGAACTTTTCCTCTTCCAGTATTAAATGCAGATGCGATTCCAACTCTACCACAAATGATTCCACCTGTTGGAAAATCTGGGCCTTTAATATGTTGCATTAATTCTTGGATTGAAGATTCTGGATTATTAATTAATTGAATTGTTGCCAAACAGGTTTCCTTTAGATTATGTGGAGGTATATTCGTGGCCATACCAACCGCAATTCCTGTTGAGCCATTGATTAAAAGATTCGGAAGTTTTGCTGGAAGTACAACTGGTTCCTTTAATGAAGCATCAAAATTATCTTGCATATCAACAGTTTCTTTGTTTAAATCGACGAGGAGTTCTTCTGAGATTTTTGAAAGCTTGGCTTCTGTGTATCTCATGCTTGCAGCACTGTCCCCATCAACATTTCCAAAATTGCCCTGACCCTTGATTAATGGATATCTTAATGAAAAATCTTGAGCCATCCTTACTAATGTATCATATACAGCAGTATCACCATGTGGATGATATTTTCCAAGGCACTCTCCAACGATTCTTGCTGATTTTTTGAATGGTTTATTATGGGTCATCCCCAAATCATTCATTGCAAATAGAATTCTTCTGTGAACTGGTTTTAGTCCATCACGAACATCTGGCAATGCTCTTCCAACAATGACAGACATAGAATAATCTAAGTAAGCTTCTTTCATTTCCTGCTCGATTATTTTCTTGTGGATAGTTTCCATTTTAGACATCCAGATTCTTTACTAGGTTTGAATTTGCAAAAATAAATTCTTTTCTAGGTTCCACTTGATCTCCCATTAATATAGTAAACATCGCATCTGCTGCAACTGCATCTTCAACCACAACTTGTTTCATATGTCTTGTTTCTGGATTAAGAGTTGTTTCCCATAATTGATCTGGATTCATTTCTCCTAAACCTTTGTATCTTTGAATGTTAACATCTTTTCCAAGTTTTTCTAATGTTTCATTTAATTCTTGATCAGTCATTAAATATATTTTTTCTTTACCTTTAGCAACTTTGTATAAAGGAGGCATTGCAATGTAAATGTGACCTTGTTCGACTAAAGGTTTCATAAATCTGTAGAAGAATGTTAATAATAAACAGGATATGTGGGAGCCATCCACGTCAGCATCTGTCATGATAATGATTCTGTTGTATCTTAATTTTGTAATATCAAATTCATCGCCAATTCCTGCACCTATTGCAGAGATTAAAGTTGTAATTTCATTGTTAGCGAAGATTTTATCGATCCTTGCTTTTTCTACATTTAGGATTTTTCCTCTCAAGGGTAAAATTGCTTGGGTTGTTCTTGTTCTTCCTGATTTTGCGCTATTATGGACAAAAACACCCGATGATAAGGCAAAATTATGTGTATTTTCAACTTCTAAATCATAAACATCTATTAAGTCATTTAGATAAACTCTTTCTTTCATTTTAATCTTTTGAATTGAAATTAAGCTTGTTTCATTGGAGTTTTCTAATTCTTTATACATTGGTGCTAGAAGAATTTCATTAGTCAAATTTTTAGCTTCAACATATTTTCCATTTACTAATCTAAATTTATGATTTGGTGTGCAAATAATTTCTTCATTATTGTCTAATATTATTTTTATTACTTTAGAATTTTTTTTAGTTAATCTTGGATTTTTTATTAAAGCTATTTGAATATTATTATTCTTATCTAAGGTATAGCCATAATTTTTCTTTCCTTGTTTATGCTCTTCAACAAGTTCTTTAAATGTTAAATTTCTTCCATCAATTAAAGCAACCTGTGTTTCTCCTGAAAAACAACCACCAGCGGAATCCCCTTCAACCAAAAATAGCTCACACTTTGCAGGATCCCTTTCTTGACAGTCTGCTAATTTTCCAGGAAGTGAAGAAGATGACAAAGCTCCTTTTCTTCTTGCAAGATCCTTTGCTTTACGCGCGGCTTCCCTAGCTTTTGCTGCAAGCATCGCTTTCTCTAAAATCTTTTTTGCAACTTCTGGATTTTCTTCTAAGTATGTTGATAGAACTTCGAATGTGATTTTTGTGACGATTGTACGAACTTCACTATTCCCTAGCTTTGTCTTAGTCTGCCCTTCAAATTGCGGATTTTGAACCTTTAATGAAATTACTGCAGTCAATCCTTCTTTGATATCATTGGAAGTTAATTTTTCTTCATTCTTGAAATTTTTTTCTATGTAATCATTAATTACTTTTGTTAATGCATTATAGAATCCAACCAGATGTGTCCCACCTTCAATTGTATTAATATTATTTACATAAGAGAAAGTATTTTCATTAAAGCTATCATTATATTGCAAAGCGATTTCTACGATTGTCTTATCTTCTTCTTTTTCTAAATAAATTGCTGGATGAAGAATCTCTTTATTTTTATTGAGATATGTTACAAATTCTGTAATTCCCCCATTGAATTGGAATAATTCTTCTTTGCCATCTCGCTCATCCTTGAGACTAATTTTAATTCCTTTGTTTAAGAAGGCTAATTCTCTGATTCTTTTTGCGAGAATATCATATTGATAAACTAAAGTCTCTGAAAAAATTTCTTCATCAGGATAAAAATGAACTTCTGTTCCTCTTTCTGTTGTTTCTCCCAAAGTTTTTAATTCTGTGACTGGGATTCCTTTTTGATATTCTTGGGTATAAATTTTTCCATCTCTTTTTATGATTACAATTAACTTTTTTGAGAGTGCATTAACACATGAAACACCAACTCCATGCAATCCCCCAGAAACTTTGTAAGAAGATTTATCGAACTTTCCTCCTGCATGCAATATAGTCAGAACCACTTCGACTGCTGGGCGCTTTTCTTCTTGATGAATATCTACTGGAATTCCACGACCATTATCTTTTACTGTGATAGAATTATCTTCATGAATAATGACTTGAATATCATCACAAAAACCAGCTAATGCTTCATCAATGGAATTATCAATAACTTCATAGACTAAGTGATGCAAACCTCGAATGCCTGTATCTCCTACATACATCGAAGGCCTTTCCCTCACTGCCTCAAGCCCTTTCAAAACTTTGATGTTTACTGCTTTGTAATCTTCCATTTTTTTTGTTGAATTATATTCCTTTTTTTGGTTTGTAGATTTATAACCTTTTCTCTCTGTAAAAGTGCCAAATTTGAGGGTTTTAAGCGGTTTAAAGGCAATATAGATTTCAATGAAATTCCGATTAGGAAAGGTTTAAAAAGAAGTTTAAATTGAATTAATTTTATGAAAAAAATTGTTCTGGATACAAGCTTTTTAGTCGCAGCATTTGAATTAAAAGTGGATATTCTTGAAGAAATTTTCAGGGTCTGCGATTTTAAGTATGAATTATTTGTTGTTGATGGGACGATAAATGAATTAGAAAGGCTTATAAATAATTCCACACTTTCAAAGAAACAAGCCGCAAAATACGCTTTAAAGCTAATACAAAGGCATAATATCAAAATTTTAAGAGCTGAAAAAGAACATGTTGATGATGCTTTGGTTGCATTAAAAGATTACTATATTGCGACTGAAGATGCCGAATTGAAAAGGAGATTAAGAAAAAAAGGTATTAGGATTTTGAGCATCAGGCAAAAAAAGTTTGTGGTGTTGGAGTGAAAAATGTATTATAAAATCAAGGTCAAAGGACATGTCCGTGTTGATCCAAAATTGTTTGCAAATTCTAACGAAGAATCTGTTAGAGCTTCTCTAAAGGAAAGATTTGATGGATACATTTCAAAAGAACTAGGAATTATTTTGGGTGTTGTTTCTGTCGATATGATAGGAGAGGGTGTGATTATCTCTGGGGATGGGGCTGCTTATTATAATACAGAATTCACAGTTTTGAGCTTTAAACCTGAAGTTGGAGAGGTTGTTTTGGGAAAAATTTCTGATATAACCGATTTTGGAGCTTTCATCAATATTGGACCAATGGATGGGATGATCCATGTTTCTCAAACTATGGACGATTTTGTGAGCTTTGCAAAGAGTAATGTTCTATCCGGAAAAGAAACCAAAAGAAACTTGAAGGTTGGAGACATGTGCAGGGCTAGAATCATTGCAGTCAGTTACAAAGATGTTTCTAGTCCCAAGATTGGATTGACTATGCGACAACACAGACTTGGTGCTTTAAACTGGATTGACGAAGATATTAAGAAAGAAAAAAAAGGTAAAAAAGAATGAAAAAAGTTTGCAAGAAATGCCGATTGTTTATTGAAGGTGGTGAATGCCCATTATGTAAAGGGTCAAATTTTGCTGATACATGGAAGGGAAGAATGATTATACTTGATGCCGAAAAATCTGAAATCGCAAAAAAAGTGGGATTAAAATCAAAGGGAGAGTATGCCGTTAAGGTGAGATAAAATGGAAATTGAAATAACAAAACAGGTTAATGCCCCATTATTGGGAAGACAAAGAATAACTGGAATGATTAGCTTTGATGGTGGTGCTACACCTTCTATTTTGAAATTAAAAGAAGTTTTGGCGACCAAACTAAAAGTGCATAAAGATTTAATTGCAATAAGGCATGTCTATCAAAGATTCGGATTTACTCAAGTCAAAGTCATTGCACATGTTTACAAGAAAAGAGAAGAACTTATGAAATTAGAAAAATTGAAAAAAGCTGAGAGAAAATTAGTCGAAGCTGAAAAAAAAGCTGCAGAAGAAAAAGCTAAAGCAGTTAAAAAGGAGTAAAAATGGCAGCAAAAAAAATCAAGAACAAAATTTCCAGTCAAAAATATAAAAGATACAAAAATGGTACTGGCGAAGGTTATTGCCCAAAGTGCGGACCTGGAATATTCTTAGCAAAGCATAAAGACAGACAAACTTGCGGAAAATGTGGATATTCTGTTTTTAACAAGTAAATCTTTTTTTCTCTCTTCTTGAAACAGAATAATGATGTTGACCATTAGTAACATACAATCCAAAAAGTAATGCTCTAAGTGAACCCATATTTTTTATCTCCTAATCATTCCTAGATTATTTTTAGAATATTAAACCCTAGGAAGATACCCCGAAGAGTACCTTCCTGGGGAAAAAGAGGTGATATTAATTATTAGAAGTGAACTTCTATATAAATCTTTCGGTTGTTTTAACTTAGAAGTGATGTCATAAGATTACTCTACCTAAGTTATTCTAAATTGAATAATATCGACGCTAATCCAGCAAGAGTTACAGTTGGTATGAAACCATCCAATTGATCTGTGATATCAATAACCTCTAATAATTGTAATGAACCAATACCTCCCCAAAGAAAAATTGCTAGTATTCCTCCAAGAACATCAAAAACTGTACCAAAGACTGGAATGCGACCAACAAAAAAATCTGCAACATCAAATGCTATCGATAAAATCAATTTCAAAATTGTTTTAATTACTTCCATTCAAAATAACAAATCCTACTAATTTATATTAATTTCTAAATCAATTGTTAAATCTTATCCTGAAACTTCCCTTCAACAACTTAAACCGATTTGTAGCAATTTTGACCAAATTTTAAGCTAGAATTACTATAATGTAGTAAAGGAATATTTTTATAATTGCTTGATATATAGGTTATTATATGGTTTTGGTGAAAGTGCCAAGAGTAAATGTGGCTGGGTTATTGAAAGAGAAGAATATTGTAAAGAAAATTTCTAATAAAGTAAAGAAAAAGGCTGTTAAAAAAATTATCAAGAAGTTAGTAAAAAAGAAAGTTATTAAGAAAAAAAAGAAGTAATTAATAGATTAGAAGCAGTATTCCGAGAAACCAGCAATAGTCTGCAAAGTCATTTTAGTGTGTATTTTTTAGTTTTTTCTATTACTCTTAAATAATTTTGTAATTCTAGATCTAATATCGTCGTAATTAATGGTTTTATTCCTCTATAATAATATTTAAGTTCGGAATTTGTTAATTCTTCATGATTTAGTATCTTTTTGAGGATTCTTATTTTGCCTTCTGAAAATATTACTGATAAGGATTTATTTAAGTTTGCTTGGGTTCTTAATTGAATCTCTTGATTAATTTCAGAATCTTTTTTTCTGGTGAATTCCCTAAAATTTTCATAGTAATAATTTAATTCATTAGGTTTTATCTTGTCTTTAATCTTCTGTTTTTTTATATACTCGATTAGTTTGTTGTTAATTATTTTTTCCTTTTGGAATATTTCTTGGGTTATTAGTAAAATTTTATTTAATTCTTTTGTCTTTTTAATTTTATTAAAGTTTATTTCTTCCTGGAATAACAAAGGAAGGGATAAAAATAATCTTTCATTTTTAGTTGTCAATATTTCGTTAATTTCTTCTTCAATAGTTTTATATCCTGGAAATTCTAATGAAAATCCACGACTTTCTAAATCTTTGATTAATTTGGCTGAAATCATTTTAGTTTCCTCTCTAAGTGCTCAAATTTATATTCTGCGTCAGCTATAAGCGAATGCTCAACAGTAGAAAAATATCGTTCTTTTAATTTCTTAATATCAATCTTTTCTTTTTTTATTATTGCTAATATATCTTCTATATCTCTATTTTCAGAGCGTGCGAGTTTTGTAATAATTAAATCATACCAATTTAAAAGGAATAATTTGATTTTTCCAATTGTTCTAATTAATTCAGATTTTTCTTTCCAGTCATTTTCTAAGCCCGTTCCTATAATATAACCATTGTAAAAAAAATCTATTCTTCTATCATTAAAATACCAAATATTACAAATTTGAATATTACTTATTTCTTTGAGACCAGCTTGTTTTAGGATCTTGCTTAATGTTTTATAATCTTTTGTGGTTAGAAAATCTATGTCTTTCGTGGATTCTTTGATTCCTTTGAGAGTCATAGCTGTACCACCTATTGCATAAAGTTCAATTTCTTCATTAGAATCCGCAAGTATTTGCAAAAAACTTTCTAATTCTTTTATATTTACTGGACTAGGGTTTTTGTATTTATTTTCATACATTTTTGTATACCTTTTCATATATAATTGTATGAATTAGTATATAAACTTATTGTTTTAGTATATTAAAAGCAATATTCCAAGAAGCCAGCAATAGTATGCAAAGTAATGAAAATAATTTTTTTCTAGGATTAGTGTCAAAAGCTTTAATGTGATGTAACCAACTACAAAAGATGCTATGAAACCATAAAGATAAGAAATTTCAAAAGTTCCAGGAGAGTATTCTAAGATTGTTGCTCCGATTATCGCTGGGATTACTAAAAGGAACGAAAAAGTTATAACCTGTTTTTTATCCAAACCCAAAAGCAAGCCTGTTGATATTGTTGCGCCTGAACGGGATAGTCCAGGAAGAATTGCCAATGCTTGTGATAATCCAACTATTATAGAATCCTTTAACCCTATATTTCTTTTTCCACTAGAGGATTTTGTTAGGATTAAGAGTAAACCAGTAAATAGTAATGAAACACCAACAGCTTTTAGATTTGAGAAAAGTAAAGTTATTTGAGATTGTAAGAAGAAACCTACTAAAGCAATAGGAATAGTGCCTATGATTATATAATACCCTAATTTTCCATAAGGTTTTTTGTAGCTTGGAAATTCTTTTAATATTTGTAAAATTTCATTTCTAAAAAATATAACTATTACTAAGACTGTTGCAAGATGTAGTAAAACATCAAAAAAGATTGGTGCTTGGATGTTTAAGAGTTCTTGAGCAAGCACTAAATGCCCTGAAGAAGATATTGGTAACCATTCCGTGATTCCTTGTAAGACTCCTAGGAATAGAGATTCTATAACTTCCATATATTTGTTTTTTATTTTGGTATTTATAAGTTTTTTATATGCCCGAAGTAAAGAAGAATTGCTAAATATTAATAAATAAACCCCTATTCTAAATTCAAATGGAGAAGATCAAAAACTTCCTAAGCAAAAGAGACAACCAATTATTTTTGGGGGTAATGCTCTTTGCAATTGCAATCAGATTATACTTTTTCTTCAAAACTTATACTCAAGGTCTCTGGTGGGATGAAGCAGACTATATGACCTTGGCAAAAAATTATGCATTCGGATTACCAGAAATAGCCGCACCATGGCGTGCAAAAGGAATGTCCTTGCTGTTAAGCTTTGCATATCAATTAGGTGCAAACGAAATAGTTCAAAGATTAATCATAATTGCATTCTCAGTTGCAACAGTATACTTGACCTACTTATTAGCCAAAGAGATTTACAATAAAAAGATCGCATTGATTGCCTCAACTTTAATGTCTGTGCTCTGGGTCCAATTATTCTGGGCAGCAAGATTCTCTGCAGAAACAGTTGGATTGACCTTCTATTGCTTGGCAGGTCTGTTCTTCTGGAAAGGCTATGTACAAAACAAAAGCCACTGGTATTTGATATTATCAGGAATGCTTGTTGCTTACGGAATCTTTGTCTATGAATCTGTCGGAGTATTCTTCCCTTTCATTGCAGTATTCATCTTAGTCTATGACAAACTAAACTTCTTAAAAAACAAAAAATTCTGGTTCTTTATTCTGGGTTTGATAATAGTCCTGCCCTTTGTATTCTATCACTATTACACTACTGAGGGCAGCATTTATCCAAGATTAGATCATGTATTCGAAGGCTCACTAGCAGAGGGCACAGAACTCGACACCAAACTAGCAACCCAGGGTCTGTTCTCAGTAATAGGTAATGGATTCATGTACTTCTATATGATGCCAGAATATCTCCAATGGCCCCTTCTAATAATCCTCATATTCGGAGTTTATACTTTTCTAGACTTATTTTTGGGTCTGGATATACTTTTCAAAACTAATGACGAAAAATTAACCAAAGACTTTTTTGTATTCTGGTGGGCTTTATGCGTCTTAATAATGTTCGGCATTTACATGTCAGTCACAATGGCCTACTATGAACAAAGATACATTTTTCCAGCATACCCTATGTTGATGATCATTGCTGCTAGAGGTATAGTCTTCATTGCAGATTTCCTGGAGAAACAAAAGCAAAGATTAGGCACAACAGCTATCTTCATATTATTGATTATAGTTGCTATTTCACACTTAACTTATGCTAATGATATGATTATGGCAAAAGCATCTTCATTCTCACAAGAACCAGCCGCAGGTGAATGGTTGAGAGCAAACACAAACGAAGGCGACATTCTAATTTCTTGCACCCAAGCAGTTCCTCTGACTTACTATTCCGAGAGAAAAACTTTGACTTTCAGGTACAATATTACAGACACTGATCAAATGATTACTAACAACAAAATAAAATATTTGATTATTGATGGATACTATTTTGATTGTAATTTGACTTATATAGAACTTAGACAAACAAATCTGACTCCAGTGCAAGCTTATTATGAAGGCGAACAACCAGTAATAATCATATTCAAAACAAATGGATACTACTAAACCACTATCAGTTGCTATTTCAGCTCTTATTCATGATAATAAAATTCTTCTCATAAAAAGAATCAAGGGTGATTACATTGGACTATTGGGTCTCCCTGGCGGAAAAATTGAAATCAATGAACATGTCTCAGATGCTGCAATCCGAGAAATATTTGAAGAATCTAAAATCACTTCAACATTCACAGAACACCTAGGCATAGTCTCAGAATTATTAATTGAAAACAACGAAATCCAAAAACATTTTGTTCTTCATATCTGTAAACTAACCCCAACAACTTTAGACATTCTGGAAGACAAAGAAGGAAAGTTAGGCTGGTATGATCTGAATGAACTTAAAAATTTGAAAATAATTCCCAGCGATTTTGAGATAATAAAAAATATGATCCTAAACAAACAAAAAAATTATTTCAATTGCATATTAGAAAAACAAGGTGAAGATTATATTTTAAGAAAGTTTACTTAAATATTCCATCAGAGGTTCAATAGCTATTTTTGACCAACCTTCAACAATGTATTCAGAATTGGCTAAAAACCCTTTAGAAAAATACTTATTTTAACCACTACATTTATCATCAATAAAACCAATAAATAATACCAGCTTAACCACTACAAAAATTTATAATAACTAACATACTCTTCAAAACAAAATATACAAATTTCTTTTAAACTACCATTCTCAGCCTTATGAATTGCAGAAAGATACTTGCTTCTTTTAGAAACAGGAATAACAAACCCCATTAAACCTTTATACATTAACAACCAATTTAATAATAACCTACCAACTCTACCATTCCCATCAACAAAAGGATGAATTATTTCAAATTGAGCATGAGATTGAAAAGCAACTTCAAAATCATCAACCTTCCTAAAAGCCTTTTTAATCCAATTCAATAAATCTTCAACTCTCTCATTGACAAAAAGAAAACTCGTCGTATAACCATCTCCAACATAATTTTGAACCTTCTTAAATTTTCCTAAAGTAATACTATCCTCAATATCCTTATTAACCAATCTATGCAATTCCAAAAGATCTTTCTTCAAAGGTAAATTTTTACAATTTTTTTCAACATACTCCCAAGCTAATAAAAGATTAGACGCCATATATAACTCTTTTTTACTATGCCCTGAAGGAACAACATCATCAAAAAGATAATTAAAAGTCTCCTTGACAGTTAAAGTACTCCCTTCAATAGAATTACTATTCGCAATAAACAAAGCTAAAAATCTCTCTCGCTCTTTCTCCTTTGACATCTTATCAAATTCCTTAAAATAATCCTTATAATTTTTAGAACTCTTTTTCATTAAATCATGATCTTGATATGAAAGTTGATCTTTGAAACCTAAAACCCAATCTTTTTTTTCATACGACCTTTTCATGCATTCAAATTCTAAATTATGAATTGGCCTCTTCTTCCCAATATATTTGATAGTTTTCTGCTTAACATTAGCACCTTCTCTAATAGAACTTACCAAATACAAATATTCTCCACTACCAATTTTCTTAGTAACAATTGAAACCATAAAAATCTTAACCACTACATCTATATAAACCTATCGACCACAAAACTGAATATGGATCATACAAGAATAAAAATTAACCACTACACATTCTTTCAATACTTCACAACAAAAAAATTATTTCAATTGCATATTAGAAAAACAAGGTGAAGATTATATCTTAAGGAAGTTTACTTAAATATTTTTTCAAGGGTTTCATAGCTATTCTGGACCAACTTTCAACAACAAAATCTGGATTAGATAAAATACCTTCCAACTCCTCAAAAGTATGAAATCTAGCAACACTAGCTTCACTCTTAGGTCTAATTTCTTCAGCATCAGTCTCAACTAAATATAAAAGCCCAAAATGAACCCTCCCAAGAGCATCATTATCATTGATATACCCTAAAGGAAGAACTCTACCAAAAGAACCCCCTACCAATTCAACTTCTTCACTCATTTCACGAATCATACTATTGTAAAGAAAATTCCCTTGAGTATCACATTCTTCAATATGCCCACCAGCACCCCAAGACCATTTTCCAGCATGCCTTGTTTCAGTTTTATTAGGATCTTCAGACAAAGAAAATCTTCTATAAGCAAAAATCTTTTTTTCAGTGGGATTAACAATTAATAAATATCTTATTGGCTGCTTCAAAGAATCATTTGCTTCAGCACTAATTTCAGGAGACTCATCAGGAGTTCCTCTTCGCGTAAACCTATATTTTCCAAATTGCAAAATTCTAGATTCAAAATCGTAATCTCTATGAGGAACAAACCCAAAAAATTCAGGATGATCTGCAAATAAATAATCTTTTTCAACAACTAAAACATTATCTTCTTTTCCCATATTTCATAACCGCAATTAAATAATTATAAACATTTCGCAATTAAATAATTATAAACATTTCGCAATTAAATAATCCATATCAAAAAACAACATACAGCTTCCAAACAATACACAAACAACACAACCTGCTTTTCAGTAAACTTCCCTGACAAAGTCATAATATGCGGCAAAGAATAAATCTTATCATAAAGAGATTTAACTTTTCCATTGAAATAAAACCCATAACTTTGTTTCTTGAATCTTCCTCTCAACTTCAAAATTACCTCAATAAAGAATGGAATGGAAACAATCAATGCAGCAGTCTCCATATTTCCAAGTATCGCCATCGACACAATTACTCCACCAAGCAGATAAGTCAAAGAATCTCCAGGAAAAATCTTTGCAGGCACAAAATTAAAATACCAAAAAGCCAACACAGCCGCGAATGAAACTGCACCTATCAAAGCCGCAATCTCCATTCCATTCACATAAGCATACACACCCAAGTTGCTCAAATAAATCAATGCTAATCCAGACTCCAATCCATTGAATCCAGCAAGCAAATTAACCATATTTGATGCGCCAACAACTCCAATAGGAATCAAAATTAACGGATACAAAATCCCAAAATTCACAGCCCCAAAAAAAGGCAACGAAACAATAGTCTCTCCAGCATTAATCACCATCAATGGAATCGCCGCAATCACAGTCAACAAAGGCTTCTGCCACTGCTTCAACCCAATGCTTGCCTCATAATCTTTTCTAACAAGCAAATCATCAATAAAGCCAATGAAAGTAATCGCAAATATAGATGTAATGAATGCCAAAAGATAAATTAATCTACTATCATTATGATAATAAAAAGTCTCCACAAAAATAATGAACATAACCGCAAAAAATATCCCAAAAAAAACAACTATTCCACCAGATAATGGAATCAAAGGTTTATTCATCTTGTGCTGATCCTTCACAACCAACCCAATTCTAGTAAAATATCTGATGAACCAGGGCATCAAAACATAAACTGTAAGAAACGCAATCAAGATAGAAAGCATCAAAATATATTTCATACCAAAGATTCCAAAAAAGCAAATTATAAGTATTATGCATCTAGAAATATCTCAAAACTATCCTCAGTAAGTAATAAATTTTTAATCCCAAAGAATTATAAATAAAAAGTTAAAAAATAGCTTATGGCAAAATCAATCTCTATAGTCTTTCCAATGTTCAACGAACAGGACAATATTCTTCCATTATTGAATTCAACCATTCCAGTTGTAGCAAAACTCACTAAAGATTATGAAATCGTATTTGT
Source organism: Candidatus Woesearchaeota archaeon (assembly GCA_964473075.1). Lineage (GTDB taxonomy): Archaea > Nanobdellota > Nanobdellia > SCGC-AAA011-G17 > GW2011-AR17 > JAGVZZ01. The sequence continues at coordinate 23,345 of CAYYMN010000004.1, forward strand.
TGATGATGGCAGCAAAGACAACACTCCAAAGATTTTAGAACAACTAAAGAAAGAAAAAAATATCAAGGTTTACACCCTTAAGAAAAACTCTGGCAAAGCAACCGCATTATATGTTGGCTTCCAAAAAGCAACTAAAGATGTTATTGTCACCATGGACAGCGACCTACAGGATGATCCAAAAGAAATTCCAATATTGATAGAAAAAATAGAGGAAGGTTACGATTTTGTCAATGGTTGGAAAAAGAATAAACATGCTGAACATGCTTCACCATTCAAAAGAATATTCTCATTAACATTTAACACTATGACAAAAATAATTTCAGGAACTAATTTCAATGATTATAACTGCCCCTTCAAAGCATTCAAGAGTGAAGTAGCAAAAGATTTGTTCTTGTATGGAGATATGCACAGATACATCCCAGTTCAGATTGCAAACATGGGCTACAAATACACTGAAGTTGTAGTATCTAATTATCCTAGACAATTTGGTGTTACAAAGTACGGCTCCAAGAGAATCCTTCGCGGTTTTTTTGACTTAATCACAATCAAATACTTAGTTACATACAGGAATAGACCATTGCATGCATTCGGAACCTTGGGCTTGGCATTTTTAGGAATGGGAATGCTATTTAACATTTATTTGTTCTTGACATGGATGATGGGCTATGGAATTGGTGGAAGACCATTATTGACTCTAGCTGTATTATTAACAATCATTGGCCTGCAATTCATTTCAATAGGTTTGCTTGGAGAAATGATCACAAACAATGTCAACCGGGACGCTGATAGATTAATCAAATAGAAACATGAAAGAAATAAATATATCTAAATTAGTGGAACTATTAAATGAAAATACATTATCGTATGTAGAAATTTCAGATTCCAAGGTTGAGATTACTTCAGATCCCCACACTTACTTCTCTTACAAAGGTCGGATTACAATAACTTGTGCAGATGAAAAAAGAGATTATAAATTGTTCATGGGAAACGCTTTTATTCAATTCAGAATGATAACACCAGCAGAAGACAACCCTCTTGAAACCAATATTTCTTTATAAACAGCCTTAGGAAACATCCAACTAAAAGAGATTAAAGGAATATTAATTTATTAACTTTCAAAATAGGAAGAACCATTTTAAAAAAGATTAAGAATTACACAAATCCTAACTTCATTTCAGGATGATTTTTAAGTAAATCCAAATTTTCCTTATACACTTTAATTCCATAACGACTAATGAAATTCTCCAACTCAACAGTAAACAAATGATGCTTGTCTTTGGTCAACACAACTGACTTGGTCTTCACAGCCAATGCCAATAACACAGCATCACTCGCATCTGGAATCAGCTTCAATAATTCCTTATCAACACTTTTAACAAACTTCTTCTCAGAATCAATATCACCAATATGCACATCAATATCGTAAACAACAAATGAATGCCCTTTCAACATCCTCCGCAACTGCACTTTGTCCTTATGCAACCTATGACTAACACTAATCAACTCTTCCACATTAAACGAACTCACTGCATACCTGTAACCCTTAACCAAACTCTTTCCCTTATCAAACAAATCAAACAAAAAACAAGTATCTAGGAATATATAATTCTCTCCTGAGTTAACATGCTCCAAGGATGCAAATAATTCTTTCATAATAAAAAATAAAACTCAATGATTAATAAACTTTAATATAACTCCACAACTTTCTGCACATCTTCAGGCAACGAAGTCGCATAATACTCCTCGGGTATTGTCAAATTTTCCGGATATGCAACTTCCCAGATCTTTATTGGCCCAACTACCCTCCCACTATACACCATCAAAGGCACAGAAGCTTCATCACTATAAACCAATTCAAAATTCTCATTAGTCTTCCCAAACAAATAATGCTCGGCAAACCAATTTCCATAAATCCTCGGCGTCAAATACAACCCTGCACCAAATGGATTGAAACTTCCCCCATCATAAGTAGGGATAATCTGCAAACAAGCATCAAACACCCCATCTTCAAAAATAATCTCTTCACCACCAAAGTATAAACATTTCAAAGGCACTTGTACATAATTGGATGAAGAAGCAATCACAACAGATGGCTGCTCAATTTTTTCAAAAGTCCCATTCTCATCATACAAAGCTGGCACTATAAACCCAATCACCCCAGAACTATATGCAGGATACAAAACATCATTATACACAAAATCATCCTCTAAAAACATCCCCCCAGAATAAACTAAATTAACTCCCTCTCTAGTCTCCTGTGTCTGACTCACATCCAATCCAAAAACAGTCAAATAAGAATACCTATCATACTCTCCATCAGAGCCAATCGAAGCAAAAGCACCATACTTCCCAATCTCATCACTAATTGCAATCACATGCGTAGCATTCCTCGATAATAAAAATTCTAATGCCTCAGTATCATTCTCCGCCATCAGCAAATGCCTTCCAAGCAAATGATTAATAGTCGGATTCGCATTCCCCCCATCACTCAAAGTTGCCCTCTCACCACCAGTCTGCAAATAATATCCATAGTCCCACCAATGCGCAAACACAGCATCAGTAGGAGTATTATCTCTCACCCACCCCATTGCATACTGCCATTGCTGACTATACCCAGTCCCGGTTGAAATCGCCTGATTATAAGTAATATTATAAAAATTCCAAATAAACATCAAAGCAATCAACCCTACTGTGACCCAAAGACCATACCTCCAAATTTTCTCCTTAATATTTTTCCCATAATCCACTACAAAGAACACAAACACTGCACCTAATATTGCAACCGCAGGCGTAAATGAAAATAATAATCTAATTGCACTTCTAGCCCCAACCAAAGTAAACACAAAGAATAAACTAATGAACAAATACCCCAAATTAATCCTTTCAGTCCAGGCAACAAACTCCTCTCTGTTCTTCGCCCATATCTCTCCAAGCGCATACAAAAGATACAACCCAAAAAGTATCAATGAACCTATATACATTACAATCGCAAAATTAGTTTCTCCATTCAATAAAGTCGAACTAGAAGAATACCTATTCAAACTAAACGCAAGAATGAATGCTGCATACGCCCCAGTAAGATAATAAGTTTTCTTTCCCAAACCCTTGAATAACTCATATCCTAATAATACTCCCCCAGCAAACACACTCAACAAAAACTTCCAGCTAAAATTACTAATCCAATCAGTGAAATAAGGCTGCTGTGATTCCGCAACTGTCAATGCCCATCTGTTCCTTCCAAAAGGCTCAACCATATCAATATACACATCAGTAAACCTCTCAACAATAAAATCTGGTCCATAAACAACCAAGAAAAATAACAATGCTATTGTCACAACAAAACAAAAGCTTAATAATCCATGATGCAACTTTCCAAACTTACTTTTAATCTTAAAATAATCTTTATCAAACACCAAATATTTCACAACACCAATCAAGAACGAAAAATACATAATCGCTGAAGTGAACCCCATCAACAAAGACAAGAAATTTGCCCTCTCAGGAAACAATATTTTTACAGTAAAAAAGGATACGAACAAAAACACCCCATATATCCACAAGTCCCTCACCTTTAATCTATCTAATAATACCAAAATCAAAACAAAAGTTCCAACAGTCAATAAAATAAAATTAACACCACCCCAAATCGCCCACATGAATCCAACTGAGATTCCAGCAACAACCCCATAAACAACAGCCAACCAAGTTTTCTTCTCTAAAAAATAACTAATGAATGCCCACATTGACAAATACAAAAAAATCATTGCCATTGCTTCCTTGTCAGAAACCCCAGCCATAGTCCTGAATAAATAAGATGGTAATATCCCCAAAAATAACGAGCCTAAAATTGCAATCCTCCAATCAAACACTTTCTTCAACAACAAAAAGAAAAATATCAACGCAATCACAAACGCAAATGCAGGATAAATTACATCAGCCAACTCAAGGGTCACAGAAGGATTAAAGAAATGCAAGATTTTATAAAAATACACAATCAAATGCGACATAAGATTAAACTCAGAAACATTGCTAAACCCATAAGGGAAATATCTCATATAATCAATACTCATCAACGATCCATTCTCAAACAAATATCGAACATACCTCAAAATTCCAATCGCATCTGGATCTGAAGGCATATATTTTCCAGTGGTCACATCAATCAACACATTCAGACCTCTAGTCCTCAAATAATATCCCAGTCCAGCAACAACTGCAAACAAAGCCCAAATTAACAAATTAGATTTTTTTTGAAAATATTCAACAACCTTTTTTTTACGCTCTTCAAGCTCCCCTTCCATTTCAATTAATTTTTTTAGGAGATTTAAATACTTTTGCGAACTAAAAACTTATATAACACAAGAGTCTATACTTTTAAACCAATGGGATTCCTAAAAGCAATTACACAGCAACTAACAAAAAGAGAACTGCAGAATATTAAACTAATAAGAACCACAAGAATCCCAGAAATAAAAACTCTTCCAATAGAATATACATTATTGAATTCATTGATAAAAATTAAAATCTCCCCGGAATATTCCTTTGAAGAACCAGAATTATCCTCAGAAGAAAAAAATATTTATCATTTAATCGAAGACTCATTAATAGAAATAATTGACATCCAAGAAAATACCTCCATTGATGAATACTTGGAGAAAGCAATTAGAATAATCATCTCTGAATTAAACCTAACTTTAAACGAAACATCCCTGCAAAAGATATTATACTATTCATACAGAAACATAATCGGATTAAAAAAACTCCAGCCATTAATAGAAGATCAATTAGTGACAGAAATAAAATACAATAAAACACTAACAATAGAACACAAACTCTTCAAGACTCTAAAAACAAACATCCAACTTTCAAGAGAGGAAATATATTTCATCCTAAGAAAACTCTCACTAAAAGCAAACAAAGAACTCTCATTAGAAAACCCAAACATTAAATTTACAGATAATAAAACTGAATATTCATTCAATTTTGCCAGTGAGATTGAAAATTCAACATTCTCAATAAAAAGGACAACCCCAAAAAAATATCTCCCAACAGAATTAATCAAATCACGAAAATGCTCCCCAGAAATTTTAGCATTCCTCTGGCTATTAGTAGAAGACCATAACAATGTATTCTTCGTTAACAACACCACTTACTTGCAAACAATAAGCTATCTTCTTCCACCACACTCAAAAATATTCACAAATCTAACAACTTATTTTCCTAATGTTTACACCTCAACAAACATAGGCCCAATCCCAGAAGGTGACGAAGACTTCGGAATCATCAACGACTATAAAGGCCAATACCTAAAATCAACTTTGATTGCATCAATAGAAAAACCACTCTCGGATTCAATAACTTGTGAAATTGAAGATGAAAAGATAATCAACATCAAAGAAGCTCAAAAAGAACTCTTCAAATACTCAGAAGAAAAGTTTTTGTTCAATCTAGAAGAAAGCAATTTTATGAAATCCAAAGGCAACAAAGCAATTCTCATTGAGGAATTCAAATTAAGAACAAAACTATTATTATACCTTTCAAAAACAACTCTTACAGAAGAGAATTTCCTAAAAATCATCTATGCTTATTACGAAAATCCAGTTAAAGTCCTAGAAAAGACAAAAATACTATGAGCCTCGAGAAATCTAAAATCATTGTAAAACAGATTATTGAACTATCGTATAAGAATGATATCTCAAAAATCAAAGATTTGCTTCCTGTTCTAAAAGCAGAAATCAATGAGGAGCGAAAAAAATATGTTTAACATACGTGAATCCTCAACAAAAATAGAAAAATTGTTAGAACTCTATGAAAATGAAGAATCAAGGCTCAAAAAAATTCAACTTCTAAACAACATCCAAAAAGAAATAAAATCTATCGAAACACATCTGGAAAAAAATTATGGCACAATCCATGTAACAGAAAGATCTAAACTCATTCATGAATTAAGAATAACTGAACACAAAAATACCCTCGAACAGCACAAAGAATACCAAATCTCAGCCTATGGCAAAATCTCAAATCTATTCTTTTCAAAATTAACTGAATTCATCATAGAAACATTCACAGACTTAAACAAAAAAACAACCCTACTCCTTCGCGGCTCTGGACTCAGAATGATTACTAATACTTACATCAGCACAACATTATTTTCAACTTTCCTTCTTTTGTTCATTGGCTCAGCAATAGGCGCAATCATATTCTACCAAACATCTTACCTTCATAGTCTCATAATGGGCCCAATAATATCAATAATTACATTATTAACATTCACAACATACCCATTAATTAGGTTCAATAAAAGAAAAAAGGAACTTAACGAAGAATACCCATTCATTGTAAACTATCTTTCAGCACTCTCAAATTCCAGAATCAAAGATGTCTCTTTATTTGAAATATTATTAAACTCACACCAAAAAACATTATCCCCAGAACTAAAAAAAATAATTCTTTACACAAAAGTATTCAACTATCCATTGCATGAAGCAATCATTTTAGGTACACAAGACCTCCCTTCAGAAAAAACAAAAAAATTCTTCAAAGAACTCTCTGAAGTATACAAGAATCACCTAGAACCGACTATATTTCTAAACAAAAAAGCTCATGAAAGTTTAATCGAATATGAATCCTTGAACAAAAGCCCATATACAATCTTAAAACATTTGTTTAATGAGACTTCGAACATATTAAAACAAACACGATTCACTTTCCTAAAGATAATTTCAATCATACTAGGTTTAACAATCATTGCCTTAACATACATTTATACAAGTATAGAATCCTTCTGGTTTCCTTTTCTATTCTTTATTTCATTCTTAATAATCTGGAGCCCTATATTCCTTAGCGTCTACAAAACTTGGAATCTCAACAAAGAAAAAGAATTCCAATTCCTAAATTTTACTAAAGACTTGAACAAAACAAAAAATCCTCTAGAATTAACAAAAACTTATTCTTCATTAGATGAAAATGTAAAAAAAATTATCCATCAATACAAGCTAGGCATTCCATTAGAAAAAGTCTTGGACACATTTGCTAAAGAAACTAACAACACATTAATAGAATCAAGCATCGCACTAGCATTGGAATCCAAAAAG
>CAYYMN010000004.1:30448-31114 GCA_964473075.1 Candidatus Woesearchaeota archaeon
CTTGAAAACATAACCAAATCAAAAATCATTAGAAATATTCTAAGAACAGAGAAAATTTAATCATCCAAAAACTATATAAATAAAGAAAAACCAAAAAGTTAACTATGGTCAACAAAATATTACTCCCTCAAGAAATAGAAGTATTTTACATAATCCCAACTATCAGAAAGTACATAGCAATTAATCTAAAAAAACAAGGATTAAAGCAAAAAGACATCGCTGATATAATGATGATAGACACTTCTGCAATCAGCCAATATTCAAGCACAAAACGTGGAAATAAAATCAAACTTAATTCAAATGTCCAAAAAGAAATAGAAAAATCATGTAAAAATATCAAAGATCCAATGTCATACATCAAAGAAACCCAAAAAATTCTAAGATATATTCGAGAAAACTGCCTCTGTCAAATTCACAAACAAATCTCAAAAATTCCTAAGGAGTGTAAATCATGCCAGAATTAAATGAAAAACTAATCAGAAAAATATCCAAAATTAAAAACGAACCTCAATGGATGCTAAAAAAAAGACTTCAAGGATTAAAACTTTTCAAAAAAACGAAACTTCCTAATTGGGGTCCTTCATTAAATGAATTAAATTTCAATAACATAGTTTATTACACTGAACCAAATGCACCAGAAACAAACTCCTGGGCAAAAGTGCCAAA
>CAYYMN010000004.1:31124-40136 GCA_964473075.1 Candidatus Woesearchaeota archaeon
TTGACCTTTTGTTGAGAATTTAAAATTGAATAACCAAAAAAAATCAAACAAACATTTGACAAACTAGGCATTCCGGAAGCAGAAAAAAAAGTTCTCGCAGGCGTAGGCACACAATGGGATTCAAATGTTATTTATCATAATATCAAATCATCATTAGAAAAACAAGGAGTTATCTTCGAAAATATGGACACAGCAGTAAAAAAATATCCAGAATTAGTAAATAAATATTTCATGACAATAGTTCCAATTGCAGATCACAAATTCACAATGCTCCATGCAGCTTGTTGGTCAGGAGGCACATTTATTTATGTCCCAAAAAACATCAAAGTTGAACTTCCACTTCAATCATACTTCCGAATGAACTCCCAAAGAGGCGGTCAATTCGAACACACTTTAATCATTCTCGATGAAGGTGCAGAATTACATTATATTGAAGGCTGCAGTTCAGCTAACTACACAGAAAATTCTCTCCACGCAGGCTGTGTTGAAATATACCAAAACAAAAACTCAAAGATGCGCTACTCATCAATCGAAAACTGGAGTAAGAATGTTTACAATTTGAATACCAAAAGAGCACTAGTGAAAGAAAATGCAAAGATTGAATGGGTCACAGGAAACTTAGGCTCACATATAGCAATGGTCTATCCATCCTCAGTATTAATAGGAGAAAATGCAACCTCAGAATCATTAGGAATAGCATTCGCAAACAAAAATCAAAATCAAGACATAGGTGCTAAAGCTATTCATCTTGCCAAAAATACTTCCTCAATAATCAAATCTAAAAGTATAAGCATCAATGGTGGCACTTCAACATTTCGCGGCCTAGTCTCAATCACAAAAAAAGCTATTCATTCAAAATCCTCAGTTAAATGTGATGCATTAATACTAGATGAAAAATCAATCTCGAAAACTTACCCAACAATAAAGCAAGACAATAACCTCTCTGAATGCACTCATGAAGCAACAGTCGGAAAAATTGGTGAAGAAGAAATATTTTATCTCATGTCCCGCGGACTTTCAGAAGAACAATCAACACATCTCATAGTCAATGGCTTCATCAGCCCAATCATAAAAGCATTGCCTTTAGAGTACGCCCTGGAACTAAACAGGCTAATTGAAATGGAGATCCAAGAATGAAAATTACTATAAAAGAAAACACAGAACAAATAATTCGGAATCAATATTCAGTTTCAATAATTGCAAAACCAAATACCCACTCAAAAATAATTCTATTCGAACCACAGAAACTCTCAATAAACCTAAAACCAAACTCATACATATCAATATTCATATTCCATAAAAACTCTAGAGTAAAAAAGCAATTTACATTAGAAAAAAATTCCAAGTTAGAAAGCTATGATTTTATAATCAACTCAACCATCGAATGCCTAACCAAATTAGAAGGAAAAAATGCTTCATTCATCAACAAAAATCTCTCACTTTCAACAACAGAATCAACAATAAACACAGAAATAATTCACAATTCCAAAGAAACAAAATCTTCAATCCTAAACAAATGCTTAATCGGAAAAAACTCAATCACTAAATGCAAGGGCAAAATATTAATCCCTAAGACTTCAATCAACTGCGAATCCCATCAAAAATCAGAATCCATTCTTTTGGATGAGACCTCAAAATGCGAAGCTTCACCAATTCTCGAGATCTTCAATGATCAAGTTTCATGTTCACACAGCGCAACTATTTCCTATATCAATCAAGAAAAATTATTTTACCTAAATTCCAGAGGCCTAAATGAAAAAAAAGCAACAAATTTAATTTTAGAAGCATTCCTCCAAACAATCCTCCAAGAAATCCCAGAACCAATCGCAAACAAAGCAAAAGAAGAAATTCAAGAGGTATTAAAATGAACTTTCCAATATTGAACCAAAAAGTAAACAAAAAAAGACTAGTATACTTAGATAATGCAGCAACAACTCAAAAACCAATTGAAGTAATCAATGCAATCAAAGAGTTTTATGAGAATGATAATGCAAATATCCATAGAGGATTACACGAATTATCATTAAGATCAAGCATACAATATGAGGATGCACATAAAACAGTTGCAGACTTCATCAATGCGAATGAAGAAGAAATAGTTTTCACTTCAGGCACCACAGAATCAATAAATCTCTTAGCAAACTCATTAGAACAATCTCTTAAAGCCAACGACGAAATCATAATAACAGAAATGGAACACCACAGCAACTTTGTTCCTTGGCAACAACTAGCAAAAAGAAAAAAGCTCAAACTAAAGATAATCCCAATCAAAGAAGATTTATCATTAGATTTAGATGCTGCAAAAAAACTAATCACCAACAAAACTAAAATTGTCTCTGCAACACACATCTCAAATGTTCTCGGCACAATCAATCCTATAAAAGAACTAGCAAAAATAGCACATAAAAAAAATTCTATATTTATAGTTGATGCAGCCCAATCCATTTCACATATAAAAATAGATATCAAGGATTTAGACTGCGATTTCCTTGTTTTCTCGGGTCATAAAATGTTCGCCCCAACAGGCATAGGAGTATTATATGGAAAAAAAGCAATACTAGAAAATATTTCTCCTTCAAAATTCGGCGGTGGAATGATCAAAGAAGTAACAACCAAAAATTCAACATGGAATGATATCCCTTGGAAATTCGAGGCTGGTACACCAAACATCTCTGGAGCAATAGGTCTAGCAAAAGCAATCACATTCATCAATGAAATAGGAATAAAAAACATCCAAGAACACAATGAAGAACTAACAAAATATGCACTTAATCAATTAAAATCAATCAAAGGCATAAATATTTATCAACCAAAGAACCAAGGACCAATTATTTCTTTTACATTAAGCAACATTCATTCGCATGATGTCTCAGAAATCCTAAACACAGAAGGCATCGCAATACGCGCAGGCAATCATTGTGCAATGCCACTGATGAACAAACTAAAAATTCAAGGTACAAATAGAATCTCATTCCAAATTTATAACACAAAAGATGACATTGACATTTTAATCAAAGCACTAAAAAAAGCTCAGGAGATCTTCAAATGATTGACAAAAACAAACTAACTGATAGAGAACTCACAGAGGAAGAAGAAATCTACAAAGAAAATATTTTGGATTATTATAAACACCCAAGAAACAAAAGAATACTAAAAACCAAAATAAAAGCAAATGATAAAAACATCCTCTGCGGCGATGAGATCACAATATATCTACAAATAAAAAAAAATAAAATTGAAGAAGCAACCTTCACCGGCGATGGCTGCGCAATAAGCCAGGCTTCAGCTTCCATGCTCACAGAAAAGCTTAAAGGTTTGACATTAAAACAAGCCAAATCAATTTCAAAAGAGGATATAATAAAAATGCTTGGCATTCCACTGAGCTTCATCCGAACAAAATGCGCATTACTTTCACTAGAGGTATTGAACAAAGCACTGGAGTCAAAATGAAAAAACTTGAAATTATAGATCTACATGTAGAAGTCAATGGCAAAGAAATTCTTAAAGGTATAACACTAACAATCCATCCTGGAAAGATTCATGCAATCCTGGGACCAAATGGCTCTGGCAAAACAACTTTGGCTCATGCTCTAATGGGCCATCCAAAATACAAGATCACAAAAGGAAAAATTATTTTAGATGGAAATGATATTACACATAAAAAACCAAACGAGCGTGCAAAATTAGGTTTATTTTTATCTTTTCAGCATCCAATTGAAATTCCAGGCTTGAACATATCCTCATTCCTGAGAACAGCAATTAACAATATTTCAGAGAAACAATATTCAGTAGTAGATTTTCACAACCACTTGAAAGAAAAAATGTCCTCGTTGAATATCGACCCTGCATTTGCAAAAAGAAACTTCAATGAAGGCTTCTCTGGTGGTGAGAAGAAAAGAATGGAAATTTTACAGCTTTCACTTTTGCAACCAAAGTATGCAATCCTTGACGAAGCAGATTCTGGAATGGATATTGATTCACTAAAAATATTTACTAACGAACTAAAAAATCAAATAACCAAAGATTCAGGTATTTTACTCATCACCCATTACAACAAAATATTCGAATATATCAAACCAAATGAAGTAAGCATTTTTATGCATGGAAAAATAATCAAACAAGGCACCTATGAACTTGCATTAAAGATTGAAGAGGAAGGCTTTGAGAATATAAAATGATAACCCAAGAAAAGCTTATTGAAATCTTAAAGAACTTCAAAGATCCAGAAATAAATATTGACATCTGGACTATGGGCTTGATTTACAAAATTGAGATAGACCATGATTACATAAAAATCACAATGACATTAACAACACCATTCTGTCCCTATGGTTCTCAAATGATAGACTCTCTCAAAGAACTCATCAAAAAAGAAGGTGTTAAAAATGTTGAAATAGAATTAACTTTCGAACCACTCTGGGAACCTTCTGAGGAACTCAAGGAAATGCTTGGTGTTTAATTTATCATCAACAGGCAACGCACACACAACAGAAGTATACTCTGGCGCTTCGTTATTCTTATACCAAAGTAACTCAAACCCAAAAACATCCTCAACCAGTTTATTGCAATCCACACCTAAGGACTCCAGACTGAACCTCATCTTCTCAGGATGTCTACACTTTTCTCCAATAGCTTTTCCGCATTTCTTACACAGCCTGCACGAACCAGTACTAAAAAACTTCCCTCCAAACTTTTCTTCAAGCCCCCTCATAATTCTCTCCACTCTCGGCTTTAATACGGCATTCCCAATCTTCAATTTCATATACTCAATCTCATTCAACTGCTCCAAGTTCATTCGCAACAAAACAACAAACAAATACTTTTTTTTAGCATCAAATTTCAAAGAACAAGGTGGACAAGAATATTTTTTATTATAATTCGGACATCCATCTTTGCACATATTTTCAAAAAGATCTTTTTCCACAACAACTTTACTAGCTTCAATGAAATCATACAAACATTCTATTTTCAATTCATACTTTGGAGTTTTAACAAATATATCCATACAAAACAAATAACTTTAGAGTATAAAAAACATTCAACAAAAACAACAGAAATCTATTTAAATCATACCTCTATTAAAACTTATCGAGGGATAAAAATGATCAACAGCTTAAAGAATCTTCTAAACCGGATTGTTCCAGGATTATTTGGTAAAAAGAAACACATTAAATTGGGTCTTTATGGACCACCTAACAGCGGAAAATCAACTTTAGCCAACAAAATCTGCAAAGATTGGCTTGGTGAAGACACGGAAATGAGCTCTGTCTCCGAAATTCCCCATGAGACTAGAGAAATTAAAGTCCAAGAAAATATTAACATAAAAAAGAAAGGCAAACAATTAACATTTAATTTAGTGGATACTCCAGGAATTGCCACAAAAATTGATTATGAAGATTTCTTAAAACATAAAATGAACAAGAAAGTAGCTAAAGAACGCGCAAAGGAAGCAACTAAAGGAGTCATAGAATCAATTAGATGGCTCGATAATATGGACTGTGTAATAGTAGTTTTGGATTCAACAACAAACCCTTATTCACAAGTAAACATCACAATCATCGGAAACCTAGCCGCAAGAAACATTCCAGTTTTAATTGCAGCAAACAAAACTGATTTAAAGAAAGCCAACATTAAAGGTATTGAAGCTGCATTTCCACAGTATCCAGTTGTTGGTATTTCAGCAGAAAAAGGCACTAATGTAGATGAACTTTACGAAACATTATTCAGCATAATAAAGAGGTAGACAATGTTAACATTCCAATATATCCCATTTAATGAAATTGAGAACTTATCCTCAGAGAGAAGAATCTCCAAAATCCTTGGCATAGTCAAGAGAAACAAAATAGTCTTGATGCAGGGTCGCTTAAAACTTACTGAAGAAACCTCATTGATTGAACGCACCATGCAAGAAGTTACAAAAGAATTCAAGGGCATCGAGCTCTGTACTATATACCCCAATAACGAAAAGAATAAAACAAGCACACAAATAAAACAAATGCTATTCAAAATGTTCATGGGCGATCGTGATGGACTTACAATCATCGGTCCAGCAACAATCATCAAAGAAATCAAAAGAAACCCTGACAAGATTGAACTACTCACTCATAATCTCAAAAGGAATTAAAAATGCCACACCAATGCGTCCGCTGTTCTAAAATTTATCCTACTGGTTGCAAGGAATTGCTTACTGGCTGCACTTGTGGCGGCAAATTTTTCTTTTTTGTTAAGGAAGACCAACTAAAGAAAGTCGAAGAAATAATGCAAAGCTTAAGTTTTGAAGAAAAGACCCAAATGGAAAAAGACATCTTTGAAATTATGAACCAAGAGAATAATGAAGATCCAGTCATTCTCGATTTTGAAAGCATTCGTGTCACAGCCCCAGGCAAATATGAATTAGATTTAGTAGATATATTCCAGGGCAATCCATTAGTCTTCAGATTGGAAGAAGGTAAATATGTCATTGACATTCCCAGCACATTCTCCAAGGACAAAAAATCCAAATCATGAAAAAAGAGCCAATAAAATACAAACCCTTGATCATAGCTTCAGCACCACTTTTAATACCTGCAATAGATCTTCTAGTTGAAAACATATCTAGGACTATATTTGATGCCACTGGTGAAACAGGTATGAGCTTAGGAAGAGAAGGCGGCTTTTTTCAAACAGCAAGTTATGCAGGATGCTTAATGTTTATGATGTATTATTGGACCTCTGGTCTAGAAAAAGTCAGACCCCCAAGATTAAAAAATTTTGCAAGACTACAATTTAATGCAACTAGGGGTCTTTTAATAAACAAAGATAAAGATCCAGAATTATGGTTGGATACGAACCTAAGGATTCATGATTTATCATACACAGAACCACATGAAAGATACTTACAACAAGCAGATTATTTTGTCAGAACAGAAGATTTGGAGACTGCAATAGAACATTATCAAAGATACCTAGGCCATTATGAACCAATAAAAGAAAACCCTATTTGGGCATTAGTAAGAGCAGTAGCACAACCTTTAGAATATTTAACTTTTCCATCAAATAGTCTTGCAGATTTAATAGAAAGAGCAAACGGAAAATTTTTAACAGGAGATAAAAGAGCAGCCAGGAGAATTTGGAAAACAATCTTAGCAAAATATTCTAATGAAGATGTAGAAATAATTCATGCAATGTTCTCAACAGCCACAAGAGAACCAGATGCAGAAAAAGCATGGAAAAAAATTATTGAACGACATGAACCTGAGTTCAAAAGTGTTGGAGACTCTAGAAATAAAGTTTTTGAAATCCCACCTAAAAAGACATTATTAATTGTAAAAAAAGGAGAAGGATTAGTAAGAGAATTCGATATCCTAAAAAGAATATATAACCTGTTACCACCAGAGGAAAGAATTTCTGTAGTCCCATTAGCAGCTTATGGACCAGACAATGATTCTACATTAATCACCCTTAGAAGAAACTCTCCAAACCTGGATTCAATTTTAGGATCAAAGACTGAAGAAGAAAGAAAAAAATTAGCAGCACAAGGATTGAAAAGGTTGCAAACACTACATTCATTAGATATTCATTTATTCAGAGAATATGATCCCCTTAAAGAACTTCAAAGAAGATTAATTAAAAGATTCAAAGAAAAAGCATCAACAGGACCACAAAGGCTTCTCTCAGCATATGAAGAATTCAGAGCAAAGTTTCAGTTAAGACAAAAGCCAATTCATGGTGATGCATACCCTAGTAATGTATTAGAAGATGGCACAATACTTGATTTAGAAAAAGCTAATAAGGGAGACCCATGGGCAGACTATGAAACATTCACAACACATCCAGTACTCCTACCATTCCAAAATGAACTTCTTTCAGGTATTGATCAAACAAACAGGTCTTTTTTTACTGTCCACATCCCATTATGCCAAACTGGCAGCTTCTATGGAAAGCCAATTAGAGATCCAGAGATAGTAAAATTCTTTTACAATACAGCAATAAAAAATCTTCGAGCATTAGGAGAAAAAGAATTATTACAAGCAACTGAAGCCTATCTGGAACCAACTATATCTTCTTTGTAGCAAGTATCCCATTCATCTCGAATATTGTCTCCAAGATAAATCCCTGATACCACAACAAATCACTCTTTTCAGGGATCAAATTAACCATTTCTTTATACTTCTTTCCAAATAACTCAAACCTCTCCAGATTAAAATCAAAAAATAATTCCCTGAACATTATGAAATATTCGCTCAATAATTTAAACATCTCTAAATCCTTTTTAGTATATCCAATCTTTCTGTCAATCAACCTTCGAGCAATGGCTTTAAAATAATCACCTAATCTTTCTAACTGCTCTACAATGTAATACACAGCACCAGAACTGAACAGCAAATGATTCTCTTCTCTATTCAAAACTCTCCTGCAAAAGTCTGCCAATCGATTTATTTGATTATCTTTTTCAATTACTCTCTTTAGTGCTTCAACATCCTTCTTTTCCATGGCTTCTATCAAATCTTGAATCATAGACTCCAAAGAAAAAAACAACCTTTTCAACGACTTCTCAAATTCTTCTGGTAAAACTTCCGATAAACATTCAATAACTACAAAATTTTCCCCTTGCTTTGTAATTTGAAATCCAACACAAGTCCTATGCAAAGTATCCTCAATCTTCTGCAACTGTTCCTTGGTCTCAAATTTCACTTTTACTTTGTTATAACCCGCCTTGTATAATCCTCCAACAGCTCTTCCAATCATCACATTCAAAGAAGAGAAATCAACCTCCAGCTCACCACCATCAGAAGACTTTTCTGTGCTAATAATTATCCTATTCCCATTCTCCTCAATATCCAGCTCTTCACCTTTCTGAATCCGATATTTTTTAACCCATGCAGATGGCAAAGATAAAACAAAAGTCCTCCCACCCATAAGAATAACATTCCTTTTCATGCGCAAAAAAAATAATTAAGAACTATAAAAGGTTAACTATGCTGTGTGGCATGATTCCTAATTTTTAAGTATATCCAGATTTATGAGAACATC
>CAYYMN010000005.1:0-24064 GCA_964473075.1 Candidatus Woesearchaeota archaeon
ATAGCCATAAAGCAAAAATTTACTTGAAGTTTAAAAAATTTATGAAGTAAAAAAAATAAAAAAAATTATTCTCTAGCCAACAAAAAGACAGACTTAACTGCAACAACAACTGTAGCAGGCACGAAGAGTGTCAACAAATTGTTGAAGATACTAGCCAAATAAGAAATACTAGTTAAAGTTTGACCACCCATATAGCCCATTAAGACTAAGACTGTTCCTGCCATCAGAAATTGGTGTACTTCATTGCCTTCTATGTTCAAGAATCCGACTACTAAACCCAGGACAACTAATAATACTGGTAACCATGACCAACCTGTGAATAGCCCAAACACAACAGACAGAACAACGCCAATCAAGAAAGCCCATCTTCCTAGCATTGCTTTTCCACTACTGATTTTTGCCATTTTTCCCTCCTTTTTAATTAATGTTTTTTTGAGTAGATTTTATAGTTTAAAAAAGTTTTGAATTTTATTTTGTTATTCTTATTTAGTGGTTATTGTAGAAAAATTTATAAATAAAAAAAGTTCCAAAAGAGGCTATGAAAGACTGGCAAATTGGAATGTTTTTAGGATTATTAGGATGTCAAGAAAGTTCTCATTTAAATTATTGGGAAACAAGAATTGAACAAGAATCTGTAAACTTTCTAAATCGTGAAGATACTAATCTTGAAGGACTTATTGAAGAAAGAAATAATTGGGGAATAATAGCTGTTGATATGCAACCTTATTTTTTAGGAAAGCTATCGAAAGATACATTAAAAGAATTAGTAGCGAATCAAAGAGAAGTATTGAACTATGCATTAGAATATGACATACCAGTAGTTGTCTTCGAATCAGAACCAGAATCAAAATATGGAACAACAATTTCAGAAATAAGAGAATATGTAGAACTTGTAAGAAGACATTATTTTTTTGGAAAAGAACAAGATGGAGGGTTTATGATCGACCCTGAATATGGAGGATATGAAGGAGATCCAGAAGATATTTTAAATGGGTATGGTGTAGAAACATTATATATTATGGGAGTTAATACAGAATCCTGTGTATTTGATACTAGCAAAGAAGCTCATTATCTTGGATTTATACCTAGTACTACAAGAGATGTAATAGCATCAGAATATCATGAAAACTATTCTCCAAATCTTGCAAAGGCATTTAATTTTTTTCTAGATGAAGGTTTTTTTGGTGCAACAAGGGATTTGGTAATAGAAGATATGGAAAGAGAAAATGGAACAAAATTCTAATCTCTACTTTTTGGAACCGCCTCAGAGGTATGCTATTCTAGTTAGTGGTAAAGAGGATTATGAGAAATCTGGAGTAGCTAAAATAATTAATGCGTTAAGTAAAGAGTTTGAAAGAAGAGGATTTACATGTGTATCCATGAAGGAATTTGTTTTTAGAGAAAGGTTAGAAGGCCTGCTAGAATTAGCTCAAAAAAGATGTAAGAATACTCAAAGGAATCCAACAATTGTTTTTTATTATATAGGAAATTATGATCCAAAAGAGGGATTTGTGCTTGATGATGGGAATTATTCAACAGAAGATTTGATGGAAAGATTAAGAGAAATCAGAGGAGAGAAATTGGGAATCTTTGATTGTTGTCTTGCAGGAAATTTAATGGATTATTCAGAAGAAGATCTTACCATACTGGCTGCAACTGCTAGAGATAGGTATGCTTATGCAATCTCGCATCCAGGAGAGAGTTTAAGAGGACCAATATTTGGAAGAGCATTGTTAAGAGTTTTTGAAAGAATCCATGGAAATATTGCATTAGTAGATATGTTTTGTGAGACTGGAAGACAATTTGTGATCAAACCTCAACAACCACAAATTAGCTATCCTAGAAGATTTACTATCCCAGAAAAATGCTAACCAGAGAAAATATAGGAATTGTAGTAGTAGATATGCAAGAAAATTATTATGATCAAATTAGGAATAGAAGGATAAGAAGAATAGTAATGAATCATAATGAATTATTAGTGAATGCAAGAGAATGTGATATGCCAGTTCTTGTATTTGAATACTTACCAGATTTAGGAAGAAGGACAATATCTGAAATTGAAGAAAGAGTATGGGCTGTGCCAAGGCATATTATTCTAGGAAAAATAGGATGGAATGAATTTGATTTTTTGAACAATTATCCAAAAAGACCAGAAATATGGTTGAGAGAAAATGGAGTAAATAGAATATTGGTTACTGGATTATTTGCATCAGGTTGTGTTTTATTGACTGGACTTGGGGCAAAAAGAAATGGATTTGAAGTAGTTTCCTCAATAGATTTAATTTATGATGAAAGTCCAGATAAGGGAATAAAAAAAGATTATGAAAGGTTTAAAATTGAAATGATTCCTTATAGTGAAATAATTTGGGGATTATCCTAAAAGTGTAAACTAATCTAGTTTGTGATTTTTATTAATTCAGTCGCATTCGCTCCAAACACCTCAAGCCGGTGAGGCTGAGTAGGCGTCTTTGTATCGTCGAAAAAAACAAATATTTTGAAAGTCATAAAATATATCCTCTAAAGTTTGTATTACAGAGGAACTTAGCCTAACACTCCTAAAAGGAAGGTTTAAATAACAAAAAAAATATTTAATTTTATGCTAAGACAACCTTTAGTAGTAGTAATGGGAAATGTAGATAGTGGAAAAAGTTCTTTTATTCAAAAAGTGAATCATATTAATATAACTGAATCCGAACCCGGGGCAATTACGCAGATGATTTCTTCATATTCAATTTCTTTAAAGACAATAGAAAGAATCTGTGGGGATTTATTGAAAGCAAAAAAAATGGAGATTCCTGGATTAGTATTCATTGATACACCAGGACATGCTGCATTCAGTAACATGAGGAAGAGGGGAGGAAACTTAGCAGACCTGGCAATATTAGTTATTGATATTAATGAAGGAATAAAACCGCAAACCGAAGAATGTATTTCAATATTAAAGACTTACAAGACACCATTCGTAATTGCATTGAATAAAATTGATTTGGTTAATGGATGGCATAGCGTTGAGGCAAAATTTATGCTAGAGAGGATTTCTAAACAAACACCACAAGTGCAAACCCTGATTGAAACAAAACTTTATGAGATTGTAGGAAAGTTATTTTCTTTGGGTGTTCAAGCTGATAGGTTTGATAGGGTTGATGATTATACGAAGACTATTGCAATTGTACCCTGCTCAGCGAAAGTAGGAGAAGGAGTGCCAGAATTGTTGATGGTGTTGATAGGACTAGCACAAAAATATTTGGAAGAGAATCTAGAATTGAATTCGGATGCCCCAGGAAAAGGGACTGTACTTGAGGTCAAAGAAGAGCAAGGATTAGGGACCAGCTTGGATGTAATTATTTATGAAGGGAAAATTAGGGTCAATGATCCAATTATTA
This sequence comes from Candidatus Woesearchaeota archaeon, assembly GCA_964473075.1. GTDB lineage: Archaea > Nanobdellota > Nanobdellia > SCGC-AAA011-G17 > GW2011-AR17 > JAGVZZ01. The sequence continues at coordinate 3,384 of CAYYMN010000005.1, forward strand.
TTGGTGGGTTGAACGAGCCAATTGTTACCAAGGTCAAAGGATTATTTTTACCAGATGAAAAGAATAAGTATAGCCCGGTAAAAGAAGTAGTCGCCGCTGCTGGAGTGAAAATTGTTGCAGTAGGTGTGAAAGATGCTGTTGCAGGGATGCCAATGTTTGTAATTAATAATGATGAAAAAGAATTGAGAGAAAAAATACAGGAGGAAGTTGAGGAGGTTGTTATCGAGACTGATGGAGAAGGAATAGTTGTAAAAGCAGATTCATTAGGATCATTAGAAGCAGTAGTAGGAATGCTGAAAGAGAGGAAGATTCCATTGAAGAAAGCATCAGTAGGGACTATAACTAAAAAAGACATTACTTCTGCGCAGGCTTCAGAGGATCCATTGAACAGAATCATACTTTGTTTTAATGTCAAAGTTGATACACAAGAAGTGAAAGTTATCTCACATAATGTCATCTATCAGCTGATTGAAGACCTAGAGAAATGGAGAGATGAAGAAACCAAAAAAGAGCAACAGAAAGAATTGCTGGGATTGATTAAGCCTGCGAAGGTGAAGTTCTTGAGAGGGTGTACATTCAGGCAGAATAATCCTTGTGTGATTGGAGTGGAAGTTTTGTTTGGAACATTGAAGCCAGATGTGGATTTGATAAAAGAGAATGGGGATCCAGTAGGGCATATCAAAACTATTGAGTATGAAAACAAGTCTATAGCTGAGGCAGAGAAAGAGAAACAAGTTGCATTATCCATTCCTGGAGTGACTGCCGGTAGGCAAATTCATGAAGAGGATATTTTTTATGTGGATATGAATGAGGATAATTTTAAAAAACTGAAAGAATTCAAGAAATTTTTAACCCCAGATGAGATCAATGTTTTGAAAGAGCTTGCCGAGATAAAAAGAAAAGTAAAAAATCTATGGGGTATTTAGCCAGTCAATAATTTCTTGCATTAATTCCAGATTATCGACCAAGAGATTAGAACCATGAGCAGAAGAAGCTAATTTTTTATGACAAACATGTGGGAGCAAAGATGCTATTGATTGAGCCATTATAGAACTAGTCAAATCTGATTGTTTATCAAAATCACCTGAAGCAATGAAAACTTGTTGTTTCTCAGAGATTTTTTTAGCGAGGCTAATAGCATTAATTTCTCTATAATTAAGTCCAGGAGACAAGAGAACAGTTTTTGATATCTCTTGATGCAAGGATTGATACCACAATGCCAAGTTTGCGCCCATAGAAGCGCCAATAAGAAAAATTTCTTTTTTGTTGAGAAAATTTACTGCAGCGTTTAAATCTAGCAGGGATTTTTTGTGGTCGTCATCCATAAATAAGCGAAAATCTAATTTCTTGTTTCCTTGAATGACACTCTCACCATGGCCTCTCAAATCTAAGGCTAAAACTGCGAAGTTGTTTCTAGAGAGCAAATCTGCAAATGGATTCCAGGATTCTTTGGTTGCAGGCATCATGTGCAATAAAATTACAGCGCGTTCTGAATCAGAAGGCCAATAATTTGCAACTATCCTTACATTGTCTGAAGTTTCAAAGTCAACTTTCATAATCAAAATCAAAGAGATTAGGTTTATAATGCTTCTGAAAGAAAATTGTGATTGTCTTATTCAAAAATTATTTCACCGAAGTATTTTAAGCATAAAAGAATTTATGATAAGATTAAAGAAAGATGCGCAAAAGTAGTAGAAGTCTTTGAAAGAGAGATTGGATTGTCACCATTTTAGAGATTGAAAAAAAGGCTTGCAAAAGATTTATAAAGAAGTTGAAAACTTTAATTAAAAGATGGTAGAAGTCAGATATGTTGTAAACGATGTAAAGTCAGGAAAGACTTATCAAAAAACTTTAGAAGATGATTCTTTGGTTGGAAAAAAGATTGGAGAAAAAGTTGAAGGAGATTTTTTAGGGTTAGAGGGTTATGAATTGGAAATCAGAGGTGGAAGTGATCATGCTGGATTTCCATTAAGAAAAGATATCGAAGGTCCAGTCAGAAAAAGAGCTTTGCTTGGCGGTGGAGTTGGAGTAAAAATTAATCGACCTGGGATGAAATTAAGAAAAACGGTATGTGGGAATACAATCACAGTCAAAACAGCGCAAATTAATTTGAGTGTTAAAAAATATGGTAGTAAAGCATTAGAAGATATCTTTGGAAAGAAAGAAGAAAAGGCTGCTGAATAGCATTGCCCTTAGAGGTCTAGGTCAATGAAGTACAAAACAACAAGCGTGTTAATCGCAAGGAGGAAAAGCTATAAGGATGATTTCTCATGCAGACCTTGCTTTATCAGTTTTTTTGATGAAAATAATCCGCATTTGAATGTTAAAGGACCAAAAGATATTATTGAATATGCTAAAATTCACAAAGTAGTGATACAAGGATTAGATGTGAATTATTTGTTGCCAGGAAATGATCTTGTGATTAATGATTTAGAAGAAATTGAAATTGAAGAGAGAGGGAATCATATTTATGTTAAAGGGAAGCAGAAGGTTTTATAAATTAAAGATATTTTTGAGAATGTATGCCTAGGGTTAAAAAAGAAACTAAGAAAGAAGAAGTTAAAGTTGTTGTAAAAGAAGAATCAAAACAGCCAGTAATAAGCATTGCAATGGTAGGGCATGTTGATCACGGTAAAAGTACAATAACTGAGAGACTTTCTGGGAAATGGACAGATACACATTCTGAAGAAATCAAAAGAGGAATCACAATCAGATTAGGGTATGCGAATACTACTTTTTATTTCTGTGAAAAATGCAAAAAATATGGAATCTCTGAGAAATGCGAGTGCGGAGCAAAGAGTAAAAAAACAAGAAGCATATCATTCGTGGATGCACCAGGGCATGAGACCTTGATGGCAACCATGCTTTCAGGGAGTGCAATCGTGGATGCAGCATTATTATTAGTTGCGGCAGATGAACAGTGTCCACAGCCACAGACAAAAGAGCATTTAATGGCGTTGGAAATGTGTGGAATAAAAGATATCATCATTGTCCAAAATAAAATTGATTTGGTTACTGAAGAAGAAGCAGTGACTAATTACAAACAAATCAAAGAATTTGTGAAAGGGAGCATTGCAGAAAATGCGCCAATTGTTCCAATATCAGCAAAGAATAATGTGAATATTGAGTTGTTAATACAAACTATTGAGGATACTTTCAAGACACCAACCAGAGATGTGAACAAAGAGCCAATAATGTTCATTGCAAGAAGTTTTGATATCAATAAGCCTGGAACAGAATATAATAAAATTTTAGGAGGAGTCTTAGGCGGAGCATTGAAACAGGGAATTCTTAAAGTTGGAGACAAGATTGAAATAAGACCTGGAAGAAAGCAAGAAAGAGAAGGGAAAGTTTTCTGGAAGGAGATTAATACAGAGATAGTTGGAATTAGAACTGGCGAAACCAAGCTAGAAAGTGCGCAACCAGGAGCGTCAATTGCTTTACTAACAAAACTGGATCCAGCATTAGTAAAATCAGACTCGTTGACTGGGAATGTTGTGGGGTTTAGTGGGAAGATGCCTGAAGTTTATTATGAAATGAAGTTAGTGCCGCACTTGTTAAAAAGAGTAGTTGGGACAGAGAAAGAATTGAATGTTGAACCAATTAAGAAAGCTGAAAGTTTGATGCTAAATGTGAATTCTGCGACGACAGTTGGGATTGTTACTGAGTTGTCCAAGAATTGTTTTACTGCAAAATTAAAGATTCCTATTTGTGCGAATAAGAATGACAAAGTTACAGTTTCTAGGCTCGTGGGGCACAGGTTTAGGTTGATTGGCTATTGCACGATAAAATGAAAATAACACTTTGTGGAAAACCAGGATCTGGAAAATCAACAGTAGCAAAGGCCATTGCTGAAGAATTTAATTTGAAACATTATTCTACCGGGGACTTAATGAGAAAAATAGCTGCAGAAAAAGGATACAAGATTGAAGATTATATGAAAGTTGTTGGACCAGAAATTGATAATGAAGTTGATGAATGGGTGGAAAATATAGGGAAGAATGAGGATAATTTTATTTTTGATAGCCGAATGGCGTTTAATTTTATTCCTGATGCAATCAAAATATACCTTGATGTGAGTTTTGAAGAGGGAGCAAAAAGAATATTTCTCAAGCAAAGAGACAGCGAGAAGAAAGCTGAAAATTGGCAGGAACTGGCTAAGAGAAATGAGGATAGATGGGAAACAGACAGAAAAAGGTTAGAAAAACTCTATGGGGTAAATATGGATAATAAGAAAAATTATAATGCTTACATAGATTCAACCGGGAAGGAGATTGAGGATGTTGTCAAGGAAGTTAAAAGAATTATTAGAGCATCATAAAAATGTAAATTCTTTGATTATAAAAAGATTGAAAGAGTTTAAAATTCCAAAATTGAAAGAAGATATTTTTAGAGAGCTTTGTTTTTGTATATTAGCTGCGAATACTTCTTCAAAGATGGCTTCTAGAGTCATGGAAAATGTTGGGGAGGTTATTTTTAATGGGAGTGAAGAACAAGTAAAAGAGAGATTACATTCTTTGTCATGCAGGTTTTACAACAAAAGAGCAGAATATATTTTTTTGGCGCGTGCAAAAGAGATTAAGTTGGATAGAGATTATTTGGTTGAAAATTTCAAGGGTATTGGATACAAAGAAGCGTCACATTTTTTGAGGAATGTAGGATGTTCTAGGTATGCGATTCTGGATAAGCATATTTTGAATTCATTAGTGGAGTTTAAAGTCATTAAAGAAAGACCTATTAGTTTGAATAGAAAAAAATATCTTGAAATTGAAAAGAAAATGAAAAAGTTCTCTGAGAAGATAGGGATAAATATGGATGAACTGGATTTTGTGTTGTGGTCAAGGAAGACTGGAGAAGTTTTGAAATGAAACTTTTGCTTTCATATTACTTGGACATCATAATGAAGCCTATAGAATTAATTTTTATTCCCTTTTCATGCCAGTAGACATTCCATAAGGGTTGCCAAAGTCTCTCAAATTTGTGATCATTTCTTTAACAGCGTCAGTCTCACCATTCTGCTCGAGAACCTTTTCTCTTAATTCCTCCAGCTTTAAATCGACACCATAAGGACAAGCAACTTTACAATTGTTGCATAATGTGCAGTAGTATAAAACTTTGTCATAGTTTTGTTTTTTGTCGAGAATAGCAAAGCCTCTCGGGGAGACACTTTCTTTTTTTACAACCCTGAAAACAGGACAAGCTTCTTTACACAGACCGCACTCGTTGCATTTAATCAATTAAAACACCTCTGTTTAATATTTTACTTGGATCGTGATTTAATTTGGTTTTGGAAATTTTAGGATTGGATAAATATTGTTTTCTTTTAAGACCAATGCCATACTCTCCTGGAACAATACCATTCAAAGCTTTAACTACAACAAATAATTCTTCAGGAAGTTTAGAGGATTCTCTGAAACAAGGATGGAAAATGCCCAGGTGTATGTAACCATAACAGGGGACTGCATTCCTTCTAATCCATTGCATAAATTTGGGAATATTTTCTAAGGGTATGAAAGGATCCTCCTTAGTAGTATATTTTTTGTGGATCAATAAGTATTGAAGCTTTTCCAGCAGTTCGTCCAATTTTGAGATTTCTTCTTCATTCTTGATTATACCATTATCATTATCATACTCGACAATCAAATGAAGAGAACTGCCTAGTTCCAAAAAGCTAGAACAGAATTCGTCTAAAAAGTAAACACAAAAAGTATGCAAGTTCTTTGAAAGGAAATCGTATTTTTCCATTAATGCTGAAATTGTGTTGAACTTGAAAATAGAAACTGTCTTTGGCAAAGGTGCGGAAAGGAGTTTTAGTTTTGCAGAGCAGATAATTCCTGTGGTGCCCTCCATGCCTGCGAAGTCTTTTATTTGTGAGCCTGAGACTCTGAGTTTTTGGCCATTGCCGTTAATAACTTCGAGTTCTTCAATCCAGTTTTCCATCCTTCCATAACGAATGTCTAGACCGAAAGTGTTCAATGCAATCATGCCACCAATAGTGCAGACTGGAAACTCCAAAGGTCTGATTGGGAAAAATAACTTTTTCTTTTGAAGTGCTTTAAGCAAATCATTAAGAATTACTCCTGGTTCAACTGTTGCATGAGTCGGAGTGATATCAATAATTTTGTTCATTCGGGACATGTCAACAACAATTGAGTTTGCTGGGACACAAGCACCCAAAGTATTAGTGCCAGCGCCGCGAATCGTGAAGTGAGTATTTTCTCTTTTTCCGAGCATGAGCATATTTGAAATTTGTTCTTTGGTTGTAGGATAAACTACAGCTTTTACCAGGCCTTCAAATTCGGATGCGTCCCTTGCGTAAGTAATCTTGTCCGCAGGAGTTTCAGAGTAAGCAGTAGGTGGAAAGACCTCTTTTAATTTCATCATATTAGCACCTCTGAGAGCTCAACAACTTTTATTCCCTTGCTGTTGTTCTCTAGCAAATGTGTAAAGCAATCCGGGGACATTACAATGAGTTTTTTTGTGGGGACTGATTCTAAAAGTGCATCAGCCATTGATTTGGAAACTTTTGGAGAGATTAATTTCAAAGCTTTTCCGCAGCACATAGAATGCTCTTTATTGAATTCCAGTTCTTGAAGGTTGTAGCCGAGTTTTTTTAGAATCTCTCTAGGATTATTATAAAGCTCTGGAAGTTTTTGGGGGTTGCAGGCATCAAAGAATGAAACTTTCTCATCAGAGCGTTTTTCAATTTTGTTTAAATTATTAAGAATTGTCTGAGAGATGTGTTCTATCTCAAAATCTTCCGAATAATACTTTTGAAAGATTGAATAACATACAGGACAAGAAGCAATTATTTTTTTAATACCATTGGCTTTGAAGTTGTCAATGTTTAATTTAATTAGTTTTTCAAAATCTTCTTTGTAACCATAATCCAGAGCGGGTTTGCCACAGCACACTTCTAACTCTGGAAGTTTCACATATTTGATTCTGAACTTTTGAAGAAGTTTTTCATGCCTTGTTTGGATATCTTTGGCTATAAATTTTGGAGTACAACCTGGGAAGTATAAGGTTTTTTTAAATAAATTCTCAAATAGTGTCATTATAGGCTGGTATTATTAAAAAATCATTTATAAGAATTGTGTAAAAAGATTATATATGATTATAGCCCCGGACAGCGGACATGATAAAAATAATAGAAAAGGAAATTTATTCCATTGCAAAAAATGCGGTTTTCAATCTCATGCAGATCTTAATGCGAGTATAAACATCTCCCTAAGAGGATACAAAATCTTCTATGGGCAGGCTGCTGTAATCCAGCCATATATCTCAAATTATGAAATCATTAGGGATAGAGTTTAGAGATAATGAATCTTTCAGAAGAGAAATAATTGTAATTTAAAGATTTGAGTTTACAAGAATTTATGTTGTAAAATGGGGTAGTTAATGAATATACAAATATTTATATAGGGTTTAGGTATAATTTCAAAAATCAAGGAGGTTATTAAAATGGATGATAAAGAAGTTCTTATGGAAGAACATAAAGAACATGTAAAAACGAGTAGGAGTTTAAGTCATGGATTTTGGAAATGGACTAGCTTAGTGCTGTTAGTATTATTGATAGTGGTTTTGATTGCACAAGGGGTACCTGACTTTGGGTTGATGAGAAATGCAAGGGCGAATGATGCTATTGATTATTTGAATGCAGATGTATTACAAGGTTTTGCAACCGCAGAACTAAATGATGTAACTGAAGAAAATGGCATGTATATCCTAAGTGCTTCATTGACTTCTACTCAAGGAGAGACACAAGCTGCGACAATTTATCTTTCTAAAGATGGAGAATTATTATTCCCTACAGTAATTCCAATTACAGAAGGTGATGAAACTGAGGAAACAGAAATTGATGAAATTGAAGCTGAAGAACTTGTTGAAGTTGATACAACTGGGCAGCCAGTAATTGGGAATGAAGATGCGAAAGTTACTATTGTTGAGTTCTCGGACTTCCAATGCCCATACTGTGAAAAAGGGTATACAACAATGGAAGAAATCCTAGTAAAATATCCGGTGGATGTGAAGGTAGTATTCATAAACTTTCCATTAGGATTCCATGAGTATGCGCAGAAAGCAGCAGAGGCATCAGAGTGTGCGTTTGCGCAGGGGAAATTTAAAGAGTATCATAACCTGCTGTTTGAAAACCAGGATGCATTGACTATGGATGATTTGAAGGCTTATGCAGTAGAATTAGGTTTGGATACTGAAGCATTCAATAGCTGTTTAGACAATGGAGACATGGCTGAATTGGTTAAAGCGGATATGGCTTATGGTTCAGAGTTAGGAGTTACTGGAACACCAGCATTCTTCATCAATGGACAGAAGCTAGTCGGTGCCAGACCTATTGCAGACTTTGAAGCAATTATAGATGCAGCATTGGGGAGTGGAGAGGTAGTTGAAGAAACTGTCGAAGAAGAAGTAGTTGAGGAAACTGCTTAATTTTTTTATTTTATTTTTTTAAGAAAATATTCTACATTGATTTCTACTTTTGTTAAGTTTAGATTTTTATAACCCATTCTAATTCTTTGATTGAGCTTATTATTTACAATTCTGATTAACTTAGATTTCATATTCTCAGAAATAGTAAACCTAGAACTTAATTTTTGTCTATATTTCAAAGCAACTTCTAGGCTATTCGCAGCTTCTTTAGAATAATGTTCTCTTAATTCTGTGATTGCTGATTCTGCAAGTATCTCATGCAAGATCGCGTTACTTAGATTTCCGAGGATTATTCTTAATAGTTTCTTCTTGTTTCTTGATGCCATCCATGATTTGACAAAACAAGGCTTCATAAAACTTTTTGAACTTTTTTTGAAAATCCTTCAATGAAACAATGTTTTTCTGAAAATCTTTCAGGAATCCATTATAAAAATAGTTATCTATGTCTTTGTCAACTAACTCTTTGGATATTTGTTTGTTCTCAATAAATCTTTTTATTGCAAAAGCATTTCTGAGAAGCTTATATTTCTCTGAGCCAGAGGAGATTTCGTAATTTGTTGATATTAATTCACTTTTGACTAATGCTAAGTCCATCAATTTGTAGTTTATTTGATTTTGAAAGTCAATAGCTATTCTATCCTTTGCAACGAATTTGCTTATGATCATTTGGTATAATGGATCTGTATTAATTCCTTTGTGAAAATCATTCAAACTAATTTCTATAGTATGAACACTAATGCCAAAATTAGATTTAACAAATTCTTTTACACCTACAGAATTTCCAAAAATAACTAAATCGATGTCTTCAAAACAAAACCCTTCTTCAAGAAATGAACCAGTAACTATTACATTTTCTTCATCTTTCAGGAATTCAAAAATACTTTTTATTATTTCATCCTTAATTGGTTCTAAATTTGAAACATTATGATAATAAGGAGAGACTTTAGATTTAATCTTAATCTCTTCAATGGAAACAAAACTGCCAACTTTCAGACCTTTTCTTTTCTTAGGGATGTATATTTGGTCCATTACTGACCCGCGGCTGATTTTAGCTATAAGCATATTATATAAAATTACGTAAGAGTATAAAAAGGTTGCTAAAAGGTTATTTTAATTCCAAGAAGACATTCCTTACACCATTGATTTTTTTTACTCTAAAAATAAGCTCCTGCAAATGTTTTAAATCTTTAACTTCAATTGAGAAAGAACATTCAATAAAATCGTCACCAAGTTGTTTTGCCTTGGCTTGCTTGATTGGAGTGCTGAAGGCGATTAAGCTGTTTAAGATCTCTGTGAACAAGCCTTTGCGATCATAAGCATCGACTTTTAGATCAAGATTATTATTAATTTTTTCCAGCCATTTGGCATTGACGCGCTTTTTGGAAGTTGCTTTCTTGATTATACTGCAATCAGATTTGTGAATCGCGACTTTATCCAAAGATTTAACAAGACCAGTAATCTTATCCCCTGGGAGAGGCTTGCAACATTTTGAGATAGATAATTTTGGATCGGAAATAGAGTCTACCCTGATCATTAATTCCTCGAGTTCTTTTTTATCCTTAGAATGGGATTTGAAAGCATTAACATGCAAACCTTTTGTATCTAGGATATATTTTTTTATCTTGGAAACAGCTTTTGATGTTATGACAAACTTTAACCAGTCCCTCGAAGGATGCTGGGTTTTGGAGGTGATAATTTCGATTACATCGCTATTCTTCAAGGTCGCTCGTAATGGAACAAAAGAATCATTAACTTTGGCAGCAATGCATTGATCACCAAGGTCAGAGTGAACAGCATAAGCAAAATCAATTATAGTTGCACCTTTTGGAAGAGAAATTATTTTGCCTTTAGGAGTGGAGGTGAAGATCTCGTCCTCGAACAAATCAATATTTAATAGTTTCTTAATTTCTTTTGCCTGGGGAGAATCTTTTTCAATGGCGTTTAGCTCCATCATCCATTTTAATTTCTGATCAAATTTCTTGTCCTCTTGGATGCCTTTATATTTCCAGTGAGCAGCAATACCAGATTCAGCAATCTCATGCATTTCTTTTGTACGGATTTGGATCTCTATTGGCTTTTTTGTTGGACCAGTAACTATTGTGTGTAATGATTGATAAAAATTGGATTTTGGAGAAGCAATATAATCATCAAAACGACCTTTAATCGGAGACCAAAGATTATTAACTATGCCCAGCAATTCATAGCAGTGTGGAATGGAATCTGTGATTATTCTGAGTGCAACTATGTCCATTAATTGTTCAAAGGATAAATTTTTCTTGAGCATTTTTTTGTAGATGCTGTAAATATGCTTAGAACGACCAGTAATTTCATATTGGATATTATGATTCTTAAGTTCTGATTCAAGAGTTGATTTTATGTATTCAACTTCTTTTTCTCTACTATCCTTAGTCTTTTTTAATTTTGAAGAAAGGTCTTTGTATATTTCAGGCTGGAGCTGTTTAAATGCTAAATCTTCAAGTTCCCATTTGATGTTTGCAAGCCCGAGTTTGTGTGCAATAGGGGCATAGATCTGGAAAATGTCCTGGGCAATATGTTTTCGTTTATCTTCAGGGAGTATATCTATGGTTCTTAAATTGTGTAATCTGTCTGCCAGCTTGATTATGATTACCCTTAAATCTTTGACAGAGGAGAGAATGACTTTTCTAATTGTATCCGCTTGGTAGTCTTCCCTCGGTAGATTTTTTATTGATTGGATTAAATTTGTGGATTCGACCAACTGGGCAATTTCTGGAGTGAATTCTTTTGCTAGAATATCTTTGGTTATTGATTCATCTTTGATTGTATCATGCAACAAAGCTGCGCAGATGGAAGGCTCGTCCAATTTTAATTCTGCCAAGATGTATGCGACATTCAATGGATGATGGATATATGGTTCTTTGTTCAAGCGAAGTTGTTTGGAGTGTACTTTTTCTGCGAAAGAATAGGCTTTCTGGATTAGTTCTGTGTTTGTGTAAGGGACTTTTTTTAATAAATCTTGGAGGTGCATTTTACTTTTTGTATAAGAGAAGGTTTAAAAATATATTGTTTGAATTAAATCCTATGAAAATAGTTGTTGTAGGATGTGGGACTACTGGAAATTTGATTATTCCTAGGTTGAAAGGAGAGATTGTTATATTGGATAGGGATATTGTTGAAGAAAAAAATTTGAATCGATTGATTGAGTTTACAAAGAAGGATATTGGAAAGCCGAAAGCGGAAGTGTTAGGTAAGAAGTTTAGAGTTAAGTATAAGATTATGGATTTGGATTATTTGAATGTTGATATATTGAAATCGGATTTGGTTATTGATTGCACAGACAATATGGAAACCAGATTTTTGATTAATGAATACTGTGTTAAGAATAAAATTCCCTGGTTATATATAGGTGTGATTGGAGAACAAGGAAGAGTGATGAAAGTTGATGGAGATTATTGTTTTAGGTGTATATTTTCGGATGTGAAGGGACTTGAAACCTGCGAGACTTTTGGTGTGGATATGGATGTTGCTGAGGAGACTATTCAGGTTGCTTTAGAGGAGATTAGTTGTAAATCAAGAGGCTTGTGGGCGAATGGAGAGTGGTTCAATGTTTCCAAGAATATGAATTGTCCTGTGTGCAATGGGGTTTATGAAAGGTTGAATGGGAAGAAAGAAAAAATTGTGAAATATTGCGGTTCATCGAGGTTTCAGTTTGATGGAGGATATGATTTTGAATTATTGAAAAAAAGGTTTAAGAAAAAAGGGGAGTGGTTTGTATATGGAGAGTTTTATGTGTTTCCAGAGAGAGTTTTAGTAAAGGCAGAAAATGAGAAAGAAGCTAGGAGAAAATTGAGCAGGTTTATTGGGGATTAAATTTGATTTTAGTAGTAATGCTTCCATTCTTGAATTGAACTAAGTTTTCAGTGTTTATCTTAATACCACTAGGCTTTGTAATAATATCTATGACTAAATTTTTTGATTTGATTTCATTATATTTTGTATCATCCATTGGTCTTAATGTTAATAGAATATTTTCTGTTTTACCTGGAGAGACAGAACCATATTTTTTATTATCTAACTTTGTCCCAAATATAGTTGTTTTGTGAATAATTCCTATTAAAGGATGTGGAGCAACAAGATATTGTATATAACCTTTTGAGTTTGGGTTTTGAATAATTAAAGCGAATTCTTGTGGATCCTTGTTGATTGGTATTGTTATTTCTTTTCCTATTTCAATATCCCGACTTTGAATCTGAATTTTAGGTGGTTTAGGTGCTTCAATGTTAAATTTATTCGAAGTATTCTCTGCTATTACTTTATTATTTGAATCATAAGCTTCAATTTTTAAAAAAACTTTTTCAGAAGGAAGAATCCCTGTGGTGAATTTAAATTTTCTTTCATTGCCAGGGATTATAGAACATTGCATAAAGGGACTATTATAAGAAGAGAAATATAATATGAAGTCTTTTGCGTTACCATTATAAGCAAAATTGAAGTTATATCTAGTATTCAATGCAAGATCTGGTATGTGTTGGATTGTTATTGGTTCTTTTGAATTTGGAGGAGCAGGGGGAGGTTTAGATGAAACTATTTCAAATGGGTTAGAAAATTCTGTAAGTTTAACATTTTTATCCTTAATATCCACAAAAAAATAACAATTCTTTGAAATACAGCTAGGATTATTTGGGATATTTAAAGTTAAATTGTAATTATTAGAATGATTAAATTTAACACTTTGGCCGGTAATTGGACCAATGGAAGTTTTTCCTTTATCGGAAATACCAACCATAATTAATTGTAGTAGAGGTGGTCCTTTATATGTGAAATGAACATTTAGATTAGTATTAATTGGAACTTGTGTAGAAATTGGATCAATAACTATTTGAGGTTTAGGTGAAGATGGAGGAGGAATTGTTGAAAGAGCGATCTCAAATTGATTAGAAATACCTTCTTGAACTCTAATCTTTCTTGAATCATAAGCAGCAATTTTGATATTACATTTTTTTGAAGGATTATTTGGTGCAACAAAGTTAAAAGATCTAAGAGAAGGATTAATGTAAGGTTGAATTACTTGATAATTTCTACCATCATCTGAGAAAAAGGCTTCAAAAGAATGTAAATCCATTGAGTTATAAGTAAACCTTACAGGAACAGTATCATTGACATTTATTTGTGAGGGAATAGGTGTTATAGTAAGATCTGGAGGATATTTAGTTGCTAATGGTACAATTGAAAAATTATTAGAGTTGGCTTGAGTCGGGGGTTGATTATTACTGATTGCAGTGAATGTAAAATTACAATTTGTTGTCTGAGGCTCTGCTTTGAAATTAAAATTAAAAGTTTGTGGATTTAGTGAAGTGACATTAATTTTAGTATTATTTTGAGTATCAATAAATTCAACTTTAAAAGAATCAACTTTTGGTCCTGTGTAATTGAACTTAACTTTTATGGTACTACCTAGCATAACTTGTTGAGGAATAGTTTCAATTTGTAAGGATGGTTTTGGTGTTATTGAAAATTTATTAGAGAATTCTGCAAAACTAACACCTTTTAGATCAGGAATAACAAACACATAACAATCATCTGAAACTAAATTAGGATTACTAAGAGGAATAGGAACAGGTTTACTTGAATCTGTAACAGATTGTGAAATCTTTGGTGAATTAGTATTCCTTCCTGTGGTTGAGAGATGTACAAAAAATCTTGGAACTGGTGGACCTGCGTAAGTGAAGTTTACATTAAGTGTGCTGCCTACAAGTTGAGAAGGGATATTAGTTATATTTATTACAGGAAGATTGATTTTGAATGGATTTGATTGATTAGTTATTCGTTGACCATTAGTTAACACAGCAGTAATGGAAAATGAACAAACATTTGCGGGAAATTTAGGAGCTGTGAAATCAAAATATAAAGTTGAAGGAGGTAATGTTATTACAGAATTATTTCTATTATTGTTATTAAAAAATGCTACTTCAAACTCTGAAACTTTTTGGCCTATATAATCAAAAGTAATTGAACGAGATTCTGAGACATAAAAATCATCTATATGAGGAATTTGAATAATAGTCGAGACAGGAACAACTTTAAACTCATTTGAAACTGCTGGAACTAGAACATTTCTTGTAGTGGGGTTAAGGGCGTTCATATGAATTTTGTATTTCCCTAGCTTTGGAAACTTATAAGAAAATTCTGTTGCAGGCAAGCTAGTGATTTTAAGTATTTTAGTTCTATTGGTAGTCGAAACATCTTCAAGGAATACTTCAAGGGGTAGTGTTGGTGGAGTACAAACAAAAGTTACACGAGTAAGAACATTAATAGGAATAAGATTATGAATAGGAGCAATTGTTAACGAAAGTGGTGGGGCAGGAGGAGGCGGAGCTGTAAGTGGTTTAATAATAAAAGGTTTTGAATCTATTGTTGTTAAAACAGTATTACTTGAATCTAATGCTGTAATTCTAATCACACAATTATTTGAAGGTTGAGTAGGAGTGTATGAGAAAGATAAAATATTATTAATGTTGGTTATTAGAGAAAGAATGGGTATAGTTTGATTATGTTCTTTGTCAATTAATTCAGTAGTCAATCGTGCACGTCGGCCTTGATATCTGAAAGAAACAAAAATTGGAGTATTAACAATAGGACTTAATGGAGTAATACTTACAATACTTAGAGATGGTTTTGGTGGAAACAAGTCTGCTGGGAGATTTAAATCCACATTGACTGGAGTTGGAGTGCTATCATCAGAAGTGAAGATTGAAGAATAAGTGACTTTACTTGAAGCAGTGATTTGTGTATCTAAGGGAACTATTTGATCATTAACATTTAATGTTCCAGGATTAAAAGTGCCCATCTTAGAAAGTCCTCCTGTCTGCGCGACCACCAACTGCTGTAGGATCAAAAGTCATTTGGAGAGGAGGAGAAATATTCAAAGGAGGAAAACCACGAGCAGTTATTGTTACATTTATATCATGAGTTTCTGCAGAGGGAATTGTATTTCTAGGTTGGAATCTAATTTGCGATCTAAAACTGCCACTACTATCAGTAACCAAAGTTCCAGGATTATTACAAGGATTTGTATGTGTATCAGTGAAAGTTACCCGAGCACCAGAGATAGGAGTACCATTAATAGGATCTCGAACATTAATTTGTAATAGTTGATAAGAATTTGAAGGATTAGGAGACCAAAGCAAAACACCATTTAAGGCTGGGATGGGAAGGATATTAATTGTAGTATTGGCAATTGCATTATTATAAAGAGTGTGACGGGCTGTGGAAGTCAAGATCTGAGATCCAATAGCTGCAGGAGTGAAATCTATTCTATATTGACCTACTCCTGTATTTCTAGCGGGAACTGGTGAACCATTACTAGTAACTGAGAGAGTAGAACTTACAGGAGTATTGGTAGCAGAATCAACTATTGAAGCATTAAAAGAAGAAGTTCTAGTTGCATAAGCTGTTAGAGAAGGCGGAACATTGATTGTCATTGTAGATAAAGCTGAAACATTGATAATAAAAGTATCAGCATTTGGATTATAACTTGGAGCAGAAGTATTTACAGAATAAGTTACAGGTGTGCCTGCTTGGGAATTTTCTGGGGTAATAATTAAGCGATAGAGGCCATTAGATAATCTGACTCGAGTAGGAGGATTAGGAACAGTTGGAGCAATAGTAAAAGTAGCATTGTTTATTGGAACAGTTCTAGGAGAATTTCTTTGAGTAACTAATAAATAAATAGTAATTGGACTACCAACAGGAACTGGACCAGTGGGGACATTAGTAATTCTGACATCCATATCTGGGGTAGTAGGATCTCTAACAATGATAGTTCCAGAATTTGTTGCAGGTCTGTGATAGTCAGGATGTATGACATTAATATTGATATTGAAGCTTCCCAATGCTGTGAGATCTGGAGTAGTAAATGTTGCTTGACCTAAATTAGTTGTAGTAACAGAAGGAAGAGTGATTGGAGAGATTCTTCTGAAAGGCGGAACTAATGATCTATTACCAATAATTACATTAACATTTGCACCAGAAACATTTGCACCAAGGTTGTTTCTCACATTCACGCTAAAAGTTGCAGGGGTGTTAAGGTCTGTAGTTGTATTTGGAGGATTAATAGTTGCAATTAGCCTGCGCCTTGAGATTATGTTTATTCTAAAGTTTGGTGGTCTGTAGGCTGCACCGATTGAAGGATGAGTAACAGTCAAATTTAAATTTGCAATGCCTTCATTATTTGGTGGGTTATAGGTAACTGGTGCTGCGCCTCTTGGATCAGTATTGATAGTTCCTGGATTAATTGTTCCTGAAGTGACATTTAAAGTCAAACTTGCATTTTGTAATCTTTCATTCCTCCAAAATCTTCTTCTTCTTGAAACTATTATTTGAATAGGCAATGGAGTTCCTGCATCGGCTAGCAAATCTCTTCTAGTTGGGCCATTAGAGTTTACACTCACAAAAGGAGTAATCAAATCGATTCTTATTCTATCAGAAGGAAGATTGCTAGAATTAATTTTGATAGTAAAATTTGGGGGTCTATAAGCAGAGCTGATTGCAGGATTAGGAGCAATAGCAATAGACAAAGTTGCTTGGCCATTAGTCATTGGAGGTCTATAAATTATACTTGCAGAGCCATTTGGATCAGTAATAGAATTGGGACTGATCCTTCCATTATTAATACTAAAAAATAAATTCAAACCTGAAAGCCTTTCATTGAACCAGAATCTGCTGCGTCTTGAAACAATAACTTGGATTGGAAGGTTAACATTAGGTTCTGCCAGTAAATTTCTTCTATAGAAAGTATTAGAATTTACACTTCTTCTTGAGGTAATCAAATCGATTCTTATCCTATCAGAAGGACCAGCTCTAAACCAAGGAATTCTTCTAAACAAATTTCTTAACCAAGCGCCAAATCTAGTAAGAAGAGGACCAATAAAAGGCCAGAAGCGGACTAATAAAATTAAAAGAACGATTAAAACAATAGCACCAAAAACATACAAAAGCCAAGGGCCTATACCGATGCCAAAACTAGGCAAACCAACACCGCCAATAAATGTGCCTAATACAAATAACAAAAATAAAATCAATGCGCCAAGAATCAGCCAGCCAGGAATATTGGGAGCAGTGCCTGTGCCTGTTGCACTTGTTGTTCCGCCAAAGCCAAACTTAGAAATCAATGCGATAATGATTGCCAGAGGGATTAGTAATAATAAGAAAGGAAGGTATTTGTCGAATAATAAATAGTTCACATCAAAAAATAATTCGTTCAAGCCGCCACCAAGAACTGGAAATCCACCAAGATAATTAGATTTTCCAAGAGCAGAAAGGGTGAACAAGGTTGCAATCAATGCAAAAATAAATCGCCACCAGGAAAAGCCTTCCTTATCAGTTGAAGAAGTGTCAGCGTGCTTGCGAGTGAATATTCCAAATAGGAAATAGTAAATGACCAAAGGAGTCAGGACCATAATAACCCAGCCGAAGTTTTGGACGACTTCTTCAGGAGTGAAGCGGGTTGCGAAGATTGCTAGAATCAAAGAAAAGACATTTGCTAGTTTGTTAGAATTCTTATCAGGATCAGAGCCTGAACTTTTGAAAATTGCTTTCTTAGAGACATTCAAGAAAATTATGAAGATCAAAGCACCATACATGAATCTCAAGAAAATCATACTGGAATCACTGGAGCCTATGAAAATGTCAAGGACATCATCAGTTGCTGCTGAGACAAATGGGAGAAATAAAATACTCAATAGTATTAATAATCCTAAGTTACCCCTTTTCATTAAAAGATTTTAAGGTTCATTGCTATATAAATGTTTTTGTCTTTTGCAGAGGAAGATTTTTAAGTTAATATAAAATCCAAAATATATCATGAAGGCACAGTATGACAGAGCAGGAAAGGAGTTGGGTTTCAAAGCAAAGAATGTTGAAGGAATGTTGAAAGAATTGAAAATAATGAAAAGCACTGTAATAGTTGTTGTGAATAATGAAGTGGTGAATGAGAATTATAAGTTCAAAGAAAAGGATGTGGTGAAAATACTTTCAGTGGTGTCAGGGGGATAGATGTGCAAGCGGTGTAAAATCAAGCCTGTAATAAAGTTAATATCCGGAGAGAGTTTGTGCAAGACTTGTTTTCTTAATTATTTTGAAAGGAAAGTTAGAAAGACAATCAGGGTGAATAAATTAATTGGAAAGAAAGAAAATTTGTTGGTTGCTGTATCTGGTGGGAAGGATTCGTTGAGTGTCTTGGATGTTTTATTGTCAATTTACAAGGAAAATAGAAATGTAAAAATATCGGCATTATTAATAGATGAAGGAATCAAAGGATACAGAGAGAATTGCATCAAAGCTGCAGAGAAATATTGCAAAGAAATGAATGTGAAGTTAGTAGTTGTATCTTTTAAAGAAGAGTTTAAGTTTACATTGGATAAAGTTGTGAAAGGGAGGAGGGCTTGCAGTGTATGCGGGGTGCTAAGAAGGAGTCTGTTGAATACAAAAGCTAGGGAGTTAAAGGCGACAAAATTAGTAACAGGGCATAACCTTGATGATGAAGCACAGACAATAATCATGAATCAGTTCAGGAGGAATATGGATGCGTCATCAAGGTTAGGACCGATAACAGGGAATGAAAACAATGAAGATTTTGTGAGGAGAATAAAGCCATTCTATTTCATGGCAGAAAAAGAAATTATGGTCTATGCTTTTTTGAAAAATTTGGCATATGAGTTCAATGAGTGTCCATACAATGTGGATAGTTATAGAAACCAAATCCGTGAAATGTTAAACAAGTTTGAAGAGCTTTATCCAGGGACTAAAAATTCTATTGTAAATTCATTCATGGAAATATTGCCTTTGTTGAAAAAGTCAGAGAAGAATATTAAAAAATGTAAAAAATGTAATGAGCCGAGTTCTAGTGAAGTTTGCCAGAAGTGCAAGATCCTAGAGGAGATCAAACCTGCGAAGCATTGATTCAAGTTCCCTATTTATTATTGGAGTTTTTGGTTGGCCGATTGAATCCTTGTTTGAAATGAACCATTGCTCAAATTCTTGTTTGATGAAAGGGCTTATTCTTGAAGTGACAATGCGGTCGTATAAGATTTCATACATCGGGCGGACTTCCTGAGCATAAACTTGAATTGCTTCTTGGGACAGGTAGTTGAAATGAGCTGGTCCGAGTTCTAAGTCTTTCACCTTGCCAAAATAAAAGGCAATTGGATTTTTGGGTCTTACTTTTGTTGTTTCATACATTTTAACCTCCTTATAGCTAATGCTATCTAATTCAATAGGAAAGAATTCTTTCTTAGAATATTAGAAAAAATGGCTTAAAAAAGGTTTGCTAGAAAAATCCGGAAATCTTTCGGAAATTGGAGTTAGTAAGTTTTAAATAGAGCTAATAAAAAATAAAAGCTATGGTAAATGAATGTAGCAGAGATAGACCCTATTATGGTTTATTAACGAGTATAGAAGATCAACAAGCACGAGGAGATTTAGCGTTATTTGGATTTTATAATGGTATTAGAAAGGTAGGAGAAATACTTCAAACAAGAGAATCTTTTATAGCTCAAGAAATGAGTGAAACTACTATTGATACATTAGTAGAGGTTTTAAGAACAAAATATCAATTGGAATTACCAAAGAGTCCTGATAAAGTTGATGAAGGAACATTAGAAACCCAAGTGCAATCGAATACATTTAAAGAAAATAAACCGATTGTAGAACAATTAGAAAATAAAGTTGCTTATGATATTGTGCGAAATCCTAATTATTTACTCGTTGCAGGAGTTAGAATAAATCCAAAAGGAAATGAAACCTTAGATATTTTATCGAAAATGTTTGAATTATATAGAAGATATGGAGATATCACTCAAGTAGCAAATGAAATGGGGGGATTAAAATATGCGCATGTAAGAAAGAGGTTATTGCAGGCTGGGGTGGTCAAAAAAATGGAGAAAAAAGAGGTTGAAGGAAATGGAGAGCCAAGGAAAAAAATAGTTTCAGGAGGAGCAGCTCCAAGAGGATTATTTGAAGAAACTCCATTTTAAATCATGAGATCTAAAAGTATATTTTGTAGCATTCCAGAGAAAGAAAGAGATTTTTTAATCCGAAATGGACAGAAGATTGTGAGTGAATCAAATAGTTTGGAAGAATTATTAGAAGGAATAAGAAAAGTTCATTCTGAGAAAAAATATGGCTGGGAAGAAGCAATTTTGGATAGAAGGTGGTTTAGATGGCCAAGTGAAGTTAAAGAACAAATTTTCTGCTCT
>CAYYMN010000005.1:24074-36590 GCA_964473075.1 Candidatus Woesearchaeota archaeon
AATTGGCTGTTAGCAAAGACTTTAGGGATTGATGTAGAATATGCTGTTGTTCAAGATTGTTTTGGAACAGGAATGGGACATGAGATTATTTTTGCAAAGACAGATGAAGGCAGGATCTTAGTCGATTGGGATAAAGTTGTTGTAGGTAATATTAGTGAAGAGGAATTTGTTGGAGAGGATGGAGAAAAAATTTTGGGGTTCAAAAGACTTGAATTTTTAACAGCTGAAGAAGTATTACAAAGAGTTGAATTCTTAAGAGAACCGAATAATTTTTTTGGAGCTTTAGTTAGTGGACAGTTACTTTATAGAAATACTTCACAATGTGGAGAGCATTCTGCTTATGTTTTATTTGATGAAATAAGGGATAGAGTTGAATTTCGCTTCTTTTTTGATCCTGCTACAAGCAATGGATTATCATTTTATTATAGACAATTTGCAACAGTAAGTGATAAAGGAACTTCTTCAGAAATAGGATTATGTATAAGAAGAAATTTGATTAAATATGAAGGGGTAAAAATGTATAGTCTTGTAAATGGAAAAGCAAGTGAGTGGGGGAAGAATTTAAGGGATATAAGCTCAAAGCAAAGAAAGAGTATGGCAACACAAATATATTATGATTATCTTTTGAATTTCTCTAGAGAAGAAGGAGAATATTTGTATAGTCTTGAAAATAGAAAGAAGGTTCTTGATGCTTGTAGGAATGCCAAAGAAGATATGGAATCTGAAAGAGAACTCGCTGTACTTTATCAACGAGGAGAAAAAATATGCCCTGAAGCAGCAGAGAGATTTTTAGATTTTACAATTTATAGGGGCATTGAATTAGAGGATTTAAATGAAGCGGATTTATTCAAAAAGGTCAATGAAGAATTAAGGCTAGAACCAAGATCTGGAATTCCTTTAGGATGGTTAATAATCATGACGAGAGATATGGCTAGAGGCTTAGATGTTCAGAGAGTTTCTAGAACACAAAATATATTGCTTGAAAAGTTAGCAAGAAAAAAAGGCAAAAGATATAGAACTCATTCAGCACCATTTTATTTGGATGTTTTTGAGGATTTTAAGAATTCCGGAAGATTAGGGAGAATGGGGTATAAAGGACCTATTGATTCTTGAACTTGCCAGTATATTTTGATTTGCCTTCAGTCCTGATGAAAGCTAACTGAGCAATTCTCAAGCCTGGTTTTAATATCATGCTATTGCGAGAAAGATTTTTTATTTCAAAGACCTGATGATTATTCACTCCGGGCTGAACAAAGAATGCAGTGGCATCAATGACCAAACCAAGGCGAGCAAACCTCGAACGCCCTGAAAGCATACCAAACAAATCTTCTGGCATTGTTATTCTCTCAATAGTTTTTCCAAGGATGAAGTCGCCGGGTTGAAGAATCACAGATTTTAATTTTTTAGGAACTGCCAAAGATTCAGCATCAGTATTCTCAGATAAAGTTATGGAATGAGATTTAGTAAAAAACCAAAAATTATTACTTAAAGTCAAGTCAATGGAAGCTGGGCCTATATTCGAACTTTTGAAGGGTGTAATTATTAGTTTTTTGGATTTAATTTCTTTTAATATTTCTTTTTTGCTAAGGATCATAGAAATTACAAGGACTTAAGGGTTTAAAAAATTATTTAAATTGATACAAAAGAAACTAATCTATGTATGAAGAACTTGCCAAAGGATATGAAGAGCTTTATGGTGAAGAGCAATTAAAAAAATTAGAAAAAATAAAACATTTGCTCAAAGGAAGAATCCTTGATATTGGTGCAGGTACTGGAATTGTTGCAAGGCATTTCAAGGATGTTGTTTCATTAGACCCATGCAAAGAAATGCTAGACAAAGCACCAGGGAAGAAAGTCTTAGGAAGGGCAGAAGAATTGCCTTTCAAAGCCGGAGAGTTTGATACCATTGTTTCGTTAACTGCATTGCATCATACTGAGATCGACAAAGTTATTTCAGAGATAAAGAGATTAAAACCTAAGAATATTGTTCTGACTATCATGAAAAAAAGTGTCAAATGCAATGAAATAGTTAGGAAGCTGAAAAAAGAATTTGGGATGAAAGAAATAGAAGATGAAAAAGATGTGATCCTATTCGTCACCAAAAATATTGAATAAAGGTTTTTCTTTGGATTCTTTAGGAGTATCATTGCGACCAGTAACATAACCTAATTTTCCCTCAGACAGAAAAGTTTTTTTCTTTGAATCCTTATTAATTTTTTCTTCGGTGCGCTTGATTTCTTCCAGAGTCCTTTTTTTAAAGTCTTCCAAACCCTGCTGTTTGTCTTCAAAAACGAGACTGGATTTTTTCTTTTCTTTTTCTTTCTTTGAATCATAAAGTTTAATCTTCTTTTCTACATCTTTCTTTGTAGAAGGCTCTTTTATTTTCTTTGAAGGATTAATACGAGTATAAATCAAGTAAGACAAGCCAGCAATAAATATTACTGCCAAGATTGTGTAAACCCAAGTCAAGGTTGAAGAAGATTTTCCACCCTTAATTTCTAAGGGCTCTTCAATTGTGCCAAAGCCTGTTGGAATGTTTAGGGTATAACTGCCAGTTGGAAGTTCGTCAGTTAAATCGATTGAAATAGTTTCATTTGGATCTAAGTTTTTTGTTCTGGAGATCAAATATTCTTGGTCGACTCCTTCAACTGGAATATTAATATCCTCAGAGTATCTAACATTTCCTATGTTGGTTAAATAAAGAATATCATTCACAATAAAATAGTCTAAAGCCTGGACTTCTTCAATAGTGAAACTTGAAGAGCTTGAAACTTCTGATTTTGTGGAATCATAAATTGAAGTTGTTGTCCATAAACCTGGAGAAGCAAACTGAGGAATTTGATAAGTAACAGATTCACCTGAAGAAATTGTTTTCTCTGAGACTAAATTGTTTTCTGAATCATAAACCTCTAAAGTTAATTCTGCGGCCATGAATTTGTCGGTTTGATCGAATAATTTTGTTGTAATGGTGATTAGATCCTGAGGCATTAAAGTTGTGTTGCTAGTTGAAATATCGAGGCTTGTAGCCAGAGGAAGAATTTCTATATCCAAAGAGGATTCTCCTATGTTGCCGAAAGTGTCTCTTGCTGAAACTATAATTTCATGGACGCCAGTAGTAATATCAGAAGGGATGATAAAGTCCTGGGTGAATTTACTTTGATCTAAAGATGTTGAAATGGTTGTGTCATCCAATGAAATCTCAATTACTGCTGAAGAAACATATTTATCTAAATCTGTTTGAATATCCCCAAAAACATTCAATACATCACCAGGATAGAAATTTAAAGCATTTGTGTTCAAGTAAATATTTAGTGCATCAGATATTGAAAAACTCTCTGCCTTTGTGAAAGTCTGCTGGTTGCCATAGCTGTCTCTTGCAGTCAGTGTTACATAGTAAGTGCCTGAAGGAGTTGCAGTAATTGTTGTGGAATAAGTAAAAGCACTATTAACTACATCAACAAAGCCCATCAAGTATTCTTCAGTACCATAAGAAAAGTAAATCTCAGCCGTGCCCTCCAATGGATCGCCATTGCTTTTGAAGATTGTGCCTGTCAAAGTAATTGTATCACCAAGCATGATTGAAGATTTGTCTAATGTAAATGAGCCTTCTAGATCATCATTGATTTCAAAGTTATAAGAATATGCTGAATCAAAAACTACATCATTTGAGACCAGTTCTGATTTTAATTTGCAGACACCAAGCATTGTAGAACTTGCTGTGATTGATTCCATTGATAGCTGTGAGAATAATAGTCTTTCACCGGAAGAGAGATCCACTGAGAATCTTTGGAGATTATAAGTCTTTGAACCACAGACCAAATAAAATTTCAAGGTGCCTGATAAATCATCTTCGGTTTCTACATAACCAGAGAATTCTATCTTGTCACCAATATTATACTGGCTCTTTGTAGGACCAGTTATGTCGACAATTGCAGATGCAAAAGGAATTGTAATTAATAGTAATATAAATATTAAACCTCTTTTCATAAACAAAAATATAGCCGGGAGATATATAAAGTTTGCTGTGTTTTGTTTTACATTTGAAAGAAAAGTTTAAATAGAAAAGGAATAATTTTTAGGGAATGGAAGAAAAAGTTGAGAAGATAAGGCATGGTGCTGCGCATTTGTTAGCACAGGCTGTAAAGCAATTATATCCTGAAGTGAAGTTTGGAATTGGGCCAGTGATTGAAAATGGATTCTATTATGATTTTCTTAGAAAAGAAGCTTTTACTCCAGAAGATCTAAAAAATATTTCAAAGCGAATGAAAGAGTTAGTGAGAAAAGGCATTGCTATTGAAAAAAAAGATCTGAAGGAAGATGATCTTGAGGATTATTTGAAAAATGAACCCTTGAAAAAAGAATTGTATGAAGAACTCTTGAATGAAGGAGAGAAAGCTACATTTTACCAACAAGGAGAATTTGTTGATTTGTGCAGAGGACCGCATGTACCAAATACAAAAGAGTTGAAAAATTTCGCATTGACAAAAGTTTCTGGGGCATATTGGAAAGGAGACTCAAAGAATCTACAATTACAGAGGATTTATGGGGTTGCTTTTGAAACTGAAGAAGAATTGAAAGAATATTTGCATAGAATGGAAGAAGCAGAAAAACGGGATCATAGAAAACTGGGAAGAGAATTGAATCTAGTAAGCTTTCATGATGAAGCACCAGGTATGCCATTCTTTCTACCAAAAGGGATGATTATTTGGGAGGAATTAATAAATTATTGGAAGCTGATGCATAATAAAGCAGGTTATAAACAAATCAGAACTCCAATCATTTTGAATAAAGCTTTGTGGTTGAAATCTGGACATTGGGATCATTACAAAGAAAATATGTATTTTACCAAGATCGACAATGAAGACTATGCAATCAAACCAATGAATTGTCCCGGATGCATGCTGGTCTTTAAAGAAGAGCTTCATTCATACAGAGAATTACCATTAAAGATAGCTGAAATTGGATTAGTACACAGGCATGAATTATCGGGAGTATTATCCGGATTATTTAGGGTGCGTTCTTTTTATCAAGATGATGCGCATATATTTTGCACTGAAGAACAAATGGAAGAAGAAATAATTAACCTGATTTATTTTTTTGATGAAGTGTATTCCACTTTTGGATTAAAATTTAATTTAGAATTATCCACCAAACCTGAAAAAGCATTAGGCTCAGAAGAATTGTGGAACAAAGCGGAAAATATCCTGGAGGCTGCACTAAAAAAGAAAAAAAAAGAGTATAAAATCAATCCAGGAGATGGAGCTTTTTATGGGCCCAAGATTGATTTTCATATCAAGGATGCAATTGGGAGAACTTGGCAGTGCGGAACAATACAATTGGATTTCCAGATGCCAGAGAAGTTTGATTTGACTTATGAAGGTGCAGACGGAACAAAGCATAGGCCTGTTATGTTACACAGAGTTATTTATGGGGGCGTTGAAAGATTTTTTGGAATATTGATTGAGCATTATGCTGGAAAATTCCCATTATGGCTATCGCCAATACAAGTTAAGATTGTTACAGTGAATGATGGAAATATTGAGTATGCAGAGAAAGTTTTAAGACTGCTTAAAGAGAAAGGAATCAGAGCAGAATTGGATAAGAGAGCTGAGAGCATTGGGAAGAAAGTGCGGACGGCTATTTTAGAAAGAGTAAATTATATTATGACAATAGGGGATCAAGAAGTCAGTGAAGACATATTGGCGATCAGAGACAGAGAAGGGAAGTTAGATAAACAAAAATTGGATTATTTTATTAATAACTTGGTTGAAGAGATCCGAAAAAAATGTTAGAAGATGTAAAAGAAATTGTTAAGCAAGTGAAAGAAAAGGACAGATATTTAGTTTCTTGTTTTTTGTTGGAAAATAAATGGAGGGTTGATTTTTATTCGCCTACAGAGCATATGATTTATACTTATTTTGAGAACAATGGAAAGCTTGAAGTGCAGAAGGATGAAATTTTCCAAAAAGAGAAAAAAGATTTGGAAGAATTGGATTTGTCTAAGGTGAAAATTCATTACAAGGAAGCCTTGGAGAAAGTCACGAAGAGTGCGGATAGGTATATCATAATATTGCAATCAATCAAAAAGAAAGCAGTATGGAATATTACTCTATTGACTACAGAGTTCAAAGTGTATAATCTGAAAGTGAATGCTTCCAATGGAGAGAAACTTGAAGAGACTGAAGAGAGCATTATGAATTTTAAGAAGGAAGAAATTAAAGGGAATAAAAAATAATTAAAGGCAATATTCATTTTTATAAAAAGCCACACATTAGCGAAAAAACTAGCATTAAAACCTATGAAAAATTATGAGAAACTTATAAGACATCAGGGCTTATAAGTGGTAGTGATCACTTCATAATTTGATTAGAAAAATATATTCAATATAGAGGAGAGTATTTAATTATTGATTCTCTTTTGGAGATAATGTCGTAATCTTTAGTAACAAAGTTTAGTCTAGAAGCCATTTCCAAACTGGAATTGCCTTGATATCACCAAACTTATCCTCTTGATCAAAGGTTACTATTACTCCCGATTTGAGCTTGAAAGTATTCATGGCATTTTTTAAACCATTCAATTCGCACTCTAAATTTTCTCGATCTAAATGATAGCAAACTTGAATAGCTTGAGTTATTTTCCCCTTTTCTTTTATTAGAAAGTCACACTCAGCTTCATCTTGAAAGTAAAAAATTTCATTAAATTTTCTTCTCAAATGCAAAAAAACAATATTTTCCAAAACTTTTCCTTTATCTTCTGAAAAAGAGACTGAATTGGAATTAGAAAAACCTGGATCAATTGAATAAACTTTCTTGTTACTGACCAATTGTTTCTTGAGAGAATAATCAAATCTAGGAAGTGTAAATAATAAATAACATCTTTCTAAATAATCTATATAATTAATAATAGAATTAGTAGAAGGAATTTTAAAAAGTTTTGCTAAATTGTTGTAAGAGAATTCTTTTCCAATATGTGTTAATAAGTACAAGGTTAAATTCTTAATTAATTTTTCATCCTTTAATTTGTATCTAACAATAACATCTTTTTCTATAATATTATTGAAAAGATTTTGAAGAATCTCAATGTTTCTTTCTCGAATAAACTCTGGAAAACCACCATTAAAAAAATAATCCTGGAATTCATCAACGCTTGTAACTTGATTATTTAGAACAAGCTTTTCTGAGTAAGAAAAAGGAAATAGTTCATAGCTTAAATACCTCCCAGTCAGTTTTGTTGCAAGTTCTTTATTCAACAAAAGTGCATTTGAACCTGTAATAATACATCTTTTATTATTATCTAAAAGGTATCTAACTAGTTTTTCCCATTGAGAAAGATTTTGTATTTCATCAAAAAAATAATCATTGCATTTTCCATTAACTTCATCAAATGCTTCAATCAATTTTTCAAAATCATTAAGCTCGAACTTTTCTGCCCTAGGATCTTCAAAATTTAAGTAATTAAAAACAGAAACTTTTTTCATTAATTGCCTAAGTAAAGTTGATTTCCCACAACGGCGAATACCAGTTAAAATAATAGCATGAGAAGTATTTAAAGAGATTTTTGTCAAAAGGTCTCTCTTTATACCCAGTTCTTTATTTTTGAGTTCTTCTTTTTGTAAGGTTACTATTCTTTTAATCTCATCTTTGCTTATCATAGTGAAAGGTATATATTAAGGATATATAAAGGTTTGTATTAGGGATATATAATAGTTTATATTGAGAATATATAAAGGTTTCTACTGGCAATGAACACTCTAATCAATCTCAATAATTTTATTTTTGCTTTTGAAACCAGAAACTATTCGGACTTCAGACTTGAAATGTTTCTTTGCAAGCTGAACTAATTCTAGGTTTGCTTTGTTGTGCTCAGGTTGGGATTTTAGAAATGCAATGTAGCCATCCTTACGAATTATCTCAGATTTGCCTGAACCTGTCTTAACTTTTATCTCAAGTCTCATAACAAGCTACCCCAAACAACTGGAACTGTTTCAGAGGATAATTTTTCAGATTCAGTGAAGATTTCTGCAGAGAGTGTATAAGACAAAGATTCTTCTGGAGCTAGGAGAGTGACTAGTACTTCCCGGCTTTCACTTGGAGCAATGTAAAAATCATACTCAGGATCTATAGTATAATCTGTAGTGATTAAATTACCTCTGGGATCATAACGCATAAGAATTACAGATTTCACAAATGCTGTCTCATCGCCATTATTGTAAATGAAGAAGCTAAATGAAATGTCGTCAGTAGTTGACAAAGAATCCAAGTCTTGATTCGAAGGGAAGTTCTCAATGCTTAATACTGGACCTTCATTATAATAATGTGCATAATAAAAGTTTGCAATTGCAATAAAAAAAATGATAACTGCTGTTATTTTAGTCCAAGTTTTCCAATTCATGCAAATAAAAGAGATGAAGAATTATTTAAAGGTTGTGAGAAATTAATTTAAATCTATTATCCCGAAACTGCTAGACACCACGAAACTACTAGACTTTTTTAATTAATTCTTCCCAAATCTCTTTTGGAGTTTTATAATTCAAGCTCAATTGCAGATTGGCCTTTTTGAAATTGTTTTACAATCCAGGCTCTTTTTTTGAAAGTTAATTTGTACATAAATTAAAAAGAATATAATGTCTAGTTAAATCGGGATAGTATAAGAAATTAATTTAAATAGAAAGATTATTTTGAAGGTATGCTTAAGTTATATAATACCCTAACTAGGAAAATTGAAGAATTCAAACCAATCAAAGAGAAAGAAGTTAAGATTTATGCTTGCGGACCAACTGTATATTCTTATGTGCATATAGGAAATTTAAGGGCTGTATTAACTTATGATATTCTAAAAAGATACTTGAAGTACAAAGGATACAAAGTCAAGCAGGTCATGAACATTACAGATGTGGATGACAAGACAATTAGAGATTCACAGAAAGAAAAAAAGTCTTTGAAAGAGTTTACAGAGTTTTATACGAAAGCTTTTCTTGAGGATATTAAACAATTAAATATTCAAATGCCAGATATTATGCCGAAGGCAACTGAAGAGATTGATGGAATGGTGGAATTGATTAAAATTCTGTTGAAGAAGAAAATTGCATACAAAACTGAGAATGGGGATATTTATTTTAGCATTTCAAAGTTCAAAGATTATGGAAAACTAGCAAAGTTAGATTTAAAGCAGTTGAAGAAGAATGCAGATGGAAGATTGAATATAAAAGATGAATATGAGAAAGAGGATGCAAGAGATTTTGCGTTGTGGAAAGCTTATGATGAGAAAGATGGGGATGTGTTTTGGGAGACAGAAATTAAAAAAGGGAGACCTGGATGGCACATAGAGTGTTCAGCAATGGCTTCAAAATATTTAGGGCAACCTTTTGATATACATATGGGAGGAGTTGATTTGATATTCCCGCATCATACCAATGAAATTGCACAGTCAGAAGCAGCATATGGAAAAAAATTCTGTAATTATTGGGTGCATAATGCGCATTTAATTGTTAATGGAGAAAGGATGTCTAAGTCTTTAGGGAATTTTTTCACATTAAAAGATTTATTGAGCAAAGGTTATAGTCCAAATGCAATCAGATATGAATTAATAGCTACTAATTATAGACAGCAGATGGATTTTAGAGAGGATAATCTAAAAGATGTTGAAGGAATCCTGAATAAGTTCAAAGAATTGTTTTTAAAACTGGATAACATCAAAGAAGAAAAGAAGAATAAGAAAGTTGCAATGATTCTTGAAAAAGCAGAAAAAGATTTTGAGGATTCTATGGATGATGATTTGAATATTTCTGCGGCGTTGGCTGCTGTGTTTGGGCTTGTGAAAGAGAGCAATATAATCATTGATGAGATTGGGAAAGTAGATGCGGTGAAGATTAAAAAAACATTGTTGAAGTTTGATAGTGTGCTTGGAGTGATGAATTATCAGAAAGAAGAAGTGCCTAAAGAGATTGTTGCCTTGGCAGAAAAAAGAGTGAAAGCAAAGAAAGAAAAGAATTGGGTTGAAGCAGATAAATTGAGAGAAGAAATTAAGAAGAAAGGGTTTGTTATTGATGATACCAAAGAAGGATATTTGCTGAAGAAGAATTAAAGTTTATTTGACTATTAGGTTCTTTGAAATTAATTGCTTTATTCTCCTTGGATTGTAGATCATAGTATTATTCCATCTTTATCAATAATTATTTTATTAGTTGTTTCTAAGTAATCTATAATAATTAAATAAGTTTGCCATAACATTTTTTCAGGAAGTTTTTTCCAAAGTTCTTTTTGATTAAATTTACGACTATATTTTTTAATAGACTTCTCTATCATTAAAACTTCACTTAATGTAGGAAAGATTTCTAAAGTGATTTTTGATTTATTAGGCATAATTTTGAATAGTCTTAGATATAAATTAAAAGTTTGGTCTTTTTGTTGTTGTTTGATTAGAATTAGGCGCTTAATAGTTTTTTTCTCTTAGTAATTTTTGTCTTTTTTCAAGAAAGTAACCTTTATCATAGATTCCTAAAATACGAACACAATCATTATTTAGTAAAGAAGAATCAGCAGGTACAGCATAACAAGTTCCACCAATCATAGGCTGCTGAATATATTTAAAAACATAAGGCCTATTATTTCTTTGTTCTAATTTTTCTAATTCAAAAAGAGCATCAACTAGAATAGATATATCATCAATATATTCCGGTCCGACAGATAATTTTACTACCCTTTTTTTATTGATATCACTTATCAGTAATTATTTAATAGCTCCTCTTCCATAAAATGAAGTTCACCGGGAACGATAATACATTGTGGGAATTTGTTTAATGGTTTTATGTTTTTAGCTTCTGTGTAAATAATAGTTGGATCTTTTGAACCCAATTGTGCGCAAACAATAACTTTAGTATCTTTCTTTAAACCTAAGTGGAATAATTTTTCCAAAGCTTCTGAGGATTCCATGAAATGTTTTTCTTTAGGTACTAAATCTAACAAGCATAAAGTGTGCAAAGGATAATTTTTTGTTATAACTTCCATTGGAGTTTTGCTTTCGTGAAAGGGAATAGAAGTAGTCTTTCCAAATTTGTAGAGTTCCAGACCAGTTATGCCGACTGCAGTGAGGACTGAAACATTGTTTATAATTTGGATTTCAATATTATTTTCCAAAGCTTGCAAGTACAAAGATATATGGGTTGTTGCAGAGAATACATCGCCAATTATTAATAATGAAACTTTTGAAGAAGAAGCTTGATCAATGATTACTGAGCCATCCTCTATGAACTCACGCTCTGCCAAGATTATTTTTTTGTTGTAAAGTTTTTCTAGATCTTCTTTTGAACATTGTAAAACAGAGGTATAGTTCTCTAAGTATACATAATCAGAATCCTTGACTAACTCTAGACCTTTCAAAGTTATATCTTTTTCATCATTCAAGCCGATTCCTATGAGGTTTAGCATGGTTTTAGGGTTCTTGGAAGATTTATAAATTTATTTATTACCCTTTTTTAGTAATTATAAAAATAGGAATGTTTATTAAATTGGAATTAGAGGATTTTTGTATGAATTATAGTGAAAATGGGTTAAAGAATTTAGAAATTATGTTAAAATTAGGAGAATGTTCTAGATCAAAAAAACTAAGTGAAGTTAAAGAAGGGTTAAGTCAATTAAGAAGGAATAAATTCTATAGAAAAGATGTAGTTAGTTTACTTCTGGAAGCAGAGTTTCTTAATAGAGTTGGAGAATCAGAAGAAAAAATAGAATTTTTGGAAGGCCTTGAACAGAAAATAGGATTAGAAATCGCTTATAATTTAATTCAAAAAAAAGAACTAATGGAAATCAATGAACTATTTGTAGCTGATTGCGCATCGATAGTAAAAGATAGGAATTTTTTAGAGAGACTTTCAAGAGGAAGGGAAGATATCTCTGAAGTGTTATTGAGATTCATACTTAATGAAGAAGAAGAAAAATTAGACGAGAAGTTTAGAAAATTTTGTTTGAAAAGAAAATTTAAAGGAGAATTGATTAGTCATAGTGCATATCTAAATGAACTTCTTAATTCAGCATGGAATTTAAGAGAAAGATATGATTTTGGATTACCAATCGCAAGGGGAGGATTGTATGCTGGATTTGTATTTAATCTTATGGGATTATCTTTAGTAGTTGCAAGAGCAAAAAGAAGAGGAAATGGAACAGAGTTTCATTGGATAGATGATCCTGAAAAAATTAGGGACAAAAGAGTTTTAGTCATTGAAGATGATGTTGCCAAAGGAAGAACAATTAGAAGAGTAGCAGAGGAAATAAAAGTATATCAACCAAAGGAAGTAGATTTATTTTTAGGAGATAAAAAGGGATTTTATAAAGAAAGAATTAATCAAATACCTACTTTATTCGAAAGAGTCTATTTTATGG
The DNA here is from genome assembly GCA_964473075.1 of Candidatus Woesearchaeota archaeon. Classification (GTDB taxonomy): domain Archaea; phylum Nanobdellota; class Nanobdellia; order SCGC-AAA011-G17; family GW2011-AR17; genus JAGVZZ01. The sequence continues at coordinate 36,452 of CAYYMN010000005.1, forward strand.
ATAGTTTTGAAACTTCTGAAAATAATTGGGGAATATGTCAAACACTGAAGAGGTTAGGAATATAATTTTAAGTATTTTGCAATATGCTGTGTGGCATGATTCTAGAAAAATAATTTAGCTCCTGCTAGATTGTTTCTTG
>CAYYMN010000006.1:0-34680 GCA_964473075.1 Candidatus Woesearchaeota archaeon
ATTCTTTATTTTTAGCTTTCAGGGTCTAAGAATACAAAACTGTTCTACAGAGCCAAATCCTAGAAAGATATATAAAGAAGAAATAATAAAAAAGATATAACAATTCTTGAATTGTGAGTATGAGCCCCGGTGATCTGAAGGTTGCCGGATGTTAATTTTACTTAAACTTTATGGGGGTGCTTTATGGAAGATACTTTAATATTTGTAGATGATGGTTTCTTTGGATTAGTAAAAAGACATTTTTCAAGAGAATCTAAGAAAGCACAAAAATATTTACAAACTTTCAGAAATATATGTCAAAAAGAGAAGTTAAATTTGAAACATCTTTACATTTATACAGCTCCACCTTTTCAAAGTTCAAAACCAACAAAAAAAGAAGATTTCTTAATGAGTAAATATCAAAATATGACACAAATGTTAAGAACTAAAAAATGGGTTACATTAAGAGAAGGAAGATGTCAAAAATATATTAATATTGAAGGAAAAGAAGATTTTTGCCAAAAGGGAGTTGATGCCTTAATAATCATGGATTTATATGATATTTCTGAAAACTATCCATATGTAAAAAAGATAATACTTATTGCATCAGATTCTGATTTTGTTCCTGTAATTGAAAGAATGAAAAAGAAAGGTTTTGAAATTATTTTATACACTTATTTTGATAGAGAAAGGAGATCACGATTTTCAACATCCAATCATTTATTAAAAATGGCATCTAAATGGATCAAGCTAACAAAAGAAGATTTTCAAGAAAAGGTTTAAATAGAAGAATAAACTAAAAAGAATTATGACTTTATGTGAAAGATGCGGGGAAGACTTTGACAACTATTATTTGGGGTATCATTGGTGTCCTAATTGTGGAAAAGTATCATTGCCAGAGCTAAAGAAAGGCTTATAAATATCAAGTAAATCACATAAGTCACCCGATAGCACTACGCTAGTAGGAGGGAGTATTTATGGATAAGAAGGAAATATTAGAAGCAATAAAAGAACTGAGAAAGGAAGAGCATAAAAAGAAGTTCACTCAGAGTTTTGATTTTCAAGTAAGAATACAGAGTTTAGATTTAAAGAAACAAGAGAATAAAGTTGATGTTTTTGTAGACCTACCGCATGGCAGAGGAAAGAAAGTTTCTGTGTGCGCATTAGTTGGCGGGACCTTGTATAATGATGCGAAGGCTAATTGTGACAGGACGATTGTGCAAGATGAGTTCAAAGCAATGGCTGGAAACACCAAAGAGCTGAAAAAATTAGCCAGAAGTTATGATTTCTTTGTTGCACAGGCAGATATCATGGGATTAGTTGCAGGGACCTTTGGAAGATTCTTAGGACCAAAAGGAAGGATGCCGAACCCAAAGGCAGGATGTGTTATTCCACCAAAAGGAAATGTTAAATCAATTGTTGAGAAACTGCAAAAGACGATTAGATTAATTGTGAAAAACAATGAGCCTGCAGTAAAATGTGCCGTGGGAACTGAGAAGATGTCCGATGAGCAAATTGCTGAGAATACTTTAGCTGCATACAATGCTTTACTACAAACATTACCACAGCATGAGCAGAATATCAAGAATGTTTATTTAAAATTGACAATGAGCAAGCCATTAAGCATAGGAGGGAAAAAATGAGTAAACCCCAAGCCTATGTAAGTGAGAAAAAGAAAACCATTGTTCAACAATTATCCGCAGATCTTGAAAAATTTAATATCATTGGATTAGTGAATATGGAAAATTTGCCGGCACCACAGCTGCAAAAAATGAAGCAGAACTTAAGAGGGAAAATTGAGATCCGGATGACTAAAAAGAATTTGATTAAGTATGCATTGAAGAATTCCAAAAAAGATTTGAGTAAGCTTATTGAAGCAATTCAAGGGATGCCAGCATTGCTTTTGACTAATGATAATCCATTCAAATTGTATAAGATAATTTCAGCGAACAAAAGTTCTGCACCTGCAAAACCGGGACAGAAATCACCAAGAGATATTATTATTCCTGCGGGAAAGACGCCTTTTGCACCAGGACCAATTATTGGAGAACTTGGACAGTTGGGAATTAAGACTGGGATTGAGGATGGGAAAGTTGCGATCAAACAAGAAAAGTTGGTTGTGAAAGAAGGGGAAACTTTTACACCAAAAATATGCGGGTTGTTGACCAGATTGAACATACAGCCGATGGAAATTGGATTGAATATTGTTGCAGTATATGAAAATGGGGTTGTGTTTGATAGGAAAGTATTGGAAGTTGATGAGAAAGTTTATTTACAGAACCTCAAACAATTACACAACGAAGCCATGAACTTAGCTGTGAAGATTGGTTACACAACAAAAGATACAATAAATGTATTAATACATAAAGCTCACAGAGATGCATCAGCAATTGCAGATTCAAAAAATATTATGACCAGTGAGAACATTGGAAAAATATTGGCGAAAGCAGAAGCGCAGGCTGAAGCGGTGAAGGATGAAGCTCATATTGAGTAAGGAGGATAATAAAAATGGAATATATCTATGGGGCTCTATTGCTCTACAAAGCAGGAAAAGAAATAAATGAAGCTAATGTTAAGAAAGTGCTTGAAGCTGCAGGTATCAAAGCAGATGAAGGCAGAATCAAAGCGTTAGTCGTGGCATTAGATGGGGTTAATATCGAACAAGCTATCAAAGAAGCAGCAGTTGCTACAGTTGCAGCGGCACCAAGTGCTGGACCTGCACATACAGTGGCTAAAAAAGAAGAAAAGAAGGAAGAGAAAAAAGAAGATGCTGCTGTTGGTTTAGGAGCATTGTTCGGATAAGAAAGTAATTTTTTTATTATTTTATTTTGTTTGTATTTACTATGAAGTAATTAATGAACTAATAGTTTTATAAATAAGTTATGTTTATTCAATATAAAATGGTAAATGTTATTGTTGCTGATGATATAGATAGTTGGAGAGAAATGTATATTGATATATTACAAGAAGCTTTTCCGAATGTGTCTGTTGATGCAGTTAGTAATGGGAGTGACTTGGTTGCTCGTGTTTTATTAGGAAATTATTCTGTAGTGATTAGCGATAATGATATGGAAAAACCAAATGCTGGATTAGAAGCTTTGAGAACACTTCGAACATCTGGAAATAATGTTCCATTTTACTTATTAAGTGGAAAGAGTATTAGAGAAAAAGTTCTATAGGCTGGAGCAAATGAATTTTATAACAAAGAAAATTTTGATGCTGATAAAATAATGAAAGACATTGCAAGATACATAGAATAAATTTTAGGAAAATCAGTTGCCAAAAGCTTTTTAAAGAAGGAGATTTTCAGAGAATAAATTAATTAGGTGTTGGTTCTCATGGGTGAGGAAGAAAAGAATAATGAAATAATGGATGTTAATGCTTTGAAATCAAAGTTAGATTTACTTAATTCTGAAAAAGAGAAATGGTTCGCGAGGAAAGAAGAACTTAAACAAAAGATTGCGGACCTGATCAAAGAAGTCAGAGCTGTAAAAGCAAAGAATGAGGAGTTTGGTTCTAATATTAGAGAATTAAAAGAAAAAAGGGATGCGCAGAATTCTGAAGTCCGGAAGTTAATTGACCAGATCAAAGATGTTAATCAAAAGAAAGGGAAGCAGTTAGACATCAAGGATCCCGAGGCATTAAAGAATAGAATTGGACAGTTAGAGACAAAAATAGAAACAAGTGCAATAAGCTTTGATGAAGAAAAAAAGATTATGAAGCAGATTAAAGAAACTAAGAAATTATTAGAAAAGGCCAAAGTTGATGCTGAAGTGCACAGAGAGGCTTCTGAGATTTCTAAAAAAATTAATGTAGAAAGGAGAAAAGCAGAGGAATTTCATTCAAAAATTAATGATACCGCCAAAGAAAACAAGGATTCTTTCAAGGAGTTCACTAGAATCTCCAAAGAAATCAACAGGGTTAAAAAAGAACAAGAAGAAGCCTTTGAAAATTTTATCAAATTCAAACAAGAGTTTTCTGAAATAAATAAGAAATTAAAAGAGGAAATGAAAAAAGAAGGAAATGTTAAAAGAGAAGTCAAGAGAAAGAGAGAAAGAAATGCAAGAGTAAAAAAAGAAATGAATATCAAAAAATTAGAAGAGAAAAAAGAGAAAGTTGAAGAAAAACTAAAGAGTAAAAAAGTTCTGACCACCGAAGATTTGATTGCATTTCAGGGTGAAAACAATTTAGATTAGTGATTTTATGTCGCTATAGATTGGAATAGATTTAATTTTATATGCTTCTACAAGGAAGATCCAAACAAAGACAATGAATATTGTTGAGATTATGTGCCAGAAAATCAAATGCACAGCAGCAAAGTAGTTCCTTCCAAAGTTTAGATAAATAAAAATTAGAATCAGGATTCTCAATAAATTCATAATAAAGATCATTACAGAACCTAGAAAGAAAAGTTTTAAGGATTGGATTAAAGAAATATTTCTGGTCAAAAGGATTAATTCTAATAGAAGGATATAAGCCAAAAGGGCTGTGCATGCGGGAATGATCGTGAATGAAATATTGTTTATTGATATTGTTGTGTTGTTTAATACTGGTTCGAGGAATATATCTAGGATAAAATAAGTGAAGGATAAAGTTAATGGAAGAAGCAGGAATGATAAATATGAAGAGAAGATTGCTATTAAGAACGCGAGTGGATAACGCAGGAGTATTGATTTCATAGGCGAAAAGAAGTTTATCCAAATTATAAAGATTGACACTTAAGCAGTTATTGCTTCATAAACAATGGTTATTGATTTTGCACCGGCTGTGGAATCCTTAGGGAAATATAATTCTATAAAAGTTCTGACTTGATCAGTTGAATCCGAGGAGCTTAGGCTATTGCAAACTGCTCTTGTTGAGTTGCTATTATGAGTTGCAAGTATTCCATAATCATCCAATCCAGTACAAGAACCTGTTTCATTGTTTTGGGAAATTATTGCAATCCTTGCCAAAGCTGTCAAAGTGCAACCCTGTGAAGAGCCACAAAAAGTTTCCTCGGCATCTGTTACTAATGCATAAGCAGTTACATTAACATTGACTGTGCCATTGTTTGTGATCAAGTGAACATCATTGTTTGGGAAAGCGGTAGTATTGATCCAACAATTGTTGCTAATGTTTGAATTCATTAATGCATAATTATCTGTGCAGCTAGCATTATAGTATCCAGAGCCAAATGCAATCGTGTTATCATCCAAAGTTATACCAACTACTGAAGGAGTACTAACTATACTTGAATTCTGAATAGAAACTTCTTGATTATCGACTATATTTATTACAAATGAAGCTAATTTTCCTGCTGCATCCGTCAGTCGATTACTATCCAAAACAAGATTATTATAAACATCATAAGAACTTGAGACAGCTAGACCAGTAGCATTAATTGTTCCTTGAAGCAAATTATTATTCGTCTGGTCAGTCCAGTTTACTGAATTCTGAGTAAAAGAGACATTGACAGTTTTATTTACATTTATACTTGCATTCAAACTATAATCTGTGTTTAAAATAATAGCACCATTAGTCACAACAACTGACAGATTTCCCAAGCCTGCACAATTAGTCCCAGAAGGAGATTGACAGATGAATAAGCTACCTATGCTTCCAGACTTACTACTTCCTCCAGGAGAAGCACCACCAGAAACATTTATACTTCCAGTGAAAGTTGAAGTTTGGTAGTACAAAGCAATCCTTCCTCCGCCACCAGCAGCATTAGAAGTAACTGAACCCCCTTCAGCTTCAATAACTCCATTCCCAGTTAATGTATTGACAATCAAATAAACACTGCCACCAGAACCGCCACTATTAGATCCAATTAAAGTAGCATTTGAAGCTATTATTCCATTGTTAGTTAATGTTCCAGAAACATTCAAAAAGATTGCACCGCCACCATCAGTTTTTGCAACACCGCCACCAGAACCAATTTCTAAAGGTCTAGTCAGGCTATCATAAACGCCATTAGCCATTGCAGAAGTTGTGTTACCACCAAGACCACCATGCGAAGCACCTTTAGCTGTTGAGGTACCTGGAGCTGGACCGGAAAGAGTTCTATAACCTTTTTTAGTTGTATCAATTTTTGCACCACTATTAATTGTAAAGGTTGATGCAGAGAGATTTATAATATTTAATTGGACAATGTTATTTTGATCATGAGTTAAATCACCACCAGAATTCAAAGTCCAGTTTGCAGTGGGATTAAAAGTATAATCATTACTTAAAATTAAATTGCCATCTATTGTAACAGTCTGCAAATTAGGGAATTGTAAACTTGCATTTTGGAGCCAGATAGAAGGGGTGTTTAAATCAATAATTGTTGAGCTCACATTAAAAGGAACTTCTTGAATAAAATAAGCACCATTCTCAATAGTTAAATTATCCAAGTTTGTCAAAGAAATAAAAGTGCTGTTTACATGAGTTGTTGCCATATTAGAAAAATTACCATTTTTAATAAGCAATTGACCATTTAAGTCAGAATTAACTTTTAAGAAAATAGTACCAGCACCACCGGATTCATCAGTGGCATATCCGCCAGAGGCATTTATTGAGCCAGTATAAAGATAATTTGGAGAGTAAACTGCGATCCTGCCACCAGCACCAGCATCATTAGTAGATGCCAAGCCTCCATGTGCATCAATCTCTCCATTACCAGAAAAATTACCCGCAACTAGATAGATACTACCGCCAGAACCAGTACCATAACCGCCAGTAACATGAAGACTACTAGAAGTAATAATTCCATTATTAATCAAAGTATCAGTTATATTCAAAAATATTGCACCACCGCCATCAGTTTTTCCAATGCCACCACCAGAACCAAGGTCCAACGGGGCAGTTATTGAGCCATATTCTAAACCACCAGCAGTACTACTAGTTCCACCCATACCTCCATACCCTGCACCATGAGTACTAGGCGCAGCAGCTAAAGACCGACCAGGACCATTTAAAAAAGCATAACCTTTATTAGTTGCATTAATCATTGCGCCACTATTGATTGTGAAATTCTTTGCAGTAATGTTCAAAAAGTATAATTGTGTAGCAGAGTTGTTCCTGTGGGATAAATTTCCAGCAGAGTTCAAAGTCCAGACTGCAGATTTATTAAAAGTATAATTTGACATTAATTCCATTGTACCAGCTAGAGTCACAATAGATAGGTTACTAGCATTAAAGTTTCCTTGCTGGAAAAAGCCACAACCGGAGTTTAATTCAAAAATATTATTACTAATATCCAATGAAGTTGTTAAATAAACATTTGCATTATTAGTGATATTAAGTTCATCAAGAGTTGTTAATACTAAGAATGTTGAATTCAATTCACTCCTAGCAGAAGAAGTCCTATTGGCATTATCAAAGATTAAAGAACCATTAGACTTTGCAGAAGATTTCAAGAAAATTGTTCCAGGGCCGCCAGCAGCAGTAGTTCCCTGACCACCAGAGGCGTTAATTATTCCTGTGAATGTGTTTGTAGTAGAATAAATTGCAACCCTTCCGCCAGAGCCACCGCCTACGGCTGCAGAAGCTGTACCACCAATGGATTCAATTGTTCCAGAACCTGAAAAAGTACTCGCAATAATATAAATTGAACCGCCAGAACCGCCACTAGTAGCTGCTGTGTATGTAGCATTTGAAGAAATAACTCCGTTATTAGTTAGAGTTCCAGAGGCATTCAAAAACATTGCACCACCACCAGCAACCCCAGTTCTAGCTGTAGATGAACCGCCACTGCCCAAAGTCAATGGATACTCGATGCTTCCATAAGGAGATTTAGAAGCGCCTGCACCAAAGGAAGCATAGGAAGCGCCAATAGCAGTACTAGTTGTAAGACCTGGACCTTGCTTTGAAAGGAAGCCAAAACCTGAAGAAGAGATTATTCCACCAGAATTGATTGTGATTGTATCTGCTGTAACATTAATACTTGTATTGCCTGCAGCAGTAGAGTTTAATTTCAATATACCACCACTATTAATTGTAATATTTGAGCACACCATAGTTGAATTACCCCAGACTAAACTACTGCTTAATGTGAAGATTCCATCTGTAGAGGGACAGGAAGGATAATCTAAAATTGTTGCAGAATCATCCAATGTTCCTATGGAATCAACAGATGTATATCCTGTATAGGCACTAAAGGTAATTAATGAAATTGAAAATAAAAGAATTAATAAGGTTAATATTGTATTCTTAGGAATTGAAGGTTGTAAATTTTTTAATTCATTTTGATAATATTTTATGCAATCATCATAATATGTAGTCCATTGCTTCAAAGTGCGTTGCTGTAAAACTTTATTCTTTGTTGCAAGATATTCTTTGTCTGATAGTTGATTTGATTTGTAAAGTTTATCTAAGTTTTTATTATATTCAATTAATGCAGATTTAAGTTTATTAGTATATTCTATAGCCTCGGCTAATTGTTTTTTCTTAAGTTCAGTTTTTGATATGTTTGATTTCATTTTCTGTTGTATGAAGTCCAAATGGTTCGTTCATTTTTTTTCAGTAATACACCAATATCATGATATGAAAGTGATTTGCTCTCGTGGAGATATTTGACAATAGTTTTCATAGGAGGGATTTTATCAGAAAAGATGTCTAGAGGGATTTGAAGTTCTGATTTTAGGGATTTTAATTTTGAAGGATATTTCTTTTTTGTATTAGTATAAGTGTGCCAGAGATTTTTTTCGTTGCGTTTTAGAATAAGAGAAATTTCATGCAGGGTCAGATCTTTTTCTTCTTTAAGATATTTTACGATTGATTCCAATGGTGTGAGTTTATTATTAAAAATTGAAATGGGAATAAAGGGTTTGTTTAAATCATCTAATAGTTGCTGCAGGTATTGTTTGATTTGGGTTTCATTAAGGTTTAGGCGAGTCTGCAAAGTAGTAAGAATCTCATTAGAATAATTCACCCCTGGCATTATACGCTTAATGTAAGGTTTATTTATAAATATTTGTATTTTTTACTTATATTGAATGTATTAACTACACTTTTTGTAAGGTTTTTATACTTACTCTTAATGTATTACTCAAAAGATTCTTCATCATTATTAGTTATAGAATGTAGTCTTCTTTCCTTAGGAACCATATTTCTTAGAACATTATTCCTTAAATTTCCACAGCCTAGAATGTCTTTATCTTGCTGGACAATAACATAACCTGAATCACCATCAAGTTGAATATCTTCACCCTTCATCCAGCTTTCTGCTTGAGATTTAGTTAATAAGATTATATTCTTTTTTGCTTGAATTAACTGAGAACCTTCAATAGAAAGTCTAAAACCATCATGTTCTCTCTTTCCGAAGTACATTCCTTGGTTGTTAACTCTTAAGCCAGTTAAATCAATGTTAGCATAATCTTTACTCAAAAGAAAAATTTTGTTATCAGAAGCTTCAAAGAACAAAAAATCTAAATCTGCCTGAAAATCAAATTGTTCCTTCAACTGCAAAAATAATTCTTTCCTCTCGCGAGTGTTTAAAAATTTAACTTTGGACATGAATTGGAAATATGCACAGATATATTTATATATTCCTATTCTAAATTTAAGAGTATGGAGCAAGAGATTAGAAAGTATGCTTTGCACAATGCTTTGAAGTATAATGGAAAGGCTAATTCTGGGGCTGTAGTCGGGCAAATATTTTCTACTCATCCAGATTTGAAAAAGAAGGCTGGGGAGATTATCAAACTTGTGAATGAGATTGTTTTGAAAGTGAATAAACTCAATGTTGAAGAGCAAAAAAAAGAATTAAATAAAATTGCACCAGAATTATTAGAAGAAAAAAAAGAAAGAAAGAAAAAAGAATTGCCAGAATTAAAAAATGTCAAAGGAAAGGTTATTACAAGGCTGCCACCAGAACCATCAAAGTATATTCATTTAGGGCACGCAGTTTCGTTCATAATTAATTATCTTTATGCGAAGAAGTATAATGGAAAATGTGTTCTGAGGTTTGATGATACGAATCCAGAAAAAGCTAAGAAAGAATATTATGATGCTGTTGAAAAAGATTTGAAGTGGTTGAAAATAGATTATGATTCAAAAATTATTGCTTCTGAGCACATGGAAGAATTCTATAAATATGCAGAGCAGATGATTAAAAATGATGAGGCTTATGTATGCTTTTGTGAGAAGGAAACAATGAGAAACTTTAGAGAGAAGAGTAAAATCTGTGATCATAGGCAACATAAAGAAAAAGAGAACTTGGAATTTTGGAAAGGGATGCTGAAGGGGAAGTTTAAGGAGGGAAAAGCTACATTAAGGCTCAAAGGGGATATGAGTAATGGAAATGCGGTCATGAGAGATCCAGTTTTATTCAGGATTGTAGAGAAAGCGCATGCATTAACAGGGAAGAAATACAAGGTTTGGCCAATGTATGATTTTGAGACAGCTGTCGGGGAGGAAATTGCTGGGGTCACGCATATTTTCAGAAGCAATGAATTCGGAGAGATGAGAATAGAGCTACAAGATTATATCAAAGATTTATTGAAGTTCAAGAAGCAAGAAGTGTTGCAGTATGGGAGAGTTTCTGTGAATGGGTATGAGATGCAAGGAAGGGTGATGAAAGAAAAAATTGAGAGGAAAGAAGTTGAAGGATGGGATGATCCGAGGTTGATGACGATTATGGCGCTGAGAAGGAGAGGAATAGTACCGGAAACCTTTCATGAACTTGCATTAGAAGCTGGATTGTCTGCTACGCCGACGAATTTAGACTGGAGTGTGGTTGCGGCGATTAATAGGAAGATTATTGATCCAATTGCAAAAAGGTATTTCTTTGTGAGGGATGCAAAAAAAATTAAAATTGAAAATTCTGTGAATAGTGTGAAGGTGTCTGTGCATCCAGAGAATAAAGAGTTAGGAATGAAGACAATTAAAATTGGAAAAGAGTTTTATGTGCAGGATGAGATCAAGAAAGGGATTGTATACAGATTCATGCATTTGTTTAATTTTAAAGATGCAAAGTTTGTTTCTCAGGAGTATGAACAGAAGTTAGGGGCGAAAATTATTCATGCTGTGCCTGTTGAGGATTCAATTGATGTCCAAGTATTAATGGATAATGGAAAAATAATCAAAGGAAAAGGAGAAGGGGCACTTAGAGATTTGAAAGAAGGAGAAATTGTGCAGTTTGAGAGGATGTTCTTTGCGCGATTGGATGATAAGAAGAAAATGTTGTTTGTGTATGCGCATGATTAAATGATTTCTATTATTTCACCAATTTTTTTTGTACATTTGTATAAGCGAGCAGGTCTATGTGAAACACCTTCTGTAAATTCATTAGTTGGTTCAACCAATTCTAGACCAAAAATCTTTTTTCTAAAGTTTCTTTTGTCAAAAGGATGATTAAATATTATTTCATATAGTCCCTGAAGCTGTGTTAGTGTGAACTTTTTTGATAGTAATTGGAATGCAATAGTAGTATATTCTAACTTCCATCTTAATCTTAACAAAGCATAATCAAGGATCTTCTTATGATCAAATGCCAATTGAGGAAGACTATAAGCTGAGAACCATTTCGCTTCTGAGACATCAGTACTTCCTTTGATAGTTTGATTTTCAGAATTGATTAAAGCAAAATAAGCTACTGTAATTATTTGGCCTCTAGGATCTCTTTTAGGTTCACCAAAAGTATATAACTGTTCCAAGTAAATATCTTTTACACCAGTTTCTTCAACTAATTCTCTCTTTGCAGCTTCATCTAAGGATTCTTGTTCCTTAAGAAAACCACCTGGAAGAGCCCACATTCCTTTGAAAGGTTCAATTGCCCTTTTAATCAGTAAAACTTTTAGATCTTCATTTTGCACAGAAAAAATAATTATATCAACTGTTACAGATGGTTTGAAATAATCTTTGGACATAATGTTATTAAAACAATAAGCTATTTAAATGTTATTATAATTGTAAAAAATATGGTTACAATTTTATTCCCTGGTAGGCATCACATGCTTACAAAGTTTCAATATAGTTATCTGAGAAGCATTATTGATCAAGGAATTAAAGGAAAAAAAGTGGATAGAATTATCTTTGCAATCACTTCAGCAGATCATGCAAATACAAGAAGAAATCCTATTCCATTATATCTAAGAGTATTAGCCATAGATAAATTTTCAAGAGACTTACCATGTGAAATTAAAATTTATGCCATTCCAGATGTCAAAAATACGAATAAATTTGCAGAATATTTATTACACCAAGTTGAATTCCAAGGAGAAGAAAAATTAACTCCAAAGAATACAATTTTAGCTTGTTCAACACCAGAGGTCATAAGATTATTTAAGAAATTGAAGTTTGAGAATCTTCCAGTAGAATTAATTAATGAAAAAAAAGAGAAGTATTCAACATTAAGACCATTCGAAGTCATAAATCTTTTAGTAAAGGAAGGAAATAAATGGAGAACAGAAATAGAATGGAAAGAATATGCTTCTCAATCCTCACAGGATGTATATTTAGAATATAATTTGGGAACATGTATTATTGAATTGTTTAAAGATTCGGTAATCAGCGAGGATGCAAATATTACTGAGACCAGAGATTATAATAGTTATGCTCGAGGAATGGATCAAAATATTATTTTTAAATTTAATGATATAAAACCTTTTGTTGTAGAAGGAAAAATTGTGGATTCAGGATGTGGAACTGGTTCTTTAGTTTGGCATTTATCCCAGGAGTTCAAGGAATCAGATATAATTGGAATAGAGGCTACAAGAAATTTTTATGAGTACTGCAAATTGCAACAATATCCGAACCCGTTTGTTTTCTTCTACAGAAAAAATATTTTAGATCAAAATTTTAAGGAAAATACAATTAATACATTTATTTATTCTTCAGTCTTGCATGAAATCTATTCTTACATAGGTGTTGATGCTCTTAGAAAATTGTTAAAAAGAACTCATATACAATTAGCACACAAAGGAAGAATAGTAATAAGAGATGTTGTTGGACCCGAGAATGGAAATAAAAAAGTATTGATGGAATTAAATGAAAAAGATGGGAAAAAAACAGGGGATATAAAGGTTCTTTCTACTTATGCAAAATTCTATAAATTTGTTAAGGATTTTATTCCAAGAAAAATTAAATTAAAAGAAATAAAAATTGAAAATAAGAAATTTATTGAACTCACATTAAAAGATGCTTATGAATATATGAGCAAGATGAATTATATTGACAACTGGCATAGTGAGATGCATGAAGAGTTTGGATTTTGGAGTTTTAGTGATTGGAAAAAGGAATTAAAAAAGGCTGGATTTGAAATAGTTTATGGCTCACACCCTTTCAAAAGTGATTATATTATTGAAAAAATGTATAAAGGAAAAGTTTCGTTATTTGAAAAAAGAGGTAAAAACTTAGTCCCATTTGATTATCCTCCAACAAATATGATACTCGCAGGAGAAAAATAAATTATTCATTAATCCAATTTTTAATTTGATTTGCAAGATCTTGTAAAGAGTAAACAATCTTTACTTCAGGTCTAATAAGACTAGTTTGAATTTCAACATCTTTTCTTCTTTTATAATTCGGATGTACACCTATGAATAAAATTTTACTATTTGCACTTTGTTTGCCAAGTTCATAAAGGGTTATTGGGCAAAGTGTTTCCTCAGTAAACCAAAAAGAAACTGCAGAAGCCTTATTCAAATGTTCATATTCCCATTTAATTTGCTCTTGTTCAAGATTAGTATTATTTTCTGAATAAAATCTTCTTCTGGGATTAAGTAGTGTTAAGTTCAAATCCTTTAGTAAAAAAACAAACTCTTGTTGCCAATTACTACATCCACTAATTCCACCAGCTAAAAATAAAGACTTTTCTTTTCCGGAGAAAATTTCAGGACATTCGATATATTTCATACTACCACCACCTTTAAAGGTTTATCAGAAAGTTTTATTTCAACTTGATCCCCAGTATTAAAATCATATATGGAATCATTAATTGCAACTATACTACCAGAATCACGAGTGGATTCAATGGAGAGCTTTTCGTCAACAAGTATTTCACCATTTAATATTGAAGGAATAAAAATTCTTTCACCAAAATAAGGTTCTCTTATTATAAAACTAAGCTTTTTTTCGGAATAATGAAATGGTTTTCCACCAGCTGAAAGAAACCAAGCTTTAGAACCAGAGCCTGTAGAAACGAGAACTCCAGAACTTCTTTGTTCTTCAATTTTATCTTTATAATTGATCTTATATCTAGAGGTATGAAATTGAGAGGCTGCTCCAATATAAACTTCGTTGATTGCTTTCTCAGGAAGAATTTTATTATTTAATTTAATTTCTGCTCTTTGTCTTTCAATAATATTAAAATTATTTTGTAATAGTTTTTGGAGTTTATCAATTTCTTCTATTCTAATTGAAGTTAATGCACCTTCACTAGTTTCGGGATTGGAATTTATACCAAAAATTAATGAATCTTCAATTAAATGAGCAGCTTTTACAAAGGTACCATCACCACCAATAGTAATAACTAAATCAATTTCTAGTAAATCTTCTTTTTTTAGATTATTAAAAGCAATTATTTTTATTTTACTTCCTGGGAAAAAAAGATTTATTTTTTCAATTACCTCAGACCCTAAATGGAGATTATTTTTTAATAAAATTGCGATTTGTTCAAACATTTTTCCCTCCAATTTTTGTAAATTGCCTTTGATTTTTATAACTATCTACTATGGAATCTAACAGATTTAAACTTGAAATAACTGATTCTTTGGCCATACAAACATCATCCCCAAGCATAAAAGTTCTATAGCCCATTAACAAAGAACCATAAACATCAGTTATATCCGTGCATGAAGGTTCTAAACTTGTAGCCAAAGAATTAAATATTCTAGATGCAAGAATAGCATTAGGATCTTTGCTTAAAATTTCATGCATTGCAGCAACAATCAAATGAGGTCTTGAAACTTCAACAAATAAATCTCCTCTTGCAGTTAATAGTCTTACATTCTCTGACCATTCATTTCTAACATAAGACAAACCTTTAGGGGATTCTATCTTTGCAACAAGATTCGAATCAGGAACAATTTTTTTAAAATTAGTAATATCAATTGAAGATTCTACAAAAGAAAGCATATAATTTTTTAGGCCTAATTTTTCTGCAGCTTCGATATATCTTTTATCAGTATCAGTCAGAAAACCATTTATCAACAATGAAGGATCTGGAATATTCAATGATTCCCCTGGACCAATTACTCTTCTAGGACCTTCTAAGAAAATTAATTTATTTTCATTTACAGCAACTAATGTAGCACATTCTTGACCATCATGAAAATATGCAGTAGTAGGAACATTGACTTGAATTGGATGGCTGACTTCAACTTCTGTGAAAGGTGGAACCCAATAACCTTTGACTCTAAGCTGACGAGCTTTAAGATCTATCCAAAGTTCTTTTGGGGAACAAATTTCTTTTAATCTACTCAATAAATCTTCTAAAGAATCTTTTATAGGCATAACTGTATTTAATCTAACTCCAGAGACTAATGGATGTGATACAACCTCTTTAATGAAAGGTGCATAAGGGGGGATTGTTACAATTGCATTTGGTTTCATTTTTTTACCTCCAAAAAATAAAAAAAATTATGGTGTAAGCAGCTTACTTTTCCTCGAAGCTTGAACACCAATTACTTGCGACTTTGTTGAGCCTGCATTAGGGACATAACGAATGGATTGCAAAACAGCATTCATATCTGCAGGATCTTGCCTTGCAGAAAGGTTTTTAGTATAATCACCAAATTGACCAAAATGTTTTGCAATAATTCCCATTGCAACATCTACAGCTCTTTCCGCAGAAGGAAGTTCGATAATTTTCTCTACACCAAAAACTGATTCCCATTGTTCACGGATAATACTTTCCTCTTGATCCCGAGAATAAGGTTTTCTAAGCATATAGATATTGAATTTTCTATTAAGCTCATGCCACATAGTTCTTGCGTCTAAATCAGATTCTTGGATGTCTCCGATTAATGTACTTACTTGATCAGAACTTACTTTTTCATAGAAGCCTTCATCACCAAACATAATCAAGAAAGGTGATCTAGCATTAGGCATTCTTACATGGGTGTTCATAAAATGGCCAAACAATTCATAAGTCTCTCTGCCTTGACCTCCTCCACCACCTTCTGCTGCAAGAGCTCTAATATGGTCATCTAAAACTGGACCCTTTCCAAAACTATTTATTTGTAATGGATAGCTATCACAGTTTGCATCACCAATTGCACAGAAAGAAATTTCTAAATCTGGTTTATACTGACTCAATGTTTGATAAAGCAATGGAAGCCTATCAAATATTTCTGCTGGCCAGTGTGCCATTGAACCGGTTACATCAATTCCAACAACAATTGGATTTTCACTTGCAGTCTCAAGAATTTTATTCAATGGACTAACTAAAGACCAGTCCGGATCTGTTCTTCTGCTGTAGGTTCTAGGTTTTGCAGTTGATGCATTTTTGTCTAAGTAAGCTCGTCTTGCAGGATCATAATTATATGCCTGCGGTTTTTTCCAAGTCGATGTGTCATTTCCCCAACTATACATTTTATTCCTCCTGATACAGCTCACGCTATATCGATCTTCATTATTTTTTTCTGTTTAGGCAGAATGACGTCTTCCAAACACATTCTGTCTTATGTCTGACAAGCGCCCAACCAAATCAGTTTTTTCCCAATTAGGGCGCAAGATGGGATCATTTTGAACTAATTCTTCACAAAAGTCAATAATAGGTTTTGGAACATGTTGAGGGAAAGTTCTACCAATTGCATCCCCACCCAAAGCATAAATCATTACAATTCCTGCACCATACAAATCAGATTCAGGAATTGGAGGAGAACCAGCTTTTAATTCTGGAGCTGCAAAAGCATCTGTATAACCAATTGCTTTAGTAGAATCAATGGGTTTGTTTGCAGAGAGACCAAAGTCAATTAATACAGCATTATGAATTTTTGGTTGTAAAATAATATTTTGTGGCTTAACATCAGAATGAATTATACCATTTGCATGCAAGTAATGGAGAACTCCAAATAAACGTTGCATTATCCAACAAACATCTTCGGGATGAATGGCTTTATGTTTCTCAATTACTTTATCTAAAGTTTTTCCCTCAATAAAACTCATAGCAATGGCATAACTACCATCACCAACAGCAAAATAATCTTTCATTGAAGGAAGAGAATAATGACCCAGATTCCAAAGTAGTCTTGCTTCTCTACGAAGTAATTCAGCATCGACAGGAGTAATATTAATATTTTGTTTTAGGCAAACTCTTTCTTCAAGTAAAATATGTTTAGCCTCATAAGTTCTTGCAAAACCACCTTCACCAATTTGTCTTAAAATTGTATAGTTTCCAATAGTTGTCATTTTTTGCCTCCTATTGCTTGCATTTCTTCAGAAGTATTTTTTGGGCTAGAATAATCTGAAACTAGAAGAGATAATGTGTATAAACCAAACTCATTTTGAAATCTTTCAACAAGATGATTTGATTTTAAGTAATCAAAAACTTCCTTAGGAACTAAACCATTCCAATCAATATTCATAGCCATTGCAATTCGAACATCTGTACCCGAAAGAGGAACCCTTTTTTCTAAAGGAATAAATTCTAATGGATGCCTGCAATCATATTGTTCAGATAAAAGTTCTCGAACATAATCATTCCCAGAAACAAATAGATCTAAATTTCCAAATTGAGAAATAATTTCTTGTTTCCATCTTTGTCCATCATTATATTTAGGGATATGACCAAAATCTGGAATAAACCTAAAAGAATAATTTGAGAATCTTGAAGATAGGAAAGAATCAATCATAGATTTAACTTCTTCTGCAGTAAATGGATTTCTCTCGTCATATCTGTTGATACTACCAATTCCAATAATCAAATGGTCAGAAATTTCACAGAGAGATTCTAACATAGCTGCTGAACTATTGTGCAAAGGTCTAAACCTTCCAATTACTCCAATCCTAGAGTATAGTTTCATTTTCCCTCCTTGTATTTTAAATATTCATCAATGATTCTACAATGATCAAAAACTAGAGAATTTTTTAGAGCTCTAACTTCATCAAGTGAGTAAAGCTTTGCTTCCTTTGCATCATCACCAGCCTTTAGAATTCCAGAACCAGTTGCAATAAAAGTCACTGAAACCATATGATATCTTGGATCTCTTGTTGGAGAAGAAAATACACACAAAGGATGTTCAGGAGTTTGAATTTTTACTTCCAATCCAGTTTCTTCAAGTGATTCTTTAATTGCATTTTCTTCCAAAGTTAAACCATACTCTGCATGTCCCCCTGGAAGAGCCAAACCTAATGGATGATATTTTCTTTCAATTAAAATAATTCCATCTTTAGTTCCATCATTGTATTCAATTATTATGTCTGTAGATAAAAATGGAAGTCTATGCATTTTGAGACCTCCTATATAACAAAGAAACAGGTGCAATAGGCGGATGTATAATTCTTGCTTTTGCATTAGCAATATCATGGCGTCTTAAAACATCATCAACCATTGCTTCTACAGAAGAAAATTTTGCAGTTTTGAACAATGAAGAATATCTCTGAGAATCAGTTCCACCTAGGATTTGAACTTGAGGATTGACAATTAATTTTTCTCTAGAGAAGTTTTGATAAACTCCTTCTAAGACTAACTCTACAAAATCATAACTATATCCGAGATCTCCAAAGTCAGTTTGATTAAGTTCTAAACCTGCAGTTGGTTCTCTTCTTGCAATATTCTCAAATCCTAAATATGAAGCAATAGCTTTTACATGGCGCTTAGGAAGATTTCCAATTGGACTAATGTGAACAGCACCATCACCAAATAAAGTATAGTAACCAATCCCAAAGTCTTCGTCTCTATTTCCTGTTCCTGATAGAACTTTATTTTCAGTTGCGGCTTTTGTAGAGAGTACATTTGCTCTTATTCTAGAAATCATATTACCCTTGTCATAAGAATTTTGAAAGGATTCTGGATTTGTGAATCTATGAGCTTCAACCAAAGGTTCCAGATTCTGAACTTCGTATCTTATTCCTAATTTTTCTGCAATTTCAATCCCATCTTTCGTATCATTTTCATTGTTAACTTTGGAGGGAAGGATGTAACCCACTAATTCTAAACTTGTACTATGAGAAACATTGTATAAATCAAAAGCTCTCTTAATAATCGCCACAGTAGTTGTTGAATCAACACCACCAGAGAGACCAATAACACAACCTGTACTATTTCTTTGAATACATGTATTGACAACGAAATCTCCAATTTCTTGAATAACTTGTTCAAGATTTATTTCGGATAAAATTATTTTTGACATTTTAGAACCTCCTCAATTTTGTTTCTAAACCTGCGATTACATCATCAGTAGAAACTAATTTTGCACCAGCTTGAACCATTTCTTCCAAAGCTTTTTTAGTGCTTTCAGGAAAAACTCCTTTGATTGCATCGCTCACAACATAAGTTTGAATTCCTAAATTTTGCATTCCTAAAACTGCTGCTTTCACACAATAATCTGTTGCAACTCCATAAACAATAGCCGATGAAACTTTTGCTCTTTCTAAAAAAGGTTTAACATTTGGATTTGAGAATACATCATAATTCTGCTTTTCAAAATAGATTCCTCTTTGAGGGAGTTCATTCAATTTTTTTAAGCCTTCATTAATTAATTCATCATCAATCTCAGATCCTGAAAAATTGGGGATATAAAACGCAGTAGAGTAACCATCTAATGAACCAATACTTGGAGCTCTTGATAAAATAGTTTGATAAATCCTCCATTGACCTGTAGTTCCATCCATACAGTGATCTGGAAAAGGACCACCATTGCGACTTAATTCACTTTCAACATCACTAAATTCTTTTGTACCAAAATGTCTATCAACAGAACCTAAAACAAAAATATTATTCTGTCTTGCATAATCAGTAAGTCTCAATAGATTTGGTTTTATCGATTCTGCATCAGATACATATAATGCCCCATTTGCATCCATAAAATCTCTTTGTGTGTCTTCATCCCAGAAGATTGTTTTCATTTTATTGACCTCCATACTGTTTTGATAATGATTCAGTAAGTGTGATCAAACCTTCAGAAGGAATTGCTTCGTATTTGCTTTGAAAACCAATTCTTTTTTTATCCTCTGGCAACATACTAACTTGATGCTGAGTATATTCTCTAATTTTTAGAAGAGATCTTCTTTGAGAAACTCTTATTCCATTTTCTACAACTTTTTCTAATAGTGGAGTCCCATTAGGAATTACTTCGGATTCCAAAGCAATAATATCCCTAATAAAAATTCCATCCTCATCCGAAATTCTATAGACTTGTTTTTTTCCAGGATATGTTTTTTTGCATGCGGATAATTTTATTTTTCCACCATCTTCATCTTCAACAAGTTTGTAAACTCCTGAAATTGCTGCAACAGGTTTTCCAGTAATATTTTCTGTACCAACACCATAACCAGAAACTGAATGACCTTGAAGTGCTTCTATTTTGTATTCATTTAAATCATTAGTCGCAAATATTCCAACATAAGAAAGACCTTGTTCATCTAAAATTTTTCTTACTAAATCTGATTTTTCAGCTAATGGATCTGAATCTATTCTTACTGATTTTAATCTAAACCCTTTTTCTTCTAATTCTTTTCCAACAATTGCAGCATTTCTAGCACCTTTTTCTACATCATAAGTATCTATCAACAAAGTTGAGTTTAAAGGAAAAGTTTTTGCGTAGGCTCTAAATGCTTCAAGTTCATCTTTAAAACTCATAACAAAACTATGTGCATGAGTCCCAGCAATTGGAATATTATATTCAATTCCAGCTTTGACATTGCTAGTTCCTGAAAAGCCAGCAATATATGAAGCTCTTGCACCTAACATTGCAGCATCTTCGCCTTGAGCTCTTCTTAATCCAAATTCAACAACAGGTGCACCTCTTGCTGCATTAACAATTCTATTTGCCTTTGAAGCAACCATTGTCTGAAAGTTAATTATATTAAGAAGTGTGGATTCCAAGAACTGAGCTTGTGGAAGTGTTGAAGTTACACGAAGTAAAGGCATATTTTCTGTTATTAATGTACCTTCTTTTACAGCATAAATTTCTCCTTCAAATTTAAAATCTTTCAAAGTTTGTAAAAATTCTTCTGGTAAAGGAGTTCTTGTTCTAAGTTCTTCAATATCTTCTTCTGAAAAGCTTAAACTAGTAGCATAATTGATTGCATCTTCAATTCCACAGGCAATAAAATAATTCCAATCATCCGGTAATTTTCGGATAAATAAATCAAAAGTAGCTTTGCCACACTTAGCATTATCTTCATAAGCAGCATTCATTGTTAATTGATATAAATCAGTAAGCATAGTTTTGTTCTTCATTGTGTATCCTCCAAATTGAGTGTCTTTCTTACACTATCTTGCCCCAAAAAAAATCCTTGGGTGATTTTGAAGTTTTGTTTTTTATATTTCATTTTTCTTTTAGTGTTTTTCTTACACCTTCTTAGTGTTAATACTACACTTATATATAAAGCTTTCGAAAGGAAAGGAATAAAGTTTAAAAAGGAAAAAACTAAAAGCTGTTTTATGAGAATAAAATTTTCAAAGACCGAGATACAAGATCTGGGAAAAGCATGGTTGTTTATCTCAATAGCCTTTGGAATAGTACTCTCAGGAGGGATTTTAGGAATTTCGTTATTGAAAAGTTTTATTCTCGCTGCGTTAACAGTAGGAACAGGATTCTTGTTGCATGAATTAGGGCATAAAATTGTTGCACAAAGGTATGGGTGCTTTGCAGAGTTCAGGGCGGATAATTTTATGTTGTTCCTGGCAGTTTTAACTTCATTCCTAGGGATTGTGTTTGCAGCGCCTGGAGCAGTAATGATTGCAGGGCATATTAGTCGCGAGAGGAATGGGAAGATTTCGGTTGCTGGTCCTTTAGTGAATATTATTTTAGGGTTGATATTTTTAGCTCTAAGTTATATTGTAACTCAAGGATTCGTTAATGAGTTATTCATGTTTGGATTCATGGTAAATTCATGGTTAGCATTGTTTAATATGATACCTTTATGGATTTTAGATGGAAAGAAAGTTTTGGATTGGAATAAAGGGGTTTATTTTGTAATATTGTTGGTTGCAATAGGGTTGTTTGTAAAAGGGATTGTTTTGTTTTAAAAATCATCTGAAGATGCCTAGATTTTATTAAATCTTTTTTCCATTTTATTTGTAAGAATTTATTTTAACTCATTGAAAAGATCATATCGCATACTAATATGATTATCTTTCTTCGTGTATCTTTCATCTAAATTTCTAACAAACCCAAATTGTTCATACCATTCTGATTTAGTTGGATAAGCATCAACAGTAACAAATCTAACTGCAATCATATCTGAACATTCTAGAATATGTCCTATAGCACACTTTAGAATAATAGAACCTATTTTATTGCCTTTATATTTTCTATCTCTTCCAATTCTTGCAATCTTAATCGCAGGAAATTCTTGAATGGGTTTTTCTTGAATTATATGTGTATGTTTTTCTTCTAATTTAAGTTTAATAGAATCAGTTGCAGCAGAAAAAAATCCAATTACCTCTTCATTGAAAGTAAACAAAGTTGTAGTCGCAATTTTCTTATCTTGATAGATCAAAGCATCTTTTTTGAGAAATTCATTAATATCATTATCTCCACAATCAAATTTTGAAAGATCATATAATTTAGAAAGTCTTACAGCTTGTAATTGTGAAAGCTCAATCATAAAAATGCTCACTTCTTTGTTATTTTAAAAATACTTTTACATTCATCTAAGAAAGCTTGTTTTCTAGGATTATAACTCACATTATTTATTTCTTTAAGAAATCTTTCTGCATCTTTTCCTTCTAAAATAGGAGTTGGTTCTATTGGTCTTGCCATAAAAGTTTAAAAAGTCTAAAAGTATATAAATATTTGCTAAGTTGCAATTTGGTCATTTTTTGAACAAAAACTTTTTTAAACTAAAGAGGATTAAAATAGTGGATGGGGTTTATCAGTGCGTTCAAAAGATTTTCTAGATTGAGGGTGATAGTTGAACTATTGATAAAAGAAGGATTTGAAGATGTTAGTTCAAGGTTGCATTTCAATACGCCAATTCATTTTGGGGAAAAATTAAATATCAAAGCAAAAAAGAATTTACAAGGAAATACTGCAGAGAGATTAAGGATAGTTTTAGAAGAAGCAGGCGGGGCGTTTGTAAAGTTGGGGCAGATGCTTTCATTGCGTTCGGATTTGATTCCACAAGAATATTGTGATGAATTCTCAAAATTGCAGGATGCTGTGAAACCTTTCCCTATGCATCAGGTTAGAAAAATAATCCAGGAAGAATTTGGGAAGCCAATAAATAGAATATTTGAGGAGTTTGATCCTGTGCCTATTGCAGCAGCGTCTGTTGGGCAGGTGCATAAAGCAAAATTGAAAAATGGAGAGATTGTTGCAGTTAAAGTTCAGAGGCCAGACATACAAAAAGTGTTTGAAGCAGATATTGATTTGATGTATTACATTGCTGAAGAGGCAGGAAAGCATTGGCCAGACTTTAAAGCTTTCAAGCCAAAAGAGTTAGTGAAACAATTTGAAGAGTATACCAAGAAAGAAATGGATTATCTAACCGAAGGGAAAAATATTGAGGTTTTCTATAATCATTACAAATATCATTCACACATAAAAATCCCGAAAGTGTATTGGGAGTATACTACAAAAAGAGTGCTAACTATGGAATATATTGATGGAAGAAAGATTTCGGTCATTGATGATTTAGGAATTGAGCAGAAAAAAAAGATTGCAATGTTAGTTTACAAAAGCATGCTCACGCAGGTTCTGGAAATGAGAGTGTTCCATGCAGATCCGCACCCAGGGAATATATTCTGGACAAAAAATGCGAAAGTTGCATTCTTAGACTTTGGGATTGTTGGTAGGCTTTCTCCGGACATGGCAGAAAATGTTGAGCTTATGCTTGTTGGATTGGTTAAAGGGGATCTAGATTCTTTGGCACAAGGATTCATTGAAATGGGAGTAGTGGACGATATTGATGAAAATAAGTTCAAAGAAGATTTGTTTGAAGCCTGGGCAGAGTTCAAAGGAAGTTCATTGAAGCAAATGAATATGAAGAGATTCTTTGAGAATACTTTTAATCTTGCAAGAAAATATGAATTGAATTTGCCAAGCAATTTTGTTTTATTATCAAAAGCAGTTATTACAGCTGAAGCATTCGGGAAGCAATTGTATCCAAACTCGAACTTTGTTGAAGTGTGCCAAGATGAAGTTGATAAACTATTGAAGAAAGAAAGAGATCCGAAGATTGTTTATGGATCTTTGAAGAAAAAGTTCTTTGATATAGGAATTAATTTGAAAAGGTTCCCGGGAGACCTGAGGAATATGATGAGAGTCTTGAGGAAAGGGACCAAAGTCAAACTCGAAATAGATCATAAAGAGTTAGGAGAATTGAATGAAGAACTAGATAAATCGAGCAAAAGGGTTACTCTAGGATTGATATTAGGAGGATTGTTAATTGCCACTGGATTGTTTACGGCAACCGGATTAGAACCAAAGTATTATAATATACCATTGTTTGCTATAATTAGTGGGGGCATTACGATTGTGATGCTATTGATATTCATTATTTCAATGATGAAAAAAGGAGGGATGAAAGAATGAAAAAATTAAGAGAAATTGGACTTGTAGGGATTGGAGCTGTAGCAGCTGTCAAAGAAAAAATGAAAAGTGTAGGAAAGAGATTAATTAAGAAAGGGGAAGAGAACGAAAAAAATTTCATGAAGAAAAAAGGAAAAATTATTGGCAGTGCAAAAATGGCGAGCAAAGAAGCTTTGGCGATTTCCAAGAAAAGTTTGATGATGCTCGAGAAAGAGTTGAAGAAGCTTGAAGCAGAAGCGAAAAAAGCTGAAAAGTCCTTGAAAGTTAAAATCAAGAAGAAAAGAAGATAGTTTTTTACTTTTTTCAAATTTTGCTTAGAAAACTATATAAGGAGGCACTTTTTTAAAGTTTTGAAACCGATGATATGTTGGAGGTTCAAATGGAAGAAAAACAATTGATTGAAAAAGCTTATGAGGCTATTGAGTTAGCCAAGACTTCTGGTAAAGTCAAAAAAGGGACTAATGAGACTACAAAAGCCATTGAAAAAGGTATTGCAAAATTGGTTGTTGTAGCAAAGGATACTGCACCTGCAGAGATTATCATGCATCTTGGGCCATTGTGCAAGGAAAAGAAAGTGCCAATGGTTACTGTACCAAGCAAAATAGAATTAGGAACAGCAGCAGGAATGGCATTAGCAACAAGTTCCGTGGCAATAATACAAGAAGGCGAAGCAAAAAATATAATCAAACAAATAACAGACAGCTTGAGTGAAAATGGTAGTAGCTAAAAAAGAGATAAAAAAGGAAGAGAAGCAGCCTGAACAAAAGACTGCAGCACCAGTTGTTGAACAAAAAGCAGCAAAGGGTGGACTTTTTACTGAGGCAGTACCAGCCAGAGTCGAAGAAATTATTGGAAGGACTGGAACAAGAGGGGAAGTCATTCAGGTCAGATGCAAAATCCTAGAAGGAAGAGATGCAAATAAAGTCCTTGCAAGAAATGTTAAGGGGCCAATCAGATTGAAAGATATTTTGATGCTGAGAGAAACTGAAATAGAAGCAAGGAAATTGAATAAGGGTAAGAGCTAAAATGGTAAAATGTACTTTTTGTGGAAGTGATATAATGCCAGGAACAGGAGAAATATTTGTTTACAAGACTGGAAAGATTGCAAACTTTTGTTCAAGGAAATGTGAAAAGCATACATTGAAGCTTGGAAGAAAACCTCAAAATATGAAGTGGGTTACTAGTAAAAAATAGGTTTGTTTTTTTAATTGATTAAATTTAAATATTCTTGAATAAATCTTTTGTTAAGGAGGATATGAAAATGATAGAAAGGACTTTTGTAATGATAAAACCCGATGGAGTAAAAAGAACATTAGTGGGAGAGATCATAAAGAGATTTGAGAATGTTGGATTGAAGTTAGTGGGAATGAAAATGACTTGGATTGACAGGGATTTTTCAAAGAAGCATTATTCTGCCCATGTGCAAAAACCATTTTATCCTGGAGTGGAAGAATTCATTATTTCAGGGCCTGTAATAGCAATGGTATTTGAAGGGGTTCATGCAATTGAAGTTGTCAGAAAAATTGTTGGGGGAACAGAGCCTAAATCAGCTATACCTGGGACAATACGAGGAGATTATACACATGTATCCTATTCTCATGCTGATGACAAAAAAATGGCACTTCGGAATGTAATCCATGCTTCTGGGGACAAGAATGATGCGGAAAAAGAAATTGCATTGTGGTTCTCAGGGGAAGAATTATTCAAGTATAAAAATGTGCATGAAGAACATGTATTTTAATTTTTTAATTTTTTATCTATTTGCTTTGCTTCTGATTCTATCTCTTCAAAGGTTGAAAGAATATCATCCTTAATGCGCTTCAAAGAAAGCTCTAAGTTTCTTTCTCTCAAAGCATATTTATTATCATCAATTATGACTAGGCCTGTAGAAATTAATTTGTTCAAATGATGAATAACAGTTGCGCGACTAAGGTTTAATTTGTAAGCAATCTCATCTGAGGATAAAGAACGCTTAGATTGAAGCAGAGCTATAAATAATCTGAAACAGGATTTGTCCTTGTCCCTCTGAGAAAATAAGCCAAGAGATTCGGAAATCCATTGAACTTCAGAGTTTAAACTATCATCTGGGGAACGAACTTTGACAATAGTTAAGCGCTTGAATCTTGTAATCATACATATTACTATTGAATCGAAATATAAAAAACTTATGGCTTAGTAGTAATGATGATTTTATCCTTGTCAACATAAATAACATCCTCAAACTGTGCAATCTTAGAGTTAGGAAGTTCTAATAACAGAGGATATTCTACTACATTGCCAGATTTCTTTAGACTGAAGAAGTCAATCTTTGAAATTTTAAGATGTTCTAGAATGTATCTCTCACTAAAAGGGAAACATTTTCTTTTTTCATGAATTTTTTTGTAAAGGTTTCGAATCTTTAAGTCTCTTATTGGAGAAGGATACTTTGATAATGCGTAAATGTAAGCTGTTTGAGAGGATTTTATCATGCCCAAACCATCTGTAACAAATATCTCTACTGCATAAGCTTCACCAGGTTCAAATATATTCTCCGAAGAATTTCCATGGACAATTACTGATTTCTTAGAGTGCAGTTCCCATTGATCAAGCTGATGACCCATAAGATTTTTTATTAGTTTGTATTTGGAATTTTTTAAAAGTTCGTCTAGACGGAAGCCTATTTCAGAAATTTTCATGCCTGGCTTGAGATCATTAATCGCTTCTTTTAATGCATTTTCTGTGAAGGCAACCATTTCATCATAGTCTTTGTTGAAAGAGATTGTGAAAGCGCCATCTGCAATGTAACCATCAATATGAATACCAATATCTACTTTAACCAAATCTCCTTTAGAAATCATTCTTTTATCCTCTATCAAAGCAGTATAATGGACTTCATTATTCAATTGGATATTTACTGGGAATGCCAAAGAAACTTCAGGGTAATCTTGAATGAAGGATTCTATCTTTTTGGTTAGTTCCAAGATCAATATTCCTGGCTGGATTAAAGGCTTTGTTTTATTACAAATTTCTGAATGGATTTTTCCAACCTTAATATAAATTTCTTTTGGAGTCATAACTTTGAAAAACTAATTTTAGGATATAAAGGTTTCTAAGCAAAATAATATAAGTCTGGAATGTGTATCAAAAAGCATGCGATTAATATCATGGAATGTTAGTGGTCTTAGGGCTGTGCTCAACAAAGGTTTCATCAATTTTGTAAAAAAAGATAATCCAGATATCATTTGTTTACAGGAGACTAAAGTAGACGATAAATTTCAGGTAAATCTTCCAGGATATTATGGTTATTTCAATAATGGAGAGAAGAAAGGATATGCAGGAACGGCAATATTTACAAAAATCAAACCATTAAAATATTCTTTTGGAAAGGATAATGAAGGAAGAGTAATTACAATGGAGTTCCAAAAATTCTTTCTTGTGAATGTGTATACTCCAAACAGCCAAAGAGGACTTACAAGGTTAGATTATAGAGTAAAGTGGGATAAGGAATTTTTGGATTGCTTAAAAAAATTAGACAAGCCAGTAATTGTCTGTGGTGATTTTAATGTTGCGCATAAGGAAATAGATCTTGCAAATCCAAAAGCAAACAAAAGGAATGCAGGGTTTACCGAGGAAGAAAGAGAGAACTTTACTAGGTTGTTAGAGAGTGGATTTACTGATACTTTCAGAGAATTTAATGATCAACCAGGAC
Source organism: Candidatus Woesearchaeota archaeon (assembly GCA_964473075.1). Taxonomy (GTDB): domain Archaea; phylum Nanobdellota; class Nanobdellia; order SCGC-AAA011-G17; family GW2011-AR17; genus JAGVZZ01. The sequence goes on from CAYYMN010000006.1 coordinate 28,276, forward strand.
AATATTCTTATTGGGTTTACTATGCAAATGCAAGAGAAAGAAATGTTGGATGGAGATTAGATTATTATTTAGTTACTAAGAGTTTGAAACAAAAATTAAAAGACTCATTCATACTGACAAAAGTCTTAGGATCTGATCATTGTCCTGTAGGTGTTGAAATTGATCTCAAGTAAAGTATATGAAGCTTGCAAAAGAATTCCTCGAGGGAAAGTAGTTAGTTACAAGCAGATTGGAGAATTTATTGGAAGCAGAGCTTACAGAGCGATTGGAACTGCATTGAGCAAGAATGAGTCCAAAGAAGTTCCATGCCATAGGGTTGTTGGAAGCGATGGAAGTCTGGTTGGATTCAAAGGTCAAAGAGAAATTACTGAAAAGGAAAAGATTCTGAGGGAAGAAGGGGTTGAAATTGTCAATGGAAAAGTTTTGAAAGAATATTTTGTTGGAAACTTCTCGACGAGAAAAGTGGAATTGGGGTTTAATAAAAAACAAAAAAGAAAAGTATTTAAATAAGTTTGATTTAGAAAAAAAATAATTTTGGAGAAAAAAAATTAAAGAAATGAGTCCAGTGGATGTTGGTTCTAAAAGTTTAGGATATAAATCTAATTTTAGAGGATTATCGTCTAGAGTTCAAGAAAATTTAATGATTCAAAAAAGAGCAAATCAATTGGAATTATATTCTAGTAGCATACAAAGTATTAGGATGTATCCTTGGGCTGAACCTCCAGAGAGAAGTGGAACAATTATTGGGCATTCTATTGCGGCACACCATGTTAGAATGATTGATTTAGCGAGAGAAATTGAAGTGCCGAGGGGATTTAGTAAGAAATTATTAGTAGAATATTCATTGGTAGACGGAGATTGTCCATTCCTTGAATTAAATAAAAATGTTCTTAAACAAAGATTTTCTGAACTGAGATTGGGAGAAAAACCTTATCCATATATGTTAGATTCTTCTCCTAGTATGGAATATGCCATTGTGAAATGCATGAGTATTGTAGATTTGTTGAAGATGGCAGAACAAAATAATAGTTTGAGAGAATTTGATGAAGAAAGAATTAGAACAGTTTGGTTAAAATATAGAATGAAAGTGAATAATGGTCTTTTAAAAGAAATAAATGGAAGAATAGGAAGTCTACCAGAAGAGTTTGATGTTAATGGAATAATATGTTCAGAGCTAGCAGATCTTTGGGGAAGCAAATTAGAAGAATGGGATAGATCAAGCCTTCCAGAGAGAGTCGCCAAGATAATGGATAGTTTTTATTGCTCTTCCAGAAGTAAGTAAAGCTAATTCTTCTGAAGAGTAAAGAGAAATTCCAACTGCCAATGGTTTTTTATGGAGAGAATCCTTAATGACTATGGGCTCATCCTTTTTTATGCCAGAATCAAAGCCAGTTATGCCCGGGCGCATGACATCTGCACCTTTAATGATGAATTTTATCGCACCTGAATCTATATACACATTCTTGAGTAGATCTTTTTCTATGAGGAGTTTTAAGGTTGGAACAAGTTTGTTTTCATAATAGAAGAACGAGGGAATCTTGTTTATGAGAATTATTTTATCATCCATAAGCTGGACTATGTCTTTCTTTGAAACTTCAAAATTGTAACTAATTAATTCTTTGGCAAGATCCTTAGATTTCAAGGAAGTTAGTTTCATTATTTAAAAAGAATAGAAAAAGATTTATTAGTGTTTGGGATATAGGCTAATTATGAAAAGGTTGATACTTTTAGGAATTCTATTATTTTTAGGAGCTTGTGCAGTGGAGAATAAAGTTATTAATGAAGATTTCTGCGGGACTGAGACGCTAAGCGAGTGCAGTAGTGATAGTGAATGTGTGACTGATGGGTGTTCTGGAGAGATTTGTAGAGCAGTAAATGATGAAAGTTATATTACTACATGTGAATGGAAAGAATGTTATGAAAAAAGAGGATTAGAGTGCAAGTGCATCGAGGGCAAGTGCGCCTGGGGATAATCGAATTTATTGATATTATCTAAATTTTTTAATTCCAATTTTCTTACAATAATCTTTGATAATACATCTTGAACATTTAGGAGAAACAGGAACGCAAGTATTTTGACCAAAAGCTACTAAGATATAATTCAATTTATTCCAATATTGCTGAGGAAGATTTTTTCTGATTAAGAATTCAGTTTCATCAGGAGATTTTGTTTTTAAGAAGCCCAAGCGATTCAAGATTCTATAATTGTGGATGTCAATGCAAACACCAGGTTTATTGAAACCTTCGATCAAAACCAAATTCGCAGTCTTTCTTCCAACACCTGGAAATTCTAAGAGTGCAGCTAGTTCATCAGGGACTTTAGAATCATATTTTTCTATGAGAATGTTTGATATTTGTTTGATAGATTTAGATTTATTTCTGTAGAAGCCAACTGGATAGATTAATTTTGAGATTTGTTCTTCTGTCAATGAAAGCATTTCTTTAGCATTAGAAGCTTTTGCAAACAATCTTTGAGAGGCTTGGGCCGTAGTTTCGTCCTTGGTTCTTAGAGAGAGTATTGTGCCTACAAGAATTTGATAGGGATCTTTATTTCTTTGAGACATCAGAGTTATGATTGGAACTTTATAGTTAACAACTTCTTTTTCCAAGAGAGTTATTATTTTAATCAAAGTTTGAGTGTTCATAAAGAAAAGCAAGATTATAAGACATATTAAACTTTATGATTAGATTTTTAACTTTGCTTTGATTATTAAGAGAGTGGAAGAAAGAAGAAGGCAAGTAGATGAGATTATGAAAAAGGTATGGGGAGATGAACCTTATGGGTTTGTTTCAACGCAAAGCTTAGCTGAAATTGGAACTTATTCAGTGTTTTCTTTGTGGAGGGTAATTGGAGAGGAAGCACCAGAGGCTGTTGATAAAATTACAGAAAGAATGATTGCAGGGTTATTGGCATGTGTAATCTTGAGGCCATGGAATTTAGGATATGCAGTCAATGGAACAAAACAGGTTTTAGAGTATGCATTAGATGAAAGAACCAATGAGAATTATGCTAGAATTATTGAAGACAAGTTGAGAGGTTATGGAAATATGGCATTAGAGGAAAGTTTATCCTTCATTCAGAAGAACAACAAAAAAGGTTTTAAATGGAGCAATATTTCAGACATAGATGCGTAAAAAAAAATTGATTTTGTTGATTTTGTTATTCTCAATTATAGGATTCATAACTTCATTATATTTAGCTTTTGATCATTATAGGATAGAAAATGGAGTATTGTGCAATATAAGTGAACTCTCTTGTGATATTACAAAAAATAGCAAATATGCAGAAATATTCAATATTCCTACAGGCATATATGGAATGGTTTGGTTTTTGGTGGTGGCGTTTTTAGCTTTGATTGAAAGAAAGCATGAAATAGCTAACTTGATTTTAATATGGAGCATGCTGGGATTATTGTTCGTAGGATATTTTGTGCATGGAGAGTATGTGTTAAAAGCTTTGTGCCCTTACTGCACCATAGCCCATATCTGCACAATATTAATCTTTGCTGCTACTTTTGATCTATACAAACAAAAAGGGAGGGTACAAAATGGCTGCTAAAAAAACTAAGAAGAAAAAAACCAAGAAAAGTCCATGTGGATGTTGTTGTGGTTGCGATTAAAAATTTTTTTTATTTTAATTTGAATATGCTTAAATCTTCATAAGGAACTAGGTGAGTATTATTAAAATAGAAAATAGAATCCTGTTCTAAACCTAGCTCACTTGAAATAGGATTTTTATTTTCATCAAGACAATGCATCTCTGTAAATTCATCAACTGCTTTATACAAATATGCACAATCGTTATTTTCCCATCCTTGCATTAAATCAAAACTTGTTTCTACACTATATCCTAAATTTATAGCTGTCTTTACAGTTGCTCTAACACATGCACTCTGATTAAATCCCATTAAAATAAGATTGGTTATTCCTTCTTCTCTTAACTTTTGATCCAAATCCGTTCCTTGAAATGCATCAGCAAATGGTTTGTAGATTTCTGTCCAATTTGCATCTTCATATTGAGCTAACTCTGGAGCAGTTTCTGGTGGTTTAGATCCTTCTCTAAAATCAAAATGAACTTTAAAGATTGGAATATTCTTTTGGTTTGCTGTTCTTAAAACTTCTTCCATCATAGGTAGTTTGTACAAGCTCGTAATTAGTTTACACTTTTAACTTTTTGATATTTTTTCTTTTTCGTGATTTTTATGGAAAAATTGAACGAAAAGAAAAGAAAATGGATTATTAGCCAATTTAGAATTGGCAGAAGTGCTACCTCGATAGCAAAGATACAAAAAATTTGTCGACAAATGGTTTACAAACTTGTTGCAAAATATAAAAAAGAAGGCAAAGAAGCATATAAGACAAAAAAAGTTGGACGACATTCCAGAACATTAAATCCTCTTTTTGTTGAAAAAGTTATTTTTTTAAGAAAGAGAGATGATTATGGAAGTGAAAAGCTCCATTTTACTCTGAAAAAAGAAGGTTTTAGTGTTTCTCGAAGACAAATACAGAAAATCCCTGACTCACAAGGATTAACAGATTCTTGTGAAAAACGAAGAGGACAGAAAAAATATGTTAGATATCAATGGCCTATTAGTAATTATATGTGGCATGTCGATTGGTCAGAATATAAAGGAAAACAATATTGCATTTTTATTGATGATCGAAGCAGAAAAATAATGGCTTCTGGAGAGTTTGATAATGCAACTACAGACAATGCAAAGTTTGTGTTATATCAAGCTATACTGGAAAACGAAGTTTGTCCAGTAATAATTCTTAGTGATAAAGGCCCACAATTCTATGCAAATAAATATGACAAAACAGGAAAGAAAGGAATATCTGAATTTGAACTTGAACTCGAAATGCTTGGTATCGAGTTCTGGACATCGAGAAGAAATCATCCCCAAACAAATGGTAAGATGGAAAAATGGTTTGACACAATGAAAAAGCGTTTCAAAAAACATCCCAAAGAAAATTTACAAGATTTTGTAAAGTGGTACAATAAAGTTAGAATACATCATGCTTTAGACTACAAAACACCAGAAGAAATATATCAAGAAAAACTGTAAACTAATTTCGAGCTTGTAAACGAATTTCGGGATTATACGCTTTATCGCCTAAGAAATTAGATGATAAGCCCATAATTAGTTGACAAAATCAAATTTGAACTTAAGGAGGTTCCTTTTATAAACTTTAAAAAGCAATTATATACTCTAGAAGTGACAACTAGTTTCGGACTTATTCACCATCATAGGTAGTTCTTCTTCTAATCTAAAAACGGGTCTTCTATTATTATATTTTGGATCAACTAAAATCACTGCAGTTTTCTCTGGTTGTGAAGCATTGGTATCTTGACAGAAATTCGCCAAAATTACAGGGAAGAGTATATTTTCTAATTTCATTTTCATTACTTTATAGAGGCAATTAGTATTTAAAGTTTTTGGAATTTAGCAATAGACCCTTATATGTTACAATACAAGCTTACCGGCTGTGCACATAAATATCGTCTTGCACATAAAATAGAAGAAAATAAAATTGTAATTCAAGAAAAGTAAAAATTAATGTTTGGCTAATTCTTTCAAAAGATGTTTATCTTCTCTTAAAACAACTTCACTTGCAATCTTAACTAATTCTAATATTTTCTTATCATTTGCAGATATTTCATATACCATTTTTTTAGTTTTTTTTATTTGTTCCATTCTCATTCTCTCTCTTTCTCTCTTAATATATGCGTAACGACAACTTTATTTAAATAATTTTCTATGTCTTTCTCATCAATATTTAGACAATTTTCTCGTATCCACTTTTGAATATCATCTAAAGTAATTTTACTTTCATATTCTGCAACTTTTAATATAAAGCCAACAGCATCATTATATTCTGGGTTTAAATGACATTTATTGATTAACATAAATATTTTAGCAAGGACATAAGCTGTTCTTTTATTCCCATCAACAAAATGATGTCTTCTTGCAAATTCATGTAAAATAAATGCCCCAATAGGTATAGGATTATTTTGATGTCTTGCTTGGTTATTAATTAATTTAGAGGTTGAATTATATAATCCTCCCTCATCTCTTATCCCTTTTTCTCCTCCACTTAATTTAATTATTGCATTATGAATACCAATAATTGTTTCTTGAAGTTTTAAGACAAATTGTTTTGAGGTTTTTCTTCGGGGTTTATTCCAATATGGACTATTACATTTAGGGCAATTTTTTGGTTTTTCTTCCTTTCTCCTATTCCATGTATGATAACATCGAAAGCAAAAAGATTTTTTTAGTTCTTGTATCATTATATCTACCTATATAGTCATTATTACCGATATACAACTATATAAACTTACCTATTTTATGGTATTGTTACTTTAACGTATGATTTATATACTAGTTTGTCTTCAAAGTTAAT
>CAYYMN010000007.1:0-23174 GCA_964473075.1 Candidatus Woesearchaeota archaeon
AAGCGGAGCAGGCGAGCGCAGCGAGACCCTTTAGGGTGGAGAGGAGGTCAAATATAAAAACTAATAAAATAATATGCAAGTAAAACTAAGAAAAATATTTACTGGTGTAGAACCTCCAAAAAATACAAGATTTATTTTTGATAAAACCTCAATAACTAGACCTGCATGGATTCAACTGAATAATCTTCCTGAAAATATCATGTTCATAAGCACACTAATTAATGGAAAAATTCAAAGATATAGAAATTACCTTCCAACAAAAAACCCTTTATTTCTTCCAGTAGATTACACAAAAGAAGAAATGAGAAAATTTTATAATCAATTCGCAAAAAATTATGATAAAAATACTAAATCTAGAAATTCAAAAGCAACCCAATTCTTATTCGAACAAATTGAAATTCCAAAAAATGCTAAAATATTAGATTTAGGTGCAGGAAGTGGGATTTCAACAGTCCCATTAATTAAGAAAGGATATAATAAAATAACTTTGATAGATTTTTCAGAAGAAATGCTTGAACTAGCAAAACAAAAAAAAGAATTAAAAAACTGCAAATTCATAAGAGAAGATATAACTCAATCCAAATTAAAAGACAAATTTAATGTAGTTTACAGCGTTTTCTCTTTTGGTTCAAATAGCTATTTTACACCGAAGGAAATGCCAAAATTATGGATCCAAATAGCAAATTATTTAGAAAAGCAAGGAAAACTTTTACTAATCGGCTACGATTACGAGCCACCTAAAAAATTATTCAAAAAAATCAAATCTGGAAAATACGAGATTATACCAAATTTCAAAGTAGAATGGTACCTTGGAGAAAAAATTAATTAAACTACCCCTATTCAGAAATATTGTTTCCTAATGCATACAAACACAGACATAAAATCTTTAACTTATATGAAGAAAGTGTTTGAAGATGATTAATTTTTTATTTTTTCTTTCTAAATTTTTACTAACTCTTGAAAAGTATCACAAAATAAACTATTTTCATCAATCATAACAATTTCAAAACAACATTTGCATCCTAAGTATATATATAAATGGATCTAATCTTTACCAACGATAAGATGGTAGATCAACTCAAAAACATTGTTCCTGAACTAGTTCAGAAATTCAACTCAGACAGAGAAGACACATTCAAAAGAATGGTGCCTATTGTCCTTAAAAAAGGATTAGAGAACACTAATTTGGATATGTTTACAGAAGATATGCAGCGCGGAATTCTAAATGCTGTAGCAGAAGAGTTAGTCAAAAAAGGTCGAACTAAGGAAGCTATTGCAGCTTATATGAAAGCTAAGAACAAAGATAAGTTAGTTGAAATTGGGGATTCTTACAAAAATATGAATATGTTCTCACATGCAATTGAATGCTACTGGATTGCAGAAGCAAGAGATAGATTAATGCAAGTAGGAGAAATTTGTTTGAGAGATGGTCAAATGAGTGATGCTATCAAAGCTTTTCAGTTGGTTGAGGATAAAACAAAGTTGATCTTGGTTGGAGATGAATGTTTAAAGAGAGAAAAGTATGAGAATGCTATTGAAGTCTTCAGGTTCTTGGGAAACAAAGACAAGTTAGTATTGGTTGGGGATGAATGTATTAAGCATGATCAATTAGTCTTGGCAGCAAAAGCGTTCGAGTTTGCACAAGCAAAAGAAAAACTTAATGGTGTTGGGGATATATTCTTGCAAAAAGAACAATTAAACAATGCTTATGAGGTTTACAGAATTGCTGGTAATACAATCATGATTGAATTCTTGAGAGAGAATTTTAATATGACTTAATTTTCTATTCTTTTTCTGTTGTTGTAATAATCTTCAAGTTTTAAATATTTGTGAGAATAACTTTCAAAGAAATTGTTTAAAAAAGGTTTACTCAAAAAAACTAAAAGATTTTCAGAAAAATAACAAAAAGTTTATATTCTAAAACAAACATAAGAAGAAGGTACTAACTGCTAGGGAGTTTACTGTGTAAAGTCTCAGAGGACAAACTAGGATTGCGACACTTAAAGTAGTGCCCTTTAGTACATCATTTTAATAAAAATTCTTCAATATCATCTAGAGAAATTTGAATATAAGTTTTCATCTTATTCTTATTATCTTTACTCATGAGATAAGCGTAAGTATCAGCAAACGAAGTTTTTTCTAATTTTCCAAACTTCAATTCAAGAATATTTAATTTTAATAATTGACCCAAAAAATAATCTAAATTATCTTTTATTTCATTTTCTCGACCATAAAAGTCCTTACAAACATTTAATGAAATAGAATTTGCTTTAATAGATTTAAAAGTAAAGAAAACAATAATTGAGTAAATTCTAATTTTAAATATAACATTCCCTTTAACAGATTTTTTATATTGATATAATCCTTGATAAAACCTTGAAGCTAGAATATTTACCAAATGAGAATTAAATTTAAATCCTCTGATTATAGATCCATCCTTACTAGCCACACAAATTGTATAGTTCTTACTAAGTAAATCCATTCCACTAACATCAATTTCAAATTCCATAAAAATAATTCCTAAAAATTGCTTAAAAAAGGTTTACGAAAAATCCGGAAATCTTTCAGCTCAATCCAATAAGAATCACACCAAAAATAATCACAAACACACTAATCCACCTATCAACAGAAACTTCTTCCTTGAAAACAAACACAGATGCCAATGTCACAAAAAAATAGCCTGCACTGACCATAGGATAGGCATAACTCAATTCAAAGTCTGACAAGACAATGATCCATAAGAGAGTAGATGCAACATATAATAACAATCCTGACATAACAAAATAATTGAATAACATTTTTTTGCCTAATTCTATTAATTTAATATGTTCAATTTCTGCTTTATTCATGCCTGCTTTTAGAAAAAGTTGTCCAACAACACTCAGTAATACGGCTATGATTAAGATGATTATTTCTTTCATGTTCTTGATAACAAAAATACTCCTCCAACAATTATTCCTAATCCAAAAAGTCTTAATGATGAAAGAACTTCATTAAAGAAAATTCCGGAAAATATAGACACAAAAACATATCCTATACTTAGCATTGGATAAGCAAAACTCAATGGTGCTTTTGATAAAGCTAATAACCACGCAATTGTTCCAAAGACTGATAAAATAACTCCCAGTAAAACATAATTGTTAGTAAGCACGACCAGAAAACCATTTATAATGCCTGAACTAAAATCTATCCCTCCAAGTTGGTTAATCCCTTGCTTCATAATTATTTGTCTTGCATCGATAACTATAACTGAAACTAAAACAAAAATTATCCCTAAATACTTCTTCTCCACAATTTTTTTTAATTCCAAATGTTTATATATTTTTCTTGTCTATAAATTGTTAATGAATTTGATTAAAACCATCCAGGCGATTAAGACCTTAAAGATTCAAGGGGCAGAGAATGTTTCCACAAAAGCCTTGGAATCAATAAAGGATCATATTAAAAATTTCAAGCCAAGTTCAAACTTAGAATTATTTTTGGAATTAGAACACTCAAAATCATTATTAATCAACACTCGTCCAACAGAACCAGAGTTAAGGAATTATCTTCATGCAATTCAAGTAATCACAAAAAAAGATTCTAAGGCAACAAAACAAGAAATAATAAAGAAGATTTCACAATTACTCAACCAAAAATCCAAATCTAAGAAAAAAATTATTCAGAATGGAAAAAAGTTAATCCAGAAGAATTCTATTATCTATACTCATTGTCATTCAAGCACTGTTACTTCCATTTTGATAGCCATGAGAAGGAATATTAAAGAGGTTCATAATACTGAGACGAGGCCTTTGTTTCAAGGAAGAATAACTGCAAAAGAATTGGCTAAGGCAAATATTAAAGTGGTTGATTATATAGATTCGCAAATGCTTGATGCCATGAAGGATGCAAATGTAATTCTTATTGGTGCGGATGCAATTACAAAGGATGGTTTGTATAATAAGGTCGGTTCTGAAGAGATTGCGATGTTGGCTAGGGATAAAAAGATTCCATTGTATTCTTGTGCTTCATTATGGAAGTTTGACTTTCAAGAGGAGAAAATTGAAGCGCGTTCTGGACAGGAGGTTTGGGCTCATCATCCTAAGAATATTAAAATCGAAAATTTGGCTTTTGATTTGGTGCCATTAAAATTGATCAAAGGAATAGTCTGTGAAAAAGGGATACTAAAACCTAAAGACTTCATCAAAGAAGCAATAAGAGAAATAAAATGTTAATTCGTAAAGCAAAAAAGGAAGATTTTGAAGATTATTACAAATTACAAAAAGAATTTATTGGTTATATGAATTATATAAATAAATCAGAATTTTGTATTAAACTAATAAAAAATGATCTGAAAAAAAATTTCTTAAGAGCAATCAAAAAAAGGAATAGAATCCTTGTAATAATCGAGGAGAAAAATATGATTATTGGTTTTATTGATGGTATGATTATAAAATTTAAAAACACTGGCTGGAAGTATAAGTTTGCTACAATTGGTCATTTAAATGATGTTTTTATTCAAGAAAGTTATCGCAGAAAGGGTTATTTCAAGGAAGCATTAAATCAATTACTATTAATGTTCAAACAAAAAAAGATCAAATATTGTAATTTGATGGTTGATGTTGAAAATCAAGATGCTATAAATTCTTATCAAAAGTTAGGCTTTAAAATTGGTAATTATAAAATGTGGAAGGAAATAAAATGAAAATTCGTAAGGCAAAAAATGATTATTCTGTGTTGATTAATTCAATTGGCTTTTTATTAGAACATGGCAGAAAACAGGTCTACCATGCAGTAAACCAAATTCTTGTCAGTACATATTGGCAAATAGGAAAACAGATTGTTGAATATGAGCAGCATGGAGAGGAAAAAGCAGAATATGGCTCAGCATTATTAGATATTCTTTCCAGAGATTTAAAGTTGAAATTTGGAAAGGGCTTTAGCAGAAGAAATATTTTAGATATGAGGAGATTTTATCAGTCTTATCCAAAATGGCAGACAGTGTCTGCCGAATTAAGTTGGAGCCATTATATTGAGCTTTTAAGCATAGATGAGTCTCTAGAAAGATCATTTTATGAGAGGCAGTGCTTGGCTGAAAAGTGGTCTGTTAGAGAATTATCGAGACAGATGAGTTCAGCTTTATTTCACAGGCTTGCTTTAAGTAAAGACAAGAAAAGAGTTATTGAACTTTCAAAAAAAGGGCAATTTATTGAAAAACAAGAGGATATAATCAAAGAGCCGTATGTTTTAGAATTTCTGAAGATTCCTGAATCCCATCAATACACAGAGAAAGAATTAGAGCAAAGATTGTTCGATAATCTTCAAATGTTTTTATTGGAACTAGGAAAAGGATTTACTTTTGTGGCAAGACAGAAAAGAATCAGTTTAGGAAATACTCATTATTACATTGATTTAGTATTTTATCACAGAATCTTAAAATGCTTTGTTCTTATTGATCTCAAGCTCGGAAAAGCGACTCATCAAGATATAGGTCAGATGAATCTTTATCTCAATTATTTTAAGAAAGAAGAAAACACTATTGGTGATAATGAACCCATTGGAATTGTATTATCTGCATTTAAAAATGAAGTAGATGTTGAGTTTGCACTGGGAGGTATATTAAATAAACTGTTCGTTTCAAAATATCAATTATATCTTCCTGATAAGAAAGAATTAGAGAATAAACTCCGAGAGGCGTTAAAAGATGATTAATCAAATCCTCTCCATCACTAAAGATGATGATTACTTAGAAAATCCTGATAGAAAATTAAAATTCAAAGAAACAGAATTAGAAATGTTAAAGAGGTTAAAATGAAACTCCTCTGTTTTGATTTGGATAATACATTAGTGAAGGCGACTAAAGCTCACTTAAATGCATATAAATTGGCCTTCAAAATGTTGAAACTTCCTAAAAAGACAAACAAACAAATATTTATGTATTTCAGTCTTGCTGGTAGGGAATTTGTAAAAAAGCTTTATCCGAATATTTCAAAAAAAGAGATAAGTAAAGTTGTAGAGATTCATAATAAAATATTTACCACAAAAACAGTGAAGCAAATCAAGCTAATCAAAGGTGCAAAAAGATCTTTGGTGCAATTAATACCAAAATATAAAATTGCAATTCTTTCTAATGCAACTTCTAAGCATATAGAGGAGACTTTGAAACAAGTTAGAATTAATAAGCAATTATTCGATTTAATCATAGGTGCAGATCAGATAAAAAAACACAAACCTCATCCAGAAGGTATTCTCAGGGCAAAGAAAGTTTTGAAGTGTAAGGATGGTTATATGATTGGTGATGCTGTCTTTGATGTGCAAGCTGGAAAAGCTGCGGGGCTCAAAACTGTTGCAGTGCTTACTGGGAATGATTCTAGAATTAAACTAAAGAAAGAACATCCGGATTATATCCTAAAAAGTGTAAAGGATTTGCCTAAAAAATTATAATTTCGCAAGCAAATCATAAAGCTGTGAGGAAATTAATCTCCATTCAGAAGAATCTTTTTTCTGCCTAAACAAAAAACTATATTTCATAGGAAATGATTCACAAATTCTTCCAATAATCGAATCTCTTTCACTAGATTTACTAAAAGGATACAAATGATCATCAACACATTGCCGAAAAATATCTTCTGGAACAATCTCAAGATCCTTTGGGCATTTGTAAATCTTAACCCCTAAATCAACTCCTCTTTCAACACCAAAAATATCATACACATTTTTTCTTCGGGCATAAAATGAAACATTATCACCAGCAACATAAACCAATGGAAAATAACATCCTTTTTTCCTACTTCTATTTCCAAAACTCTGAACCAAATCAAATTTCAAACTCTGAAAAGAATCAAAAAGAATAATAGGTTTTCCAGCAACATAAACTAAATATGAACTATGCAAACATCCCACTCCTCTTTCAATCAGAGTCTCTCCGACCCTAGCATTAGCCAAACCATGATTTGATTGATTAACAGAAAAACCAGTAGTTCTAGTAGGAACATTCAAAGACAAAAGTAAATCTTTTAATTCATCAATTTCCATGCCCAGAAAAATCTATATACTCTATTAAAATCTTCCGCATCCATAAGCCTTTTAAACTCTTAATCTCTCAAGAATAAAAAATGAGGTTTACTATTTTATTTGGTGGAAAAGCAGGTCAGGGTCCAAATGTTATTGCAGAATTGATTGGAAAGATTCTAGTTGAACATGGTTACTATGTGTTTTTATCTAGGGAATATGCTTCAGTCATTAGAGGCGGGCATAATTATAATTTGCTTACATTCTCAGAAACTCCAGTTTTTAGTAATGATATAGGAATAGATGTTTTAATTGCTTTGGATGAAAATACCATCATATTGCACAAAAAAGATTTGAAAAAAGAAGGAATTATTTTAAAGGATCATAATGAAAATATGTATTATGCTGGTGCTTTATTAAAAATTCTAAACTTAGATTTGAAACTTTTAGAAGAAAAACTCAAAGAACTGAAAAATTTTGAATCCAATTTAGAGCAAGCAAGAAAAGGTTATACTGAAATCAAAGAAAAGCTTTCTTTATCAAAACCAAAAAAATCTTTAAGGAAATTTATGAGTGGTTCTCAGTCTACTGCTTTGGGTGCAATCAAATCTGGATTAGATATTTACTTTGCATATCCAATGACTCCAGCAACTCCTTTATTGTTTGAGTTAGCACCAAAACAGATGGAAAATAATTATTTGACTCTAGAATTAGAGAATGAAATTTCGGTTATTAATGCTGCTATTGGTGCGGCAATCACTGGTGCAAAATCCATGTGTGGCACTTCAGGGGGCGGTTTTGATCTGATGACAGAAGCTTTAAGTTTGGCAGGACAGGCAGAAGTTCCATTGGTTTTGTATTTGGCTCAGCGCCCAGGTCCTGGCACAGGCGTTCCTACAGCAACTGCCCAGGGAGATTTGAACATGGCTAGGCATTCAGGGCATGGTGATTTCCCGAGAGTTGTTCTTGCTCCGGGAGATATTACAGAGTGTGAAGAACTGACTTCCCATTGTTTTTATCTGTCTCAAAAATTGAAGATTCCTTGTATTTTACTTACTGATAAACATTTAAGCGAGAGTTATTTCACTTCAGGAGAATCTCCAAAAATAATCAAATCAGAAAAATCAACTTCTTTGAAAAGATATAATAGTTATGAGCATGATAGCGAGGGGAATGTAGTTGAAAGCCCAGAAAAAATAATTGAAGCTATTGCGAAAAGAATCAAGAAGTTTGGTTTGTTAAATAAAGAGATTTCTAAATTCGAGCAATACAAAGTGTTCGGAAAGAAAAATAGTAAAAATGTTATAGTTTCTTGGGGCTCAACTAAAGGAGTAATATTAGATTCAATTCCAGAATTTGATGTCAAATATGTTCATATCACACACTTAGTTCCATTTGCTGAAGGATTGGAGAAAGAGCTCAAGGATAAAAATTTAATTATGATTGAAAATAATTCAACTTCACAATTATCAGAAATAATCCTAGAAAATACTGGGTTCAAGATCAAGACTAATATTTTAAAGTATGATGGGTTGCCTTTCTATTCGAATGAATTAAAAGAAGAGTTAAAGAAGGTGCTGAAATGAAAGACTTGAGTACAAAAAATCCGAATACTTGGTGCCCGGGCTGTTTTAATTTTCAAATCTTGACTGCAATCAAGAATGTGCTCTCACAAGACACCAAAGAAACTGCAATAGTCTCAGGCATTGGTTGTCATGCTAAAATTTTTGATTACATTAATCTTCCAGGAATGAATGCGTTGCATGGTAGAGTGTTGCCAACTTGTTTAGGAATGAAAGCAGGCAATCCCAATTTACAGGTCTTGGGTTTTTCTGGTGATGGTGATGCATATGCAGAGGGCATGGAGCATTTGATACACACTGCAAGATTGAATCCAGATTTGAAATATTTTGTTCATAACAATCAGGTATTTGCATTAACAGTTGGTCAGCCGACTCCAGTCACAGAGGTGGGTTTCAAAGACAAAACTACTCCATTGGGTGTCAAGTATGTTCCTATTAATCCAATCAAATTAATGCTCGCTGCTAATGCTTCATTCGTTGCGAGAGTATTTGCAGATGTAAAACAGATAGAATGGGTAACTAAAGAAGCCTTGAAGCACAAAGGATTTGCATTCATTGAAATAATTCAACCCTGCTTGATTTTCCATCCGGACAAGGGCTTGAAAGAACATACTTATATGATTGAGGATAATGATTGTTTGAATGTGGAAGAGGCAATGAAACTTGCTGGAGAATTTGATTATGGAAATTATGGGAAAGTTCCTTTGGGGATATTTTATAAGAAAGAGAGACCTACTTTTGAAGAGGTTAATCCACAATTGAAAACTTTGATGGACAAGAAAATTTCATGGAAAGATATTAAAAGGTAATGCCCTTCTAAAGATGAATGCCTTCAAATCCATTGGAAAAAAAAGAACCTTTCAAATTTCTTAATCAGCGATTAGAAAAAAAACCTTGTCAGGTCGGGCTTAATAGCAGATGTTGCAAAAATTGTTTGTTAGGTCCATGTATTCTCACTAATCTAGAAGATAAAGGTGTTTGTGGAGCGAATCATGATGTTATTGCTTCCAGGAATTTATTGAGGTTTGTTGCCGGCGGAGCTAGTTGTCATACTGGGCATGCTTCACATTTGTTGGAGTTTTTAGGTAAGGATTTTCCAAAGAATTATATCGAAAAAAAAGCTCCTGGATATTTGATGAAGACTTGGAAGAAACTTGGGTTGATGCCTAAAGTCAAGTTTGAACATTTCAAGGAAATATCAGAGGCTTTTCATGCTACCACTATGGGTGTGAATGCAGATTATCAAGATATTTTATGTCGAGCAGTCAAGTTGGGAATCATTGATGGTTATTTGGGGTTGTATCTTTCTACTGAGCTAGAAGACAAGGCTTTTGGGAAACCAAAGGTTAGAACTGGAAAAGTCAATCTTGGTGTTATTAAGCCAGAAAAAATTAACATTGCAGTGCATGGTCATGAGCCTGCGTTTGCAGAGGCACTTGCCAAAGAAGCTCTTAAGAATAAGGATATTAATTTGATTGGGGTTTGTTGCACTGGTGCTTCATTATTAGCAAGACATGGAATTCCTTTGGCTGCGAATGTTGTTTTCCAAGAGGATGTCATTGCAACTGGTGCGATTGATGTTTTAGTTGTGGACTCGCAGTGCATATTCCCTAGCTTGGTGGATTTAGCAGAGTGCTATCATACAACTATTGTTAGTACGAATCCCATTGCAAAAATTTCTGGGACAACTTATATGCCTGTTGTGAAAGAGAGTGAGGCTCGAAAAGTTGCCAAGGAGATTATTAAGATTTCAAGAGAGAATTTTAGTCGTAGGAAGAAAGATATGAGGATAGATGCGAAGGAAGTTGATGCAGTTGTTGGTTTTAGTGAAGATATTGCTGAGCAGATTGCAACAAAGCTAAGTAAAAATGAAATCAGGGGTGTGATTGCAATTATTGGGTGTAAAAATCCTAGGGTGAATGAAGATTGGTTGCCTATGTATAAGAAATTTTCTGAGGATTATATTATACTTACTAGTGGTTGTATGGCTTTTGAGTTTGGTCGGGCTGGATTATTGGATGGCAAGAAAATATTCCATTTGGGAAGTTGCGTGAATAATTCTAGGATTGCAGAAGCATTCAATAGAATTGCAAAATTAAACAATAAAAAAATAACTGATATGCCCTTCCTGGTCTCTGCTCCTTGTCCTATGACCGAGAAATGTGTTGCTATTGGCTTCTTTTTTGCGAGCCTGGGTGTGGATGTGCATTTTGGTTATCCTATGTTGATAAGCTCTGATAGCAATATGGAAAATTTCTTGAGAGAGGTTTTGGCTAAACATTTCAATAGCCGGATTTTTTTGGAGACTGATCCTGAGAAATTGTATAATCAAGTAAAGGATGATTTATCCTAAAAAGCATAAGGGCTTGATATTCATTCCTCATCCATCCAGATCAATTCATTCGAATTAGTTTCTTTCCATTGAGAGAATTTCTTTTTTATAAAAATTATTTCATCCTTGTTCAATCCAATACCATTCTTTTTTTGAATGTTTGTAAAGAATTTTGCTTTGCTGTTTTGCGATAAATATATCCTATGTAGGAACTCGAATTCCTCTTGCTTGAACAATAATGGATTTCTTTTCATACTGCATTCCTATCACCTCAAACACCACTATGAAGTAACAAAGAAGTATATAAAGCTTCCTATAGTTCCCCAATATTATCCCTATTCAAGACTAGATTCACTCACAATAATTCATATATACCTCTGGAAAAGGTTCGCACCACTCACAAATTTTACTACTTGGAATCTCTCTAGAATAACCTAAACACAACCGGGAACGCATATAACTAGAATCAATACACTCTTGACCTTTTTTACAACTATCCCTATTTTCAAAAGTTCTGTCAAAAATTTCAATAACCTCTGAACGATTAAACATTTCGGGATACTCAAACGAAATATACATAACACTTCTCATATAAGGCACCTTGGGTTCTTTAGCAATCTTACTCAAAATTCTATTAATAGTTCCATAATCCTTCACTAATATACTTGAATCCAACAAAAAATCAACAATCAGTCCTGAATCTAACATACTCCATATATTTTCTTCAAATTCCAAATCCAATTGTTTGAAAGCGACATCTACTAGGGCTTTCCTATAATCTTCTATGTTCTCAACTTCCCATCCTTTTTTTACTCTTATAAAATCATACCCAAGATTAAAAAAAAGTGTCCTCTGAAACACAGCATCCCTTACAGAATTCAATAACTCAATATTTTGCTGAACAAGTTTTTCTTCAAGACCTCTGAAATCTCCATCATTAATAATTGTTCTTACAACTAACCCATTTTGCCTTCGAAGAAAATTTCCTAAATTTATGCCCGTATAAAAAACTTCATCTTCATTCAAATCAGAAGTTCCACTTAAAAAATCATTCAAAGCCAAAAATTCTTCCTCGGCTAAATAATAATAACTTTCTTTACACTGAGCCTTAGCATCCGCAAAACTCCCAAATTTCTTTCCAATTCGTTCCAAAGCAAAACAATGTTGTTGTAATAATCTAAACAAAGCATTAACATCATATTCATTTTGGTTCTCCACAATCATATTTCCTGTTTTAGTATAAATTTCTTCCCAATTATATCTTGAATCATCAAACAGAACTGTACTAATTCCAACCCCACGCAGTTCATACAACCCTGGAAAATCATCCAATTCTTCATCAGGATTACTGATTCTCATCCCAGCAGGTGCAGAATTACCAAATGTATTAGTTCGATGATTAACTAAACCAACAGCTGCTTCAGTCTTATACCATTCTTGAAATTCTTCAGGTAAATCTTGGAGTTTATCATGTCCAACTAAATAATTCACAACAAAAACTTCTTTTGGTCGAAGAACACCTTCAATTTTTAATTCCGCAAAATCTCCATTAACATCAGTGTTCTCAAAATGGCCCTCATTAACAACCCTTCTACCTAACCAATTCTCAACGATAATTATTTCATCTGATTTTACATTAGACAAAACATGGTCATCATAAACATAAACTCTCACTTTATCCCCAAGAATATCAGTTAAAGCCGTAAACCACATAGTTCCAGATTCACAATTATACCCCCCGCTTTTCAAAGCTTCTAAAGCCCTTGCTTGAAATTCTCTATAATTACCTAATACTGGATTTAATAAATGTTGATTTATTGTTCCTCTTAATTCATTAGCTCTTTCATATTCAACACCCTCGTGCAAATAATGAAAAACATCTGCTGCAAACAATAACTCATTATCCTGTTCATATTCTTTTAACACAAAATCTCTTCTTTGATTAAACTCATCAACTTCAGTATCAGCATTCCACTTTTCTTTTTCACAATAAACTTCTCTGTTATGCACAAAAGTCTCTGCTCTAACCATCCACTCTCCAAAACTCATGCTGTCTAATTTTTGATCCTTAAGATCTTCAACTAAACCTGAAACAAATTCTTTTTCATCTTCAGAAATTATTCCTCTATATGGGTTGACTTGACATGGAGGCTGTTCAATAAGCTCTAAAACTTTTTCATCTAAAGTAATTCTCGGTTTTACCTCAAGCTCATCCTTTTGAAAAGAAGAATACATTAGACCGCCAACAAAACCATGCAAACCCAAAGAAATTAATCCTGGAATAATCCAATCTTTAATTGAACCATAATCAATTTTTTCTCTGAATTCAGAAGCTAATGTTATCATCTTCCTTTACCTGTGTTTATGACAATTATTCTTGAAAATTGTTCCTGAAAGTTATTCATTTTTCCAAAGCTCTCCTGATGGCCTCTTCGATGAAATGCGACTTATTTCTATAAGCAGAATTCTTAACTAAATGTTTTTCAACCTTATCCAAAGTCTCCTCTTTCAGCGAAACACTTACAACTTGTCTCATTTTGTATTACAATCTAATAATTTGTGATATTAACTAATATTTAAGTTTTTTGTTAATGTAACTACTAAGGAAAAGATACAAATAAATGGAAAAATTTAAATATTTAAACAAATTCTAGTGTAAACACAAATAACAATGGCTACATTTACAGTTTCAATATCTGTGGAATTAAAAAAAAGAATAGATGCTTATCCAGAAATAAATTGGTCAGAATATCTAAAAAAAAGATTTGATTTCAGAATAAAGGAGTTTCAAAAATGCCTTCACTAACAATGTCAATAACAGAAGAAAAAAGAACTGAATTAAAAGAAAAATTCTCTTGGATAAATTGGAGTGAAATAGCCAGAGAAGAAATAACAAAAAAACTCATCTTTGAAAATTATCTCAAAACAAAAACTTTGACAGACAATGAATGGGAATTCTGTGAAAAAATAGACTGGCATCCTGTTGATGAGCTTCCAATAAAAAAAGAATTTAATAAAGAATTAGAAAGACGCAGGAATGAAAAATGTATAAAGATAAAATCTGTCGAAGAAATATTTAAGTAAAAATTTTCTCCTAATGACATACAACTTTGAAATACATCCAAAATGTCAAGCAGAAATTCAAAAACTTTGCAAGAAAAATTCCATTCTTGAAAAAAATTTTGAAAAATAAAATTAATGAGATAATTGAAAATCCATTTCATTATAAACCATTAAAATATGATCTAGCTGGAGAAAGAAGGGTTCATATCATGAAAAGTTTTGTATTAAAATATGAGATTGATGAAAATAGTAAACTTGTAAGATTTTTATCTTTTGGTCATCATGATGAAGCTTACAAACTTTAATTCCTCTCACCACTATGCACAGCAGTATTCTTAGTAAAAAATTTTATGGCCACAGCAAGTTCTTTATGTGTTTTGGCATATTTCACAATATCAATTTTCTTCTTATACGCTTCACAGGATTGTACCAAAGCTCTCGCTCCTGCCTCAGTTCCATCGGGATGTGCATGGCATCCTGCGCCCATGGTAGTAATAAAGTCAATCGACTCCATCACATCAATAAAAGGCTTCAACAGAGTCGGATTCAATCCACCAGAAACAATAGGGCAACACTTTTTCATTCCCCGCCAATTATCATCTTCAAGAATCACATGATGCGCTAGATCTTTATGCACTAGCTTGATAATATCTTTATCCTTCTCAGGCACAGTTGTCCATGATTGCTCAAAAAAGTAGCCCATTTCTTTAAAGTGTAAAATATTCTTCGCTGCAACAATATCTTCTTTTGGACTTCCAGCCATTTTTCCCACGCCTGCAGTTCCAGTATGCACTCCGGACGCACCAGCCAATCTAGCAAACTTAGACAATACCAATACTGTAAACCCAAATGGATTCTCCTGTCTTGTAAATGCTCCATGTGCTGCTCTATGAAAATGTATGAACACATCAGGGTACTTCCTTCGCAAAGTCTGCACTGCCATCCAACCAGCAGTAATGCCATCAATCAAGAATGCATAGCTTCCATTTTCAAATCCAGCATTTCTAACTATTTCACATCTTTTAATCATTGTATCAAAGTCAGCAGCAGAAACATTGAATGAATGGACTTTTTTCTTTCCAGTTTTTTTCACTGCTTTATCCATCGCAGCTTTCACATTCTTAACCATTTTTTCAAAGGAACAAAAATCTTGGTCTGCTTGTGGCTCATCATTCTTTACAAAATCTCCGCCACCCATCCAGAAATCATAGCATACTTCTGCATACTCTCCAGGAGTAAGGCCCATTTTTGGTTTGATTATTGTTCCTAGTATTGGTCTGTCATAAACATTTAGATATTTCCTCATATCATCCAGGGTATAACTTGGGCCGTCGTACTGTTCTAGCATGGCTGATGGAAACCAGAGGTCCAATAATTTCAATGCAGAAACTTCTTTCATTCCTAAAACATTACCCACAATAAAAGTTAGAATGTTTTGAATATTTCCATTCCTATCAAATATTCTCCAGGGATATGCAATCCAAACTAACGATCGCTTCAAATCCAATTGGTACACCAAAGCATTCAGCTCTCTGGAAAAAGGAGTTTCAGTATTGACTTTGAAATTAGTTCCTGTTGATGATTCTGCGGCGACTTCTGCGGCGGCTTGAAGAATATTTAGTTTTTCTCTAGGCAATAAATGAAAAGCACATAATAGATATTTCCCATTTCTTGGTTCCTTTAAATTAAGATTAACATAAGCCTTTTGTTTATCATTCAAACTTTTATACAAAGAACTCACACTCTTTTTCATAATTAGGATTGAAGCCTAGATTCTATATAAACTTTTCTTCTAATTTTAAGAAATATTTGTTTACGGAGAATTTAAGTCCATTCAAATAGTATGCTTACAAGCCAAGTCATTCTAATAATATATACATTGAAAAAAATAAATTTGAAACCTCTTTTACTTCTCAACAAGACTGAAAAATTAAACCAGATATAAAATTCAAATAATCACAGACTAGATTTGATAATTGCGAAAAGTATAAAAACCTTGGAATTAACTTTTTTTTAGAGGTGATATGAATGTCAAAATTAAATTTTAAAAAAATAATGATTAGTTTATTAATAATTTATGTTTTAAGTGGAAATGTCTTTGCGCTTGAAAGTGTTGTTAGGGATAGTCTTAGTGAGAATGGACTTAGTTTAAATTCAATAACTGCTGGGGAAGAAATAACTTTTGAAGTCCCTCCTAACATTGATTGGGACACTGTAAATCTTGCCGCTTCAGATGAAAGACTTGTTTTGGTTTATACTGCAAAAAATAAAGTTTATTATCATTTATATGATTTAGAAAATAGCGAATTGATTTCTGAAGGTCAAGTAAATACCTGTGAAGGTACTGCCAGACCAAGTTATGATGGAATCGGCGAAGCAGATGTTGCAATGAATGAATATGGCGAATTTGCAGTTGTATGGACTATCAAGACTGAATCTTTAGGTGATCCTGATTATAGCCCTGGGGATTCAGAATTATGGGATTATGAGGATCAAGGTAATATTAAATATCATTTGAATGAGTTGGAATATGGTCCTTGTGTAGATATGTATGAGGTTAGCTATACTGATATTCAAAATAAAGGAACTCAATATGATACTTATGATGAAAGCTATAGTTATGATGTTGCAATGAAAGTATTTGAGGATGATGGTTCAGTATTACCATTTATTTCGACAGATGTTGATGGGGAGTTTTTAGTGAATAACCATTTAGAGATAACTGGTGATAAAAAGCTTTCAAATAATTATTATTATGGAGCTTATGATGCTACTTCTCCTTCAGTAGGATTTTACAAGGATAATATTGTTGTAGGTTGGGCGGATAATAAGAAAAATAATGAAGATTCAGGAGTCTATGCAAAATTATTCCAATTTGATGGAAACGAAGTTAGTCCTATTACTATTGGTCAAATTTATGATGGGGAATTAGGAGCTATTGATAATGAAATCCCCTTGTTTACAAATAGTGATAATGCCCATAAAAATGTTGAAATTGTTGCTGGCGAGATTGAAGATACAGAAATATTTGCCGCTGCTTGGCAGACAGAAAGTGATAATGAATATAAGCCTATGACTAGAGTATTTGATATGGAAGGCAATGCAATAACATCTTCATTAAATATGTTTAGCGATGATAAAACTATGGAGAATGTTGTATTCCCAAAAGTAGCCCTATCAGGAAGCAATGATCAATATAACCAAGTAGTTGTTTTCTGGCATAGTAATAGCAGAGAAGAAATTAAAAGTTCGGTTATAACTTTTCAAGGCAAGGATGGGTCATTAATTGAATCAACAGAAAGAGAAATAATTGTTGCATCAGAGGATGAAAACTTAGAAGGAAATTGCCGGTATGTTATAGATGCTGCTTCTGGTCTTTGTGAAGATAGTATAATAGGAATATTATCTTATGATGGAGCAAGATGTAGAGATTTGATTAGTGATTTGTCAGAAGGTGTGGAAGTTTATGAAAATTATTTACAATATTATTTAACTAAAGAATCTATCTCTTCAGGTTCTGCATATTCTATAGTGGCAGTTAAACCTTATCCTGCAGTTGCTACTGATAATAATGGTGCACAATTTTATAGCTATGGTTATGAAGATAGTGGTGAAATAAATGATGGATGCACTGATCAACCTGGTGTAAATGCAGGTAATGATGATGGTACTGATGATGGTAATGATGATGGTACTGATGATGGATATCAAGTATTTATTTGTGATAAAGTTAATGGAATAGATAGCAATGGTGATAGAATACCTGAAAGTTTTGAAGATTGTTGGAAGGAAAATGAAATTGAAACAGGTGTAGAATGGACTTGTACAAAGGAGAATAAAAATCCTTTATTACCTGCTCCAGAATTAGGATTTATGAAAAAAGCTTTTAATAAAGTAAGAAATTTTTTTTAATTATTAATTTCATTTCGCCTGCAGTGTCAGCGAGCATTTGAATGGATTAAGGAATAACTTCCACACCATTATACTTCAAATGTTTGAAATCCTCTAACGAAATAATCTTTTTTTCAATCAACTCTTTGACAATCTCACTTCTCTCTTTCAATCCATTCAAGAATACTTTCACAGCCCCGCACAATTCCCAATAACCATCTTGATCACTATACAACAAATTTGAATACAAGCATCTTCCTCCACAGAGATCATATTCAAAACAAGTTGTGCATCTCCAGTTCACAAACACTTTCTTATATCCACTATCAATATCCCCGCAGTAATATTTTTTCATCAAAATCATAATAGGACAAGGTGAAATCTTTCCATTTGTAACAATAGTGAAATTACTATGTCCAGAACCGCATCTTAACAAAGATCTTTCTTTCCTTAGGATAGAATCCATGACAACAATGAAAGGATACAACCTCAATACTTTACCTTTTTTCATCTCTTCAATCCAATAATCCATCAATTTCAAAACATCCTGATTATATTTTTCCAACCATTTCAGCTCATCCTTTGAACAAAACAAGCCATCTAACTGCCAATGCACATTATCAAATCCATTCTTTAATAGCCATTTAACTTGTGTGTAAACATCTGAATCTTTGGTTATTGTCATTCGTGCAATCAATTCTCCACTAAAACCTTGATCCTTAATCAATTTAACATTCTCCATAACTTTCTTCCATACACCTTCGCCTCTATTTTTATCAGTGATTTTTTCATCTCCATCAATGGAAACTAAAATTGTATGAAACTTTTTGATGTATTCTTCGCCTAGTTCATGCAATAGTAATCCATTGGTTTGTATAAGAAATCCTTGGCATTCTATGGAATCCATTATTTTTTTAATATCTTCTATTCCAAGCAAGGGCTCACCGCCATAGAAAGTGATGTAGTCTTCTTTTTTAATGAATTTCTTTAGTTTTTCTAGATCATAATTAATTTTTGTTGGTACTTTGTAATCATAGGTTTCTTCGTCAGGCTCTCCAAAGTCTTCTTTGTCACAGTACTTGCAGTTCAGATTGCATCCGATTGAAGTGATTATATGGTAAAACATAGAAAAACACAAAATATACTCCTATAAAAGGTTGTTGAATTTTTTTTGTTTTTTGATTCTTACTTTGTTCACTAATAATTCAATTATTCCTAAGTTCATCTCTACATGTTATTACTTTCTAAAAGTAAAAGAATAGAAAGATTAATAAAAGAATGATTTGTTGCCTTTTGGATAATATGGCTAAAATTCCTATAAAACAAAGTGCTAATTTTGCATTTAGACTTGAATATGGAAATCTTTCTGATAGAGATGAGGGGAAAAAACGTTTAATACGAGTCTTAAGAGAAAGAGGTGTTTTTTTTGAAATTGAAGATCTTTCAGTGGAAGCAAGAAATGGAAGTGGAGTTGCAGGCTTGAGAGTTATTTCAACAGATTCTAGAATTCTTGGATCCATGAATTATGCTTTAACTCAAGGACATATTACTGGAAAGGCTACTTATTTTGGAACTGATGGAGATATAGTAAATGAAAGTAAATGTGGTACTTCTAGTTGTTCGTTACGAGAAAGGTATGATCAATTAACAGGAGATTTAAGGGTTGTTCAAAAGGAAAATGGAGAACTCGATATTGGATTAGGTGAAGCAAGAGATATAATAAAAGGGTTAAGTGTAGAGTTGGGGCAAAAAGAAAGAACTTTAGATGAAATTATGGGAAGAGAAGCGAATTTGGAAGCAAGACTTAATGGTGAAATAACGAATAAAAGAATCTTAGAAAATCAAGTTTCAGGTTTAAGGACAAGAGTTGAGCCTTTGTATGAGAGTTTAGAAGTTGTTGAAAGAGTAAGACAAAGGATGGAAATGGTTTATGAGTTACTTGGTGAAAGAGAATTAACAGAGATTTTGGAATTAACTAAAAAAGGTGTTGAAGATTATATTTCAAATTATTGTAATCTTGAGGGATATGAACTTGAGAAATTGTTAGAATCAGTTGGAGTAGATATTAATGCAATGAAAGGTTATTCTGAGGCTGTAGAAAAAATTAGAGTTGCAGAAGAAACGATAAGCTTGTTTGAAAATGGAGGTAGAGTTTTTAATGATAAAGGTGATGTTATTGATAGAGAGTTAGGAATTAATATATTTGGGCAAGCTATAAGTTTTATGCCAAAAGTAGTTTTTCAAGGTTTTTGTGAAGAGCGAACAAGAAAATTACCTCTTGCTCAAAAAGCATTTGAAGAAGGAAATTGTGAAAAAAGAAGAATTGAAGAATATCAAAGAATTGTTAGTGAGGTTAAATCTGTTGCAAAGGAATTTACTGGCTTAGAACAAATTGTTGAACAAGTTAGAAGTATCACTACAGAAAAAGAGGTTATACCATTTAGATTAGAGTTTGAAGGTGAAGATGAAGAAGGGGATTATTTTAGGGTCACAATTCCAGTTTTATTAACGCAATCTGGAAAAGTTTATGAGGAATTGAAATTCTGGGCTATGATCCCTCTTTTAGAGGATAAATTTCAGGGTATTGAATTAGTTGAAGGAAAAAAAGAAGAAGGAAAAGAGTTTGTTTCTTATTTGTACAGATTGAATAGAGAAGAAAGAAGAACAAATAGAGAATTAGCTGCAAGAATTTATGATATTGCTGAAACTATGACTGCATTGTTAGGATTATCTGAAATAGGTCAATTAGGTAATGAAGTTAGTGTTGATTGTAGATTTCAAGCTGGAAGATTAAGAGAAAAAAAGTTGGAAGCAGTTATTGAAGAGACTGAAGGTATTACGAACGAAACAAAATTAGGAAGAGGAGTTATTTTGTCCAGTGAGAAAACAATTTCATATGCAGAAGAAGTTGAAAGATTAAGAAACATAGGAAAAAAATATGGATTAGATTTACCAGCAGAACCAATAGGCTTTGGTCTTGTAAGAAGTGGACAGGATATTTTAGAATTGTATCATTTAATGGGGATGAGATTTATTTTAGGAATGACAGAACAAGGATTAGTTACAACAAAAAAGATAAATCCAGAGTTAGGAAGAAATGTTGATGAATTAGGATATGAAAGAGTGCAAACCAATGAAGGAAGACAAGCTTTTTCGTTACAAATTAATAATCTAAGCCATGCACTTCAAAGAAAGGGTTATATTGAAAGACATGGTCATAATGTTGAAGGATCAGTATTCACTAGAGATAATCATGGTTTTACATTAGGAAATAATTTTTGGTCATCTCAACAAGAAAGTTATTTATTTGGTGCTAGAGAACCTATTGCAGAACAATTAGTTAGGAATGCTTTTGATGCATTTGTTCTTGGGATTTATGATAGACTAAGGCATGATGTTAGAGAACTAAGTCCAGAAGAGTTAAATATGAAAGTTTTAGACTATTTTGCTTTGATGAGAATTGTTGATGGTAATGGTCTAGATGAAAATGGAGTAATTGCTATGTGTAGGAATAAATTTCCAATGATTACTCAAGATGTTGTGGATGATGCAATATTAAGATTGGCTGATCAAGATTTGTTAGATGAAGTTCAAGGAAAATATTTTCTTAAGGAGGTTTCAGAATGAGCCTTAGAAAATTGTTAGGAACAGGAAGTGCAAAAGACTTAGTTGAAAGACTTAGAAGTGAAGGAGTTAATGTCCAAAGATTATTATCTGGAGATTTAGGAAGAACAGCTGTTGCAGAAGCAGTAAGACCCTTAATTGATTATGAAGCATTAGGAGCAATGGAATTAAGTGGAGGAACTATTCTTGTTTTGGAACCACCGGAAACTTATGATTCTCAAGGAAATCCAGTTAGAATTTATTTTGTTTTAGGAGAAGGAGAGCAAGAATTGGATTTAGCTAAAGCAGAGAAATTTTATACGAGTGCTGATGTTTTGGAGCAGTTGGAGACGGCAGGACTATCTATATTACAAATAGGAGAAACAGGAATCATCACTAAAAAAGTGGATAGAAGGAGAAGAAACAAAGATCCAACAAATGATCCTTTAAAGAAAGATGGAGACCGGGCTAAACAAAGGCGAACTCGTATTGATCCAATATTGTATGCTTATGTTTTGGAGCATGGTGATGAAGTTGCACACTTAGCACAGTTAGATCAAGGATTATTAGATTATGAAAAAAGGTCTGCAAATGGAAGAGATGAAATTAGCGAAAGATTTCCTGGACTTGAAGGATTACTAGGAATTGGATTAGTTAAAGTTCATTCATTAGAATCTTGGTTACAGGAGATGGTTAGAAAAAGATTGCAGGGGATTAAAAGAGAGATCAGGAATTTTTATAAAACTTCAGAAGGAAAAAAATTTATAGATGGGTTTTGTAGAGCAGAATTTTTAGAAAAAATAAAAAAAGAAGACCCCGGATTATTTGATCTTGCTCCAGATGTTATTGAATGGATTATGAAACAAGATATAAAAGGAAAAGACCCTTGTTTCTTATTACAAGCAATCTCTTCAGGAAAAATAAATCAAAGCCAGAGAGAAAAAGATGTTCTAGAATATTGGAGAAAAGTTGCTGGAGCATTAAGTAGAGCAAAAGACATTGCATATGTTGTGGATAGAGGATTATTTAATTCCACTCAGGATATTGATAAAGTTTATACTCCACTACTTAAAGAAATGCTTGAAAATAGGGGTCGTTATTCTCCAAGGCATCTTTCTGATGTACTTTATGCATTATATGGTGCAAGAAGATTAAGAGCTAAAAAAGGGGATTTAATTAAAAGACAAAATTTAGAAAGGCATTATATTCTTCCTGGAAGAGAAATTCTAGGAAATGTAAAAGAAATGAGGCAGATTGTTAATGAATGCATTTCAAGGAAAGAAAGATTAGGAGATTTAGGAGCGCAAACATTAGGTACTTATATATCTAGAGTAATTCAAAAAGAACCAGATTTAATACAAAGATTACAAACTATAAGAGGAGAAAAAACTACAATAGGAGAGACACAATTAAATCGATTAGTTACTGTTTATTTAAATGTAGAATCTCAAAGATATAGGAATTATATGACATTCTCTTTAGACAAAAAAGCGGAATATTTTGGTGGTGAAGTGAGTGAATAATGATGGCATTAGATTTTTCTCAGCACTCTTTAGAACAGAGATTTTATAGAATTGTGAAAGAGTTAAGGAGAATTCCTGATGTAGAGGAAATGCAGGATGTTCCTTACTGGCAAAGGCTATATGTTGAAGCACTTAAATCTAAAGGAAGTTATGAAGCTTTCACAAGAGAGTTTGAAACAAAGGTGAGGT
>CAYYMN010000007.1:23184-34603 GCA_964473075.1 Candidatus Woesearchaeota archaeon
GAAGAGATTCCATTTATGTCTCCTCAACAATTGCATACCGCTACTGAAATTATTCGAAGAGAAAGGGTAATTATTGGTGATGAACCAGGAACAAGAAAAACTGCCCCTGCAGGATTAGCAAAGTATGGTCTAGAAAGAAAACTTGGAAAGAAAGTTAAAACTCTTGTTTTATGTCCAGGTTATTTGATAAATAATTGGATTACAAAGTTAGATGAATATCTCGTGGATGAACCAACTTACTGTGTAATCACACCAGAAGATAGAGAAGAAGACTTAAGAAGAGCAGCTAGATCTGATGTGGATTTTGTGTTTGTAAGTTATGATTTATTGTATAAAGAGCTTGAAAAAGAAAATGGAGAAGAAGTTGGTGAAGATGAGCAGATATTAATGCGTACAGATGAGTTAGTAGAAAGATATAAAGGTGATAAAATAGGAGCAGTTAATTATTTAACAAATACTAGAAAAAGACATTCAAATGATGGTGATCCATTAATAATACATAAACTTACAGAGAAGAGTGGTTTAGATGAAATTTGTTTAGCTGCTGCATTTGAGGAAGCTGAAATTGAAGACAGAGAGAAAAGATATGTATTCTCAGAATTAGTTTCTGTTTTAACACACAACCATCCTGATGATACAAGCAGGCATGATTTTTATTTGATTGCTGATGAATTTCATAATGTAAGGGATCATACATTAAAGAAAAAAACAAATGCATTTTATGAATTAGCGAAGAGAGCAAGATTCGCAACATTTTTATCTGGGACAAAAACTCCAAATGATATAAGAGATATTGCAGTTGTTGCTTCTGTTTTAGATCCCGAGAGGTTTGCAACACCACAAGATTTTGTTAGTGCAGTTGGAAATAATCCAGGAGCAGTAAGAAGGTTTTATGCACAATGGCAAAAAGAACCAAAACTTACAGCAGAAGAGGTTTCTGGAGTTGAAATACCAGATGCAATGGAAATTGGATTTGAACTTAGTGACACTGAAAAAG
The DNA here is from genome assembly GCA_964473075.1 of Candidatus Woesearchaeota archaeon. Taxonomy (GTDB): domain Archaea; phylum Nanobdellota; class Nanobdellia; order SCGC-AAA011-G17; family GW2011-AR17; genus JAGVZZ01. The sequence continues at coordinate 24,182 of CAYYMN010000007.1, forward strand.
AAATTTTTTTGCAAATTGTAAATTCTAAAACTTTAAGTGAAACTGATAAACTGCTACTAACAAGATATGCAACCATTGATATGCAATTACTTCACTCGGATAGATATGAAGGAAGTAAAAGTATGGTGAGAAAAATTAAAGAAGTGTTTATTGATGGTGAGGTTGAATTAATTGAAAGTAATAAAGGAGTTGTTTCGAGTAGATATAAAGCATTAGAAGAAGCTTTAAGTGTTATTCCGGAAGATGAAAAAGCAATAATATTTTGTAAACATACGATGGGTGTAACTGTACCTATTACTAAATATTTAATTCAAGGGGGAAGGAATGTAGTCAGGGTTGATCAAACAGTTTCTTCTCAGAACAGAAAAATAAGATTAAACAGAGGGGAGGTTGTTCAATTAAAAAAGCAGGGTTTGTATGTAGATCAAAAATATAGAGTTGATCTCAAAAGATCAGAAAGAGAGTTATTAGGATTAAATGGACAGAGGACAATGCATTATTCTGAGAGGGATAAGGTTGTTTTAGAATTTCAAACGAATCCGGATGTTGATACTATTGTTGCAACTTATGGAACATTAAGGGAAGGAAGAGATTTACATGCAGGAAATCATGTTGTTCAATTTGAAAGAGACTGGGAACCAGGAATTGAGAGGCAGGCTTTAGGTAGAGCATTAGGTAGGAGTGGACAGGAACGAGAAGGGCATTTATATGAATTGATTTGTAAAGGAACAATTGATATTGGAATTAGAGATCATGTTAGAAGAAAGGCTAGCATTATTGACATTGCTGAAAGATGTTCTGATGCGATTAGTATTGAAGATGCTAGAAGTTTAACTGGAAGAGTAAAACCACAAGGAGAAAGAGAGATTATTCCTTGGCTGTATTCATCTCCGCAGTTTGTAAGGATGATTCTAGGAAGATTGAGTGGTGGAGGAGTTGCAGCAATGGATGAATTAATTAGGAATGGTCTGGCTCAAGCATTTGTGGATCATTTTAATCACAGATGGGAAGCTAGTGGTTCTTCAAATCGAGGAAGATTGATTGAAATGGCAATGCATCATTTGGGCATAAAAGGAAAAGAAATTGTAGAACTCGGTTCTGGACCAGCACAGCTTGCAAGAATATTAAGAAGACCAACTGTCTGTGTTGATTATTTGAAAGGGATGCTTGAATATGGAAAAAAAGCTGCTAATGATTTAGGGTTCGAAATTGAAACATACCAAGGCTCTATTCATCATATGCCTTTTTTGGGAGATGAAAGGTTTGATTTTAGTGTTGCAGCGAATGTGCTCAATTTACTTAGCCAGGAACAAAGAGTAGAAGCTATAAGAGAAAACAGAAGAATTTTAAGAGACGAAAGTTATGGAATTTGGCTCCTTCCACCAAGTGCTTTTGCTGATGAAACTGGAGAGATCCTTAGAAAATTAAAAATGGATTTTATATTGGCTGGGTTTGAATTAGATGAAGGAATAACAGGAAGATATAAGGTTATTGAAGCTATTGATTTTAGAACATTAAGACCAAAACCTGAAGGACAACTGGTTCACCTTTTGCTTGCTGGAAAAAAAGTTTCTGAGGGAAAAATAGAGAATAAAATGTTTGAATTAATGGTAGACTATTCATTCTCTAAACCAAAAAAAGAACCAAAGGGAACAGAAAAAAATGGTGGCAAGGATAAAGAAGAAAATCTTGGAGAATTAAGTATTGGGTTTAAAAATTTGGATACTGGTTTGGAATTGAGAAGAGTAAGTTTGGATATTATTAGAGAGAGGATTAAAGAGTTTGTAGAAGGAGGTGGGGATCAAGGTGCTGTTATTGCAGCCTTAACTAAAATTGCAAGGGGTGAAGAATTGTGAGTTTAGAATCAATTGCAACTACTATGGTAGAAAATTATGATTTATTTAGATATTCTGTTAATGCAACATTACATGGTTTTCTAAGGTATTGGGATCCTAAAAATCAAACCTTGGTTGAAGAACAAACTGCATTTGTTGATAATGGTTTTTTATGCGATGTAAGAAGAATTGTTAGAGATTTAAAAGAAAGTGAAAAATGGATTGAGCCAAGAGTTACATTTCCGGATCTTCCTCATTATGAAAAAGAAAATTTATGGCAGGCTTTAGTGAGAAATCAGAGTTTGTTAAAGGAATATTTTAAAGAAAATTTAAATGGAGAACTACAAAAAAATTTAACGGATCTTTTAGATGATGTTCCATTAATTGTTGAAAGTGCGAATAGGTTTATAGATTTATTAGACCCTGAAAATTTAAAAATTTGGATAGATAAAGAAGGACATAAATGTACGATTCCTTTTTTTTTAAGGCAATATGATGTAGATAGAAAAATTTACAGAACAAAACCAAGAAAATCATATAGACCTTTATTACTCAGATTAAATGTCCAAGGGGATGTTGAAGATTTGTATCTTAACAGATTAGAACAAGGTGATGAAATTTTATCAAATAGATTAAAAGGGTTATTTGAAGATATTAGTTCTGGAGATTTGCTTGGACAAGAAAGAATAGGAATGCTAGAATTTTTATTAGAAAAAGGGGCTGAAGGAATTGTAAAAGAATTTGGTGTTGATGCTTATGATTTGTTGGCTGCAATCTATGGAGAAAAAGTTTTACCTCAAAGTAAAAGGCATATGTTACATCCTGCTGTTGTTAGGGAATATTTGGGAGTTTGTAGAAGAAGAAGACAAAATGTTAATCTTGACTGGCAGGGAGATTTTTTGAATGCTTTGGAAGGGATAAATTTTAAACCCTCTTTATATGATCAAAGTGAAGTAGTTCAAAGGATTTTACAAAATAGGTTTAGAAGGCTTTATCTTCAAAGAGTATACAAAGGAGAGAATGTTCTTCAAGAATTAAAAAAAGATTTAACAGGAACTGATGAGAAATTAAGAAAGAAATTATTAAAGGATGCCATTGAACATTTTGAATTAATGCAAGAAATTGCGCAATTCCCAGAAATTAGAAAGAGTTTGGGGGTAGTAAAGATAGAGTAAATCTTATAAATTCTATTAAAAAAACTAATATCATGACTCGAAAAGGAATTACTAATTATTTAATGGATTTGTTGTCAGGATTAAAGCCAGAAGAAGCTGCTGAATTAGTACAAGAAGTTAAAACAATAGAAACTTTTGATTGGACTGGCGGGTCTTATGAAGTTGCAAATAGACTTTGTGGTGCACAGATAAGATATGGTGAAAAGTTAAGTAGAATTATTGAAGTTGAGGCTTGGGCAGATTTAGATGCAAAAAGAAATCCTGGTTTTAAAGAAATGAGCACAGGCACGATTTATATTTTTCCAAGTAGCTATGGTCCATTGTGCACATTTGTTACAGCCTGTGAAACTTATCCAAGTTCTTTGGTTGTACTTAGAGAATTAAGGTATAATGATGAAAGGATTACTGCAACTGGAATTGTCGATCATTTAGGTTTAACTAGAGAAGATAGTGGAAGATCATTTTATTCTAATGGTAGAACAATTATTCCAACTGAAAAAGAAGTTGCTGAAATTGTTAAAGGAAATTTAGTCCCTCCAAAAAGTGCAAATAGACCTGCACATGTAAGAATTTGGAGAATTACTCCTAAGGCTCTAGAGAATGTATTTAAGAAATCTCATTTTTGAATCTCTTTGGGATATTGCCAGGATATAAAAAAAGAAGAATTATAAACTCTCTCAAAATATTTAATCCTATGAAACCAACAGGCTACGAATCATATTCAAATGGAGAACTTCCTAGAGGTTGCCAACTCTGTGTCAAGGGAAGAAAGCTAGTATTATTCATCACTGGAGTCTGTACAAAATCTTGTTATTTCTGTCCGCTTTCAGAACAAAAATTCCACAAGGATGTAATCTATGCCAATGAAAGGCCAATAACTGAACTCAAAGAAATCGTCGAGGAAGCAAGAATCTCTTCTGCACAGGGGGCAGGAATTACTGGCGGTGATCCATTAACTAAATTATCAAGAACACTGGAAGCAATCAAACTTTTAAAAAAAGAGTTCAAGAATTTTCATATTCATCTATACACTCCTCTAGAATTAGTAACAGAAGATATTATCAAACAATTAGAAGAAGCTGGCTTGGATGAGATAAGGTTCCATCCGGATTTGGATGATGATAAAATTTGGTATAAATTAAAATTCAAAACAAAAATGATTAAAGGTATAGAGATTCCTTGCATTCCAAAGAAGGATATAAAAAAATTAATTGAATATGCGAAAGAATATGTAGATTTCATTAACTTGAATGAACTTGAATACGCTGATGCTGAACATAACAAACTTGCAGAGTTAGGTTACACAACAAAAGATGAATTCTCTTATGGCATCAAAGGCTCTGAAGAAATTGCATTCCAAATTTTAGAGGCCTATCCCCAGCTAAAGATTCATTACTGCACAACCAGATTAAAAGATTCAGTGCAAATGATGAACAGAATAAAACTTCGTGCTAAGAACGCAAAAAAGCCTTATGATATTATTACAACTGAAGGAACTTTAATTCGGGGTGTAATCTATGGAAATGAAAGTTTAGAAGAAATGCACAAAAAGGTTTTAAAATATTTTGAAAATGATATTGATCCTTTGAAGAAAAGGTTAATCTGCGCAAAAAACAATGTTAAGAAATTTTCCAAGGAACTAAAAAAACTTAATTATAAACTTGAGATAGTCGAAGAGCTTGCTACTTATGATCAATTTGAAATAGAATCGGAAGAAATTTAGCAAAACCTTTAAATATTATCCAAATAATCAAAAAAGAGTATGAAACAATTAAATGAATATTTCAATTATGCATTATTAATTCTTTTTTTATATATCTCATTTTTAGTTGTTAAGCCATTCATATCTGTAATCATACTAAGTTTGGTATTGGCATATATGGTCTATCCACTTCAGAAGATACTTCGAAAAAAGCTTTCAGAGACAATTTCTGCTACAATCCTAACCATAGCATTAGTTTTAATAATTCTAATCCCAATTTTAATTCTTGGGAATGCACTCTTGGATCAGGCTTCAAAGCTTTATATCTCTACAAATCAAGATACTTTTGAAGAACTTTTAAATACATTGAATATTTCTAAAACTCCACAGATTCAATATCATTTAAATCAAATTACAAAAAATGTTACTTCCTTTTTAATCTCATGGCTCGCAAGTTTTATTCTATCAATTCCAAATTTGATAATAAACTTTTTTATAGCGCTAGTTGTTATCTTCTTTGGTTTAAAGGATGGCAGCAAAATAGTTAGTAAAATTATAGAACTCTTTCCAATAAAAGAAAACTACAAAAAATTGTTTGTTAATAAAATTACCTTTACAATTGAATCCCTTTTTTATGGAACATTGGCACTATCTCTCATCGAAGGAATAGTTGCAACAATCGGCTTTTATTTCCTAGGTGTTTCAAATCCATTAATTTGGGGGTTGGCAATTATAATCACTGCAATCCTTCCGGCGATAGGAGCTACATTCGTTTGGCTTCCAATAGCACTTATTGCATTCATCCAGGGAAACACAACACAGGCAATTTTTATTGCACTCTTTGGTTCAATAGTTCTTTCAACATTAATTGATACTTTTTTGCGAGCAAAGATCCTAGGCTACAGGGCAAAAATTCATCCATTAATAATAATAATTGGTGTGCTTGGAGGAGTTGCTGCATTTGGCATCACAGGAATAATTATTGGACCATTAATTTTATCTCTGCTAGAACAAATAATAAGCATTTATTTGGAAATCAAAAACGAAGCTTAATATTCATACCCATTAATTCTAAGGAATAGAAAAAATTTGTGAAAACATTTAAATATACACTCTCCTTTAAAATATTTGAGGTGAATAATGCAGCTTAAAATAAAAGAGATTAATCTTTCTACTGGAGGTCCATTAATTGCAGTTCTTCATGAAAAGGCAGCAAAGAAGCTATCATTATTTCCAAAGGAAAGGGTGCATATCAAAAGGATTAGAGCAAAGAATTAATGTTTCTGAAGGTGGAATTAAAGAGAATGAGGTTGGTTTGTTCCAGGAAGCATTCAACAGATTAAAAATTCCTGAGGGCACGCATATAGAACTCTCCAAAGAACAGAGACCAATGTCGATTCAGTTCATTAAAAAGAAATTAAGTGGCGAAGAACTTACTTCAGAAGAAATTGATACAATAGTAAAGGATATAGTCAATAACGAGCTTTCAGAAATTGAATTAACTTATTTTGTTTCTGGGTGTTATACCAAAGGGCTTTCTATAGAAGAAACAGTTTCACTAACTAATGCAATAGTAAACAATGGAGAGAGATTACATTTCAAGGATAAGATTATTTGTGATAAACATTCGTCTGGAGGTGTTGCGGGAAACAGGACTACAATGGTAGTAGTGCCAATAATTGCTTCTCTCGGTTACAAAATGCCGAAGACTTCTTCAAGGGCGATTACATCTGCAAGCGGTACCTCAGACACAATGGAAGTTCTTGCATCAGTAACACTTTCCAAAGAGAAAATTATGGAAGTAGTTAAAAAAACAAATGGTTGCATGGTCTGGGGTGGTGGTGTTGACTTGGCGAGTGCAGATGATAAAATGATTAATGTTCGGCATCCACTTAGCATGGATCCTACTGGTATGCTTTTGGCAAGTATTCTCGCAAAGAAAAAAGCTGCAGGTGCGACTCATATTTTGATAGACATACCATATGGTCCAGGAGTAAAAGTCAAAACTAAAAGTGAAGCAAAGAAATTAGGAAAATTGTTCATTAAAGTTTCTAAGAAATTAAATCTCAAAATCAAAGTTTTATTAACAGATGGTTCCCAGCCGATTGGAAATGGAATCGGGCCTGCATTGGAAGCTGCAGATGTGCTCTCGGTATTGCAGGGTGATGGGCCGAATGATCTAAGAGAGAAATCTATTTATTTGGCTACAGAACTATTAAATTTGGTTGGTGAAAAAGATTCGTTGAACAAAGTTTTAGATTCTATTGAGTCGGGTAAAGCTTATCAAAAAATGATCGAGATTATTCAAGCCCAGGGTGGTCACAAGCATCCTATCATTCCCAAGGCAAAATATTTCTTTAATGTCAATGCAAACAGGGACGGAAAAATAACTTTTATTGACAACCAAAAGATCAATAAGATTGCAACAATGGCTGGTGCTCCAGAGGAAAAAACTGCTGGGATTTATTTGAGAGTGCGTGCAAACAGGGAGATAAAAAGAGGGACTACATTGTTCACAATCTATAGTAATAGCCTCCAAAATATAGAGAATATAAAGAAACAATTGAAAGAGATAAATCCAATTAGCTACTAAGGAGTATAGTAATCTTTAATAAACAAAATTCTATTCTTTTAAGCTATGGTAGATGAAATTAAAGAAAAGATTCGTTTGGTTCCAGATTTTCCAAAACAGGGTGTGTTGTTCAGGGATATTACTACTCTATTGAAAGATCCAAATGGATTAAAAGATGTAATGCAATATTTTAAGATAAGATATAAAGGTCGGAAAATTGATAAGGTTGTTGCAATTGAGAGCAGAGGTTTTATTCTTGGCGCAACATTGGCGTATATGCTAGGTGTTGGTTTTGTTCCTGTTAGAAAGGCGAATAAGTTGCCTGCGCATACGAGAAGAATTGATTATACACTAGAATACGGGACAGATTCATTGGAGATTCATACTGATGCCATCCTTCCTGGGGAAAGAGTTTTGTTGATTGATGATTTATTGGCTACAGGTGGCACTGCAAAGGCTACAACTCAGTTGATAGAAAGTTTGGGGGGGATAGTTACAGAGTGTGCATTCTTGATTGAACTTTCAAACTTGAAGGGCAGGGAGAAGCTTTCTGATTATAATATTTTCAGTTTGATTGAATATAATGATTAATTACCATGAGTCACAACTTCTTGAACTTTGAGGTTGTATTTTTTTGATAATAGCTTAACTTCATTCTCAATAGAATTACAATATTCATCATAATTGTTTATTATGTTTTCAAAATCTTCCATTAGCTCTGGAAAGTCTTCTTTGATTATTGGCAGTAAACGAGCTAAGATTGGTTTTCTAATATTCAAGATTTCAACCCACACATAATCGCAAAATTTTAATTCTTTAAACAAGAGTTCTAGATTAGTAATACATGGCATCACAGGAGAAATGAATGCATAAACTTTGATTCCTTGTTTCTTGGCTTCTTTCAAAACATTAATTCTTTCTTTAGGTAATGAAGCCAGAGGTTCAATAATTTTAGAGTATTTTTCATTCAAGGTATTAATCGAACAACCCAGTTCTATATTTAATTGCTTCAACAAATCAAAATCCCTTTCAACAAGCGACGATTTTGTAAGGATCTCAATAGTGAACTTTTTCTTGAAGGGGGATTTAGCAATAGTTTCTAGGATTTTTCTTGTCAATCCAAATTGTTTTTCAACAGGCATATAACAATCACAAACACTTGCAAGCCAAATATGTCCAGGTTTATTTTTTTCTAATTCTTTTTCTAGTAATTCCGGGCAGTTAATTTTTGCATAAACAAAATCACCCCATTTATATTTTATCTTTTGGAACTTTCTAATGAAATCTGCATAACAATATTTGCAACCATTCTGACAACCAGTATAAGGATTAATCACATAATCAGTCAGCTTCGATTTAGTCATGCAATTCTTACAGGTTATTTTTTTGATAATCATTCTAGTTCAACCTCTAGTCTATAATTCCCTTCATCTTTAATTATTTTCTTTTCAATGACTTTCAATTTTCGTTTGAACAATGGGCAATCCAAGACAAAGGATTCGGCTTCGCCACCCTCAAAAGCAGGATTTAATCCATTTTTTTTATTTAAAAGAATTAATTCGTTGATCATTTTCTTATCAAGCTTCCTTCCTAACCATGATTCATCCAACCCTTCTGCAGCTACACCAACAATGATGACTTCAAAGTTGTTTTCTATTAGTTCATTCAATAATTTAATTTGATCTTTTTGCCATAATGGGTTAATAACTTTAAGTTTGAGTTCATTACAAATCTTTTGTATTCTTGATGCTTGGTATGTGCTAGCAACAGCACCTGTAACAATGCCCTCAATCTTATACTTCTTCTTTGCTTCAATTATAGCTTTTTTTAGATCATTCAACTCTTCTTCTTTTTCTCCTTTTGTATTAACTTCAATCAAAGGTAAGTTCATAGTTTCTGCTTGAATTTTAACTTTAGATATTGAGGGAGTATGGAACATATAGCTATACAAATTTTTGGAATGAATAGTAATCAGACAACTGAGTTCATTGGATTTACTTGCTAGATAAGCCGCATAAGTGCTATCCTTTCCTCCAGAGAATAAAACTCCAAGTTTCATAGTATTCAAAAACACACAACATTTTAAAAAAGTTTGTAAAATTTGACTTTAATATCCAAATACTTTTTCATACTCTTTATGATCCATCCATTCAAGAACAATACTCAAAACAATAACTTCATTTCTTTTGATAGTATAAATCAATCTCCAAGCATTTGGTAAATTATATTTCCATAAATTGCTCAATGGACCATATTTACTTTGATATTCCTTTGGAATTAATTTTTTTGGAATTTGGATACCTGTGAAGGCATTTTTCTTCAAATCTTTAACAGCTCTATCTAACCATTCTTTTAATTGAATATCTTCAAACTTCCTAAATCATGATAAGCTTCCTTAAGATTTTCATCTACAAATTTTACTTCTGAACTTAATTCCATGATAAATCCTTCCTTGCTAAATATTTCTTAACACCTTCAGGATCCCAAACCCAAGCTATTTTTCCTTCACTATCTATGGCAATTTTTCCTGAGTGCATAAGATAATCAATAATAACACAAAATGTTTGATACATCATTTGTTTAGGTAAATGTTCCCACAAAGCTTTTTTCTTAAATTCTCCACTATTTTCATAGATGAATTTTTCCACCATTAGTACAGTATCTAATTTGGGATAATGCAAAATATTCTTTTGTTTCATTAATAATTCTAACATAAGTTGTATAGACTTATATAACTATTTAAATGTTTCTATCAAATTAATTTCTAAAAACCAAGTAAAAAAACAACAAAACTAAAAGAAACACAACAACTAACAACCAATTTTCCTTCAACCATTTAGTTATTTTCATTTGAATTTCAAAAAAGATAAAGATTTATTTCCTTCTTCTTTTTCCAACAATAGCCTCTTCAAGCCTTTCAATCTTTCTCTCAAGCAAGAAAATTCTTCTCATTCCATAAATCATTGCTATTATTGCAGCAAGAGTTATGTAGGATATCAATAAAATTTGATTTTCAACAGTTGCCATAATATCACCTCTAAAAAATCTATATTAATATTCTTTAAATACTTTTCTTCTCAGAAGGCTTTGCGCGGAAATTCTAGTTGGCGTTAGCCAACTTTGAGAAATAAGCATTTC
>CAYYMN010000008.1:0-31721 GCA_964473075.1 Candidatus Woesearchaeota archaeon
AATTCTTTATTTTTAGCTTTCAGGGTCTAAGAATACAAAACTGTTCTACAGAGCCGTTTCAATTGTCTATGATAAAACGAACTATTAACAAGACAGGTCTCCTTTTTTAAATTTAAATTTTTAATTCCTGCAACATGTGTTAGGTTTTTTCTATTTCATTTTATTATGTAGTTTTACATTTTAAGAATAGGCTATACGAAAATTAGTTTTAAGATCTAAAAATGTAGAGATTTTTAATCATCAAGCTTAGTTCTTAGTTCATTAAGTTGTCTAAGATTATATCTTTCCAAAATAAAATTTACCTTGTTATCTATTGAATATCCTGCAGGTTCATAACAATAAAAAGAAGATATTTCGGATGTTCCAGTTTGTTGGATCCACAAAACTTCATATTCTTTACCAAATTTAGCTTCTAAATCATTCAAATCTTTTATTAATTTATCCATTAAGGTCTTTTCTTTAATTTTTCTTATACTCCCTATATATTTTAGGGTATTTTTTTGGTGATCTACCATTTAATTTTAAAGTAGGAGAAATTTTATATATCTTGTGAATCCTGCTTCAGAAGTAAATTATTAACTAAACAAGGGAAAAACTTTGATCTGAGAGCAATGAGACTATTTGCTATAATCGGATCTATTTCTTCATAGATAAAAGAATATTCCCTACCTTTAGAATAGTTTTGACAGATCCTTGCTAAAGAAAAGCCTTCAATAGGTTCTTCAAGCAAACTCAGTTCTCCAAGAATTAAGATAAATGGAGTCTTATAAGCATCATGCCAAGAATTCTCTTCTTTTGGGTTCGATTTTTCAATAAATCTCTTTGCATTTATTCTTAGTTCTTTAACTGAATCTGAAATTAAAGCTATCTCATACCCTTCATTTTCTCCAATTAAATATTCTTCATCTTTAAACCCCGCTTCTTCAAGGGTTCTACACAAAATTAGATTTAATTTTATATACTCTTGTTTACTTCTAATCTTTAGACTAGGGAATAATTTTAGATCATCATCTCTTATTCTATAATGAATATCCCATTTTACTGAACTGAATTTTTTTCTTAAATTTATAGTTGTATTAGAATTTGGATAACCCCAAGAATAAAGGTCATGCATAGCTTCTTCAAAATATCTTTGTGTTTCATGAACATTACTTAATATTAATGAGTAAAGACCGGGCTTAAGTCTTTGAGGAAAATAATTATATCCACTGATATGACCTTCTTCTAAAAGCTTATCCAAAGTTCTTTGTATTTTTCTCATTTTAACCACTATAGAATTACATCAGTTAGAATAGATTAAACTTTAGTCTAGATAGTCTAGATTCAGTCTATAGCAAAATTTATATACCTCTACAAATAAGAAATCATATGCAACGAAGCATTATGCCTATGGGAAAAAGAAGTTGTGTGATTACTCTTCCAAGTACATGGCTACAAGAACAAAAATTGGGTTCTGGTGATTCTGTTGATGTTGCTCAAGAAGGGAATATTCTTTTAGTTTCTGCACAAAAGCAAAATAAATTCAGAAGCTTTCAGAAAGACATACGAAAACTCGACTCCATGCTCAATCGTTACATTGGAGCACTCTACAAAGCAGGTTATGATTCTATTCTTTTAACAATCGATAAAAAACAAATCAAGACTATTGAATCCTTATTGAAAAGAACTCTTGTTGGTTTTGAAATTCTTAAAGTAACAAAAGATTCTATTCATATTCAGCGTATTGCAGAACTAGATACATTAGATGTAGATACTCTTATTAAACAAATTTTCTTTACCTTGCAAATTATTGGAGATGAACTTGTTGAAGCGCTTGAAAATCAAGACCAAGCAAAGATTACAGAACTCATCCATAAAGATGATCAAGTAAATAGACTTGCAGATAGTGCACGCAGATACATAAATAAAAGACAAGGAAATTGCCTTCAATATGCTTTTGTGGAGCAATTAGAGAATATAGGAGATAGCTATAAAAGTATAGCAAAAGCTGGCTTTGAAAAAAAGAAAATATCACCAAAAAGTTTAGAGAGCTTAAATGAACTCTTGCGAAAAATTTACAAGTTGTATTATGCTTTTAGTCTTGAAGAACTTGAATCCTTTGGAAAAATAATAGAAGAGATTAGAACAAAAACACAAGAACCGAAAGAACTATATCTTTTGTTTACACAGCTTTTTGATATTCATGGATTAGCCTTGACAAAAAATATTGGGGGAAATAATGAAGCAGAAGTTATTTAAATTTTCCTGCTTTAAAAAAGTATAATGCTTTCGTATGTAAAAAAGAGGTCTGGTGAACTAAAAGCTTTTGATGCTCATAAATTAAGAACTTCAATCCTTAGAGCAATGAAAGATGTTTCTCATAAAGATGAATCCCAAAAAGTATTAACTCTTATACTCAACAAACTCTCTTCCCACAAACTAATTTTTTCAACCTCAGATTTGCGAGATATAGTTGAAGATTCACTATTGCAATTAAACCTTAAAGAAGTAGCGAAGTCTTATGCAACATACAAAAAATTCAATTTTGAACTCAAAGAATTCCTTAAAATACCTTCGAATAATATTTCTCATAATGCAATGATAGTTCTCAGCCAAAGATACTTGAAAAGAAACAAACAAGGAAAAATTATAGAAACTCCAGAAGAACTTTTCTATCGCGTTGCTAATCACATAGCCTCTGCTGAAAAGAAACATTTGCAAAAAAAATACTCAAATGAATTCTACCAGCTTCTTAGCAGCTTAGATTTTCTCCCGAATACTCCTTGTCTTGCAAACTCTGGCACATTGAATCAGTTGGCAGCCTGCTTTGTTCTAGAAATTCCTGATTCTTTAGAAGGTATTTATGATTCCTTGAAAAAGTCTGCATTAATCTTTCAAAGTGGTGGCGGTGTAGGTTACTCTTTCTCAAACATAAGACCCAAGAATTCAATAATCTCTTCCACAGGTCGTTTTGCTTCAGGTCCAGTTTCTTTCATGCATCTGTTCGACAAATCCTGTGATGTAATCAAACAAGGCGGCATTCGAAGAGGCGCAAGCATTGGAGTGCTAAGAGTAAATCATCCTGACATTTTTGATTTCATCTCAGAAAAATCCCATGGTTCATTACAAAACTTTAATCTTTCAATTGCTGTTACAGACCAATTCATGCACTCGGTGATTAACGATTCCTATTTGACTTTAGAGGATGATAACAAAATTAAATCTCGAGAAGTTTTCAATTACATCTGCGCGAATGCTTGGCAGTCTGGCGATCCTGGATTGATTTTCATCGATGAGATAAATAGAAAACATCCTTTGAACAAACTTGGAAAGATAGAAGCAGTCAATGTTTGTGGAGAATTGCCACTGCTCCCTAATGAGTCTTGTGTTTTAGGTTCAATTAATCTCTCTCATATGATCCACAACAAACAAATTGATTGGCCAAAACTTGCAAGAACAACAGAACTTGGAATCAGATTCTTGGATGATGTAATTACAATCAACAAATATCCTACTAAAGAAATAGCAACTCTTTGCCTTGCGAACAGAAAAATTGGTCTCGGTGTTATGGGCTGGGCAGACATGCTTCTCGAACTAGGAATCAAATATGACTCTGAAGAAGCTTTGGATCAAGCAAGGGAATTAATGTCTTTCATCAAGAAGCACGCGGAAACAACCTCAGAAAAATTAGCAAAAGAAAAAGGTGCATTCCAAAACTTTCATAAATCAAATTTAAAGAAGAAGAGAAGAAATGCAACTTTGCTCTCGATCGCTCCTACTGGCAGTATAAGTTTAATCGCAGATTGTTCCTCGTCAATAGAACCATTATTCGCAATTTCTTATGTCAGGAAAGCTTTTGGTGGTCTAGAATTATTTGAAACTAACAAGATTTTCGAAAAAGTTGTTCGATATCATGGCTTCTACTCTAAGGAATTAATGCTCGATATTTCCCAGCAGGGTTCAATAAAAGATATGAAAAAAATTCCTAAAGATATTCGCGAGCTTTTCGTCACAGCCTTAGACATCCCATTGGAATGGCACATAAAAATGCAATCTATATTCCAAGAATTTATTGACAATGCGGTCTCTAAGACAATCAACCTCCCAAACAAATCTACTATTGGCGATGTTAAACGCGCGTATATGCTTGCTTGGAAATCTAAATGCAAAGGTCTCACAATTTATCGCTATGGCTCTAAGGATTCACAGATCTTAAACATCCAAGACCAAACTTATATTCCTCATGATTTCTCTGGTGGTTGTATTAGCAGGGAATGTAATTTTTGATATTATCTGAAAGTTTGTCAATACCTTCAAATTCTTTGACTATTACTGATTTGACCTTTCTTTTGATTTTTGGATTTACTTTTGTTATAGCCATTTCCTTTTTTCCACCAATACTTTCACAATCATCTTCAATCAATATATCAGGAATAATTTCTTCTACGATGCCATAATATTTTTTTCCATCTTGCCTGAAGTATACTTTACCTTTTGGGAAGTGATATTTTTTTAAAACTAATTTATCCTTCTCAACATCTTTAATATTTTCATGAGAACTTAAGTAACTAATTTTTACTCCTTGCTTTTTCCAGCATTTCAATTTTTTTACTGCATTTCCAATAGGAATATAATTTCCATAATCCAACACAGATTTTTCTCTTTGTTTAGATTGTTTTACTATTTCTTCTCTTGTTTTTCCCAAAGCATTTTTATGCATAATTAGAGTTCCATGTAAAAAGATAAGCATTTTCATAAACATAATTAGTGCATTCTTTTTTATAAATTTACCCTTCAAAAACAATATAACTTTTAAAAAAATAAAATAAAAATTTATCTCTTCTTCTTAACAGCTTTTTTCTTTCTGCCGCCTCTAGCCATTGCAACACAAGCCACATTACCTTGCTTGTCAATGAAATACAGCATCCCTGATTCTCTCTTAACACCGCATTTTTCTAAAACTTCTTGTTTGAATCCGCCTTTCATACCAGGTCTTTTCATTTTTACTCTTGCGGCATGCCCTTGTTTGTTAACAAAGTATAAATATCCTGGTTCTCTTTTAATGCCACACTTGCATAGAACTTTTGCCATTTTTTTGTTCACCTCAATTTTTGATGTATCATTATAGACGAGATTAGTATATAAACTTTATGTTTCCTCGAGGATAAACTTATATACTTTAAAATAATCATCCCAATATGCTTACTTTTGATATTGATCCAGTCCTCTTTTCCTTGGGTCCTCTTGAGATCCGCTACTATGGTCTGGTCTATGTCCTTGGTTTTATCCTGTTAACATTCCTTCTATTAAGAGCCCGAAAAAGCCTTTCTCTTTCTAAGGATGATGTTTATGATTTGATTTATTACTTAATTTTGGGCGTCTTGCTCGGTTCAAGATTCTTTCATGTTTTCTTCTGGGAACCTTCATACTACTTCTCTCAGCCCTGGAAAATCTTCTTCATTTGGGAAGGTGGCATGTCCTTTCATGGTGGTTTGTTTGGTACAATTATTGCTTGTTACTTATTCTCTAAAAAAAAGCATTTTTCCTTCTACAAACTTGCAGACTTTCTTGTAGTTCCTGGTCTCATTGCTTTGGCCTTCGGAAGAATAGCAAATTTCATCAATGGCGAATTGTTTGGCACTATTACTTCAGTTCCTTGGTGCTTCAATTTCGGCGATGACCTCTGCAGACACCCCTATCAGCTATATTCTTCACTCAAGCGCTTCGCATTGGCAGGCTTCTTCTTAATCCTACAAAAATATTACTCTTTTAGAGAAGGTTTCATATTTTGGTTAATGCTTTTTTTCATGGGTCTGGGTCGTTTCAGTTTGGACTTTTTAAGAGAAGAATTAATTTATTATGGCTTGACAATTGGCCAATGGCTTTCTTTGATAATGATAATTTTCTCAATGATAGTAATCTTCAAGTGCTATTCTAGGAATGTCTTAATCGAAAAGTAAACCTTTAAAAATTTACTCCCCTAATATTATTCTATGAAGTTCCAAAAGAATATAGTAAATGATCCCAAAGAATTATTGAACAAATCTGAGATAAGCCTGATTATTGATGACTATGATGATATATTTTCCGATTTCGATCCAAGACCATTTACTCATCGTGCATTGTCTGATGACTTCCTTGTTGAAGCCCAGAGAGCCAGCGCAGAAAAACCTGTTGAAGGTCTGGAACTAAAATTTCTGCTTCCTGCTCATGAGCGCAGATTAAACATAGAAAGAACAATCCGAAGACGCCTTCGCGAGCATTTCATTCGCCACTTTCACTCTGAACTTCAAGAGAAACACAAAATTCTAAGAAAAGGTTTTTTGTTTGTTTTTTCTGGTATTATTTTAATGTTAATTGCTACTTATCTTTTATTTCATTTCCAAGAAAGCTCTTTTGGCTTGAGTTTTTTAATTATACTTTTAGAACCTGCAGGCTGGTTTTCATTTTGGGAGGGTTTGAATATTATGCTTTTTGAATCTAAAAATATAAATCCTACTTTGGAATTTTACAGAAAAATGTCTCATATAAAGATCTCATTTTGGACATACTAACATTTTTAAATCCCTAATTTTTTTATGAATCCAATGGTAAATTGCAATGGATGTAATGGTGACTGCTGCAGAGAAATCTGTGTGGAGATAGACGAACCTAAGAAAGTTGAAGACTGGGACATAATAAGATGGATGGTTGCCCACGAGAATATTTCAGTCTATGTTGATGATGAAGATGACTGGTTGGTTGAAGTCAAAACAAACTGCTCAAAATTAGATCCCAATAGCAAATGCAAGATATACAACAAACGCCCTCTGGTCTGTAAGAACCATGACCCTTCCACTTGTGTTAAGAATGCTGAAGATGATGGCGAGAAATTAAGATTTAATACTCTTGATGAAGTTGAAGCTCACATAGAAAAAGTAATCAAGCCAAAACTCCAGAGTGACTTAAAGGATTGGAAACTTTAAGCATAATAATATTTGTTTTTCTTCTTCTGTTCAATATCCAACTGCGACCCTAGTTTATTGATCCTTGGTCTTCCAGATTCTTTGTCCATTCTATAAGTAATATCCAGCATTTTCAGCACTTCATTCATTCCATCCTTCTTCGACAAAGGCCCGATAACACTTCCTTCAACTCCAGGAATCCCTTTGAACACCAGCATTGCATCCCCAACATAATCCAAGAACTGCACATCATGATCAACAACAATCGCGCACTTCTCATTCACCAGCATAAAATCTTTGATTACTTCTGCAACTGTCAATCTATCTTCAACATCTATAAATGCTGATGGCTCATCAAATGCATACACATCCGCATCCTGTGACAGAGTGATTGCAATGTAAACTTTTTGTAGCTCTCCACCGGATAATTCAGAAATATAATTATTCAGTATTTTTTTAAGATTTAATTTCTCTAAAATGCTCTGTTTGAACCACCCACTATCTTTGTTTTTTGCATACTTGTTTAACCATTCAATTACTGTTCCTGCTTCAGAGGTCAAATCTTGTGGCTTGTAAGCAATCTTCACTTTCTTCTCAACAATTCCTTTGTCTGGCTTGATCATCCCGGCAATCATCTTCAAGAAAGTAGTTTTCCCTAATCCATTAGACCCAGTAATTGTCAGAACATCTGTTCGTTGAATGCTCCCTTCATTTATTTTTATCCTAAAGCTCCCAAAATCTTTTTCTAAATCATTCCACGAAAAATTCACGGGCTGCTTTGTATGTTTCTCAATTCCCTTGTTGAATACAATCTTGTAATTTCTAAACTTAACATTATCATCTGCTAAATACCCATCAAGATATTCATTGATTCCTCGTCTCACTTGCTTCAACTGCGAGATAATCCCATACACTGCAGGCTCCCCATACAATATCTGCAAATGATCCGAGATAAAATCTAATGTCGCTAAATCATGTTCAATGACAATGACTGCTTTTTTATTGTCTGCTAAATCTTTGATAATCCTCGCAGCTTTGATTCTGAAAGTAATATCCAAGAACGACGCAGGCTCATCAAATATATACAAGTCTGCTTCCTTCAAGATTGTCGCAGCTATTGCAACCCTCTGCATCTCTCCGCCCGATAACTGCCCTAATTCTCTCTCAAGAATGCTATCCATCTCTAACTCTTTTACAATTTCTTCGAACTTATTTCTTTGATCCACTTTTCTCAGCAACTCCAAAACTTTCCCTTCTGTTTTCTTTGAAAAATCAATCGCCTGCGGCTTGTATGCGACTTTGACCTTTCCCTTTTTTATTTGTTCTAATAACTTTTGTATCTCTGTCCCCTTGTACAATTTGATCAAATCTTCCCAGCTCTTCCCAGTCTCAAATTCTCCTAGGTTCGGCTTCAAATTTCCGGCTAAGATTTTTATTGCAGTGCTTTTTCCAATCCCATTCCTTCCAAGTATCCCTAGGATTGTCCCGAATGTTGGGTATGGCAGATTATATAGAATGAACCCATCCTTCCCATACCTATTGATCGGCTTTTGTGTTAATTGATCTGGCAGCTTCACCATGTGTATGGCATTCATCGGACAAATATTCACACACACC
Organism: Candidatus Woesearchaeota archaeon; assembly: GCA_964473075.1. Classification (GTDB taxonomy): domain Archaea; phylum Nanobdellota; class Nanobdellia; order SCGC-AAA011-G17; family GW2011-AR17; genus JAGVZZ01. The sequence goes on from CAYYMN010000008.1 coordinate 8,541, forward strand.
TGCAATGCATCTGTCGCTAACTCCTCATTTATGTGCGCTTTTCCATTGCTCCCCTTGTAGATTGCCTCAATCCCATTTCTATTCAGAGGAGACATCCTGATACACAAATAATCTCCACAATGTAATGGATTGCATTTTTCTTGGTCTATGACTGCTAGCCTTTTCATGCTCTTATTATTTTGAATAGATTTATATAAACTTAATTGTTCCTTTTTTTATGGAAAAATGCTCAATTTGTAAATCCAAAATTGAAGAAATCTTCCTTGGTAAGATTCACGGAACTATTATCAAAGGCAAATATGTTTGTAGCTCCTGCCAGAAAAAGTTCGGCTCAGAATTATCAAAACAACTTTAATCTCGCCCTGGTAGCTCAATGGTAGAGCAATTGCTCCGTAAGCAATAGGTTGTGGGTTCGACTCCCTCCTAGGGCTTTATTTTTACTTCAAATTTAAGATTTCTTCCTTGATTTGTTTTAACTTGTATTCAAAAAACCCAGTAAACAACGCTAAAACAACTATTACTATTAGAGTATATGAAATTAACTCTTCGAAATCCCAAGAACCATAAGTTCCAATTATAATTGTTACAAATGAAGACAAAATAGTTATCACAAAAATGTTAAGATAATTAAGATATTTTTGATGCTTTAAATCGAGAATATTTTTTTGTTTTTCAATTTCTTTCATTTTAATTAATTCCATCAATAAAATAAACTAATCCCACTAAAAAGATAATAAAACCAACAATACTCCAAGAGATATTAAAATCCAATAATACTAAAGGTAATTTATTTAATCCAATTGCAACAATTACTAATCCTCCTAATGCAAATACAAAACCAAACGAAACTTGTTGAGTCTTATTCAAAAATGGGAATAATACCATTCTAATAATTTGTTCATAATGTTATTTAAACTTTCACATTTCCAAGGCTTTAACTATACTCTAGTGCCATAAAGTTTATATATCTCTTTATTTTTTCACCACTAACAAAGAAATACTTAATGGAGGAAAATAAAATGACAAGACGAATAATTGTGGTTGATAATGATTCAAAAGTCAGAAATGATTTATATGCTGCTATGGAAAGGGCAAATAGAAAACTTCCAGAAGAAGAAAGATATTTTTCTTATACTGCTGGTAATGCTTCTGCAGCTGTTGCTAAATTAAGACAAGGTCTTCAAACAGATTGGACTAATGATGATATAACTTATGTGTTTCAAGATATCATGATGGATGAAGGTCAAGAAGAAGGTTTAAAAGAAATTCAAGAATGGGATCGTCTTCTTAGTATGGACACTTCATTAAATGGTCGTTTAACAGGTTTGGTAATCCTTAGTTCTATTGCAGATAAAGTTAAAGATAGATCCGAAGTAGTTAGTGTTCGAAACTTTCCAGTTTATGCTTTTCCTAAAAGGCAGAGAATGGGATCATATGGTCCAGCAGCAATAGAATATTTAAAAAAAGTTATTGATGGGAGAGAAGTTCCTCTAAATCAACTAGCTTTAAAGAGTTTTAGATAATTTTTTTAATTTTTACTTATTCTATGTGAAGGTATTCTTGCTGTATGCATAACTATATTCTCTCCCTTGGAATAACTACTCCCACCCCCATAAGAATTTAGAATCCTACTTATTGCCATTGTTCCATAACCACCTTGATCCCCTCTTTTTGTTGAGAATCTATCTCCCCTTCCAATAAGATTTAATTTTTCTAAATTTTCATTTGTGATTACTCCGGTATTTTCTGTGATTATGTCCCAACCTCCTTCATCTTCATTAAAATAAATTCTCACTTTCCCTCCTGATTCCTTAGCAGCTTCACAACTATTATCTAATGTGTTATATGCTACAACTCTCAAATCATCAATATTTCCTTTTATTAATAATTCTTGAGGAAGCTCAACTTTTATATCTACACTAGGATACACTAATTCAATAGAACTTTTAACCGTATCTCTAACTAATTTGGCATAATCTACAATTCTCACTTGGAGATCTCCTTTTACTGAATCTAACCTATCTTGAATATGTTCTGCTCCACTCTCTCCAAGCTGAATTAAATCTTCTAGAGTAATATCAAAACTATTTACTATCCATCCAAAAAATTGCCCTTCTCGCCCTTCACTTTCTTTTCTTTTTTCTGCAACTTCTTTTAATCTAGAATATACCTCAAACAAATCCAAAGTATCTAATACTATTTCATTCCCTTCGGATCCATAATATCTTTTAATATCCTTGGCACTTTTTATTTCTTCTCTCCCCAAACTTTCATAAATTTTTTGATCTCCACTAAAAAATTCTGCAATCTCCAAAAGAGGAATTATAAAACTTAAAGCTTGACTATAAACATTTGCAAATTCATGTTTGCTATCATGTAACCACCCATATGTTCTTCCTTTCAATTCTTCTTTTTCATCTAAAGCATACATTCTTTCTCTTGTTAAGATTGTCATTTGTGATCTTAATTGTTCTGCCTGAATCTTTAGTTTTTCATTTTCTTTCTCTTTCTCATCCCTTCTCCTCTCTTCCTCTCTTGCAATCCCCCTCCATACTCCTCCGGATTTTATTCCTCTATACCATTCTGAAACATTAAGTACTAATTTTGAAAGCCAGTTCAAAGGTTTATCTTCCCATTCTAAATCATAAACTGTAAAAGGTCCCCCAAAATAAGTATCCCCTTTGGCAATTAAAATCCTATTTCCATTTTGATCATTCCTAAAAATATCTTCAGGAACATAATGCATTTCTAGGTCTTCTAAATCTACCTCTTCATATTCCCCTTTTCTAAGTTTCAAATGAACACCAGGATTTCCTACAAACAATCTTCTATCATTTATGATTCTATAAACTCCTTGGGTTTCAACATTCCTGTAAATAGTATCTGAAAATTTCTTTCTTTGGGCAACTATTCTTTCATTCTCATCCATAAAATTCCCGTCTGAATCTTTGGTTAATCCTATTTCAATTCCTGGAAACTCATTATTAATTATCGCTTCAAGCCTTTGATCCAGCATTCTAATATCAACCTTCATTGGATCAAATCTCCACATATTTGGAATTCCTCTTAAATATCCCGCAGATGTTGTTGGGGCTGTTAAATATTTGAATTCATCATATCCTAAATTATCGTGCTTGATTTGTGCTCTTCCAACAAGCCTAACATTTCCTTCTTTACCAGTTTCTTTTTCTACTCTTACAGACAAAGGTGTAATAACAGAATCAATATTCAATTCTTTGTTAGGCTTAACTCCACATAATGCCACAACTGCAGCAGTAGAACCTAACTTTTTTGCGCTCATCACTGCAGGACTATCTTCAATACTTGTGAGATAATTTCCAATCTCTACAAATCTCCAAGGATCTCTCTGACCCCATATCTTATAAACTAATTCTTGTAATCCTAAAAAATAATCATGTGAAATAGAAACTGTTTTTTTCCATTCTTCCGCAGTTCTTCCTGTATTTGTTAAAAATTCTTCAAATCTTTCTGAATGTTCACCTTTAACAAACTCAATTACAACTTTTGCTGCATCCGCATCCAATTCCAAACTTTTTCTATCAAATGGCATAACCACTAATTAATGACATTCATTTATAACTTTTATGTCACTATAATATTATAAAAAGATTTATAATCTTCTATTGAATCTTAACTATTTATGCCAAAAAAGGGGTTGATACTTAGTTTATTAGAATTTAATGATAGTATCATATTAAATAATTACAGCTTAACAAAATTCTTGATCGAGAATTTAAATTCAAATCTCCTCGAAAAAATTTCTAGAATCAAAGCTTATAGAATCTACAAATTCTCCCAAGCAAATGTTCCTGCCTACAAAAAATTTACTAAGTATAAATCTTACAAAGATATCAAAGATGTTCCAATTACTGATAAAAATAATTACATAAAAAAATTTTCCTATGAAGACCGCTGTGTTGATGGTAAATTTCCTAAGGAGGGTAACATTGAAGAATCTTCTGGATCTTCTGGTATTCCTACAAACTGGATTCGTTCTATTGATGAAGAAAGTTTGCTTTTCAAGATGGCTCGTTTTGAATGCTTCTATATTTTCAATGCCCACAAAAAAAATTATATTACTCTTAGTGGCTGGTCTTCAGGTCCTTGGGCTACAGGCTTGAAATTTTGCGAGATCCTTGAGCATTATTCTCTGGTCAAGAACACAACTGCAGACCCAGATAATATAATCAGAACTTTAAGACAACTTGGAAAAAATTATAATTATCTTATTGCCGGCTATCCTCCATTCCTAAAAAATCTTTTTGATAAGACTGAATTAAACTGGAAAGACTACAAGATAGATATAATTACTGGTGGCGAATCTAGTTCTATCGAATGGAAAAAATACCTCCAAAAAAAATTAGGTAAAGATTCAATAATCATTTCTTCATATGGCGCTTCTGACATTGACATCGGTGTTGGCTTTGAAACTCCAATCTCAGAATTATTTAGAGATATCTGCCTAAACAATCCGAAATTGAACCATGAATTATTCCACACTTCCCAGAATGCCATTCTTTTCCAATACAATCCATTGTCTCATTACATAGAAAACACCCCAGATAATGATTTCTCAATCACTGTTTTAGATCCTTCAACCTCTTCTCCAAAAGTTAAATACAATCTTCATGACTTTGGTGGCAAAATTTCTTATAATGAAATGCTTTCTACAATCCAAAAATATGAACCTAAGAAACTAAAAGAATTTTTAAAGAAAAATAAAACTTTGAAACTTCCATTCTTATACATAGCAGGGAGAGTTGATGGCACAATTTCTATTGGTGGGAATAACATTTACCCTGAACAGATTAGTATCGCCTTCAACAAATCTTCTTATGCTGATAAAGTCAACCGCTTCATGCTCTCAAGCACTAATGATTCAAATTTAAACACTTTCTTTGAAATTCATACTGAACTAAAGCAAGGCATCAAACCTAATGAAACCATGAAAGAAGAATTAGAAAAATCTATTCTAAATGAACTATTAAAAACAAACTTAGAATACACTGAATACTATCATAACCACAAGGAAAATCAAAAATGTTTAGAGCCACATGTAAAATTTTATCTATTTGATGAAAATCCTTTATTCAAGCAACAAGATTCTTCAATAAAAAATAAATATATTCTAAACTATTGTCATCAAAAAGTTAAATAGTCTCAAATTGAATAACTTATGATCTTCTAATGGTAATAAATGAGAACCTTCAAATACTTCCAAGATACTATTTGGAATAAGTTTTTTTGTTTCTTCCACCCATTCTAATTTTATTGTATTATCCAATTTTCCTCCTATTAATAATACTGGAATTTTCAAACTCTTGAGTGTATTAATAATCTTTGTATTATTTGCCACAGAAAATTTTCTTGATCCTTCTAATGAATCAAATATGACCTTGAATGCAGTATAATAAATCTCATCATACATTTGAAATATAAAATTCTCTTGAACCATTTTGGTTAGATCTAATGTCTTCTTTCTCTCAGAATAGGCTTTGTTTGTTATAATTCCATATTTTATTAATTTTTTAATTACCCTACAAAAGAATGGATTTATATTCAATTCTTTATTTTTCTTGTATGGATATTTATATGTAGCTTCAACTAAAACCATCCCCATAGGTCTCAAATCTTTGAACAAAGTACAATATATAAGCCCAACACATCCACCAAAACTATGTCCCACTACAACATATCTTTTTATTTTCTCTTTCTTCAAAACTTCTCTCAAATCTTTGATATAGCATTCCAATTTATACTTATCAGTCTCTTCAGGAATATCTGAATAACCATGTCCTCTAAGATCCATAACTAATGTACTTAATTTTTTCTTTCTAGCTTCTTCAAGAGAATATTTCCACTCAGTACTATTCCCCCCGAGTCCATGCAAAAATACAAGTATTGGTCTCTTTTCATTTCTTTTTTCTATTTCATAACTAATTTTTACATTATCAAAACTCACCATACTTTTTTTCATCACTATACTTAATATGCTTCCATTTTTTAATGCTTTCTAATCCAAAACTATTTTAATCCTTAGACTATTGCTTATTAAAATGTTCAATCCAGCAATGCAAACAACTATCAAAGGTCGCAATAACATTGGTATCTTTTTAGCTTTGGGCTTAGCAGTAGCCTTGGGTTTTACATTCTTTTCAAGTTCTACATTAACTGGAGCAATTATGATGGAATCAGGAGAGGTATCTTCTTTTGAACCAATCTTTGTTTTTGCAGCTGGAATTCTAGTTTTAATCCTTCTTAGCATCCTTTGGTGGTGGCTAAAAAAGAGAAATTAAAGTTTTTTTCTTTTCAACAACAACGAATTTCCAACTACACTTACTGAAGATAAAGCCATAGCCCCTCCAGCAATTATCGGCGAGAGTAACCATCCAGTGAATGGAAATAATAACCCTGCAGCTATAGGAATTCCAAGCACATTATAGAATAAAGCCCAGAACATATTTTGTTTTATCTTTGTCATTGTTGCTTTACTTAATCTGATTGCTTTTGGCACATCCAATAAATCATTCCTCATTAAAACTATGTTTCCAGTTTCCATAGCAACATCTGTTCCTGAGCCCATTGCTATTCCAATGTCTGCTTGTGCAAGTGCAGGTGAATCATTAATCCCATCCCCAATCATTCCAACCTTTCCTTTCTTTTGCAATTTTTTCACATAAGCAGATTTATCCTCTGGCAACACTTCTGCAAAAACATTATTTATTCCAACCTCTTTTGCAATAGCTTTCGCAGTCCTTTCATTATCCCCTGTAATCATATAGACTTCAAAACCCATTTTTGTTAATTCTTTTATAGCTTCTTTTGAATTCTTTTTGATTGTATCTGCAATTGCAATTATTCCTATTAACTCTTTTTCATTTGCAAGTATAGTTAAGGTCTTTCCTTCTTGTTCAAGTTGTTGTATTTCTTTTTTATATTCTTCAGTATTAATTTTATTTTTTTCCATTAATTTTTGGTTTCCAAGAAAATACTTTTTAGTTCCGATAACCCCCTGAATACCATAACCAGGAATAGCTTTGAAATTACTAACTTTCATAGAATTTACTTTTCGTTTTTCAGCTTCCTTTATTATTGCTTCTGCAAGTGGATGTTCAGAATTTTTTTCTATACTAGCTGCAATACTCAGTAATTCTCTCTCTGTTTTACTAACTCCAATTATATTTGTAACCTTTGGCTTACCCTCTGTAATTGTTCCAGTCTTATCAAATATAATTGATTTTAATTTGTACGCACTTTCTAATGCTTCTCCATTTTTTATTAAAATCCCTTCTTTTGCCCCTATTCCTGTTCCCACCATTATTGCAGTCGGTGTTGCTAAACCCAATGCACATGGACATGCTATTACTAATACTGATACAGCTACTATCATGGCAAAAGTTAAACTCGCTCCTAATAACAACCAAATTAAGAATGAAAACATAGAAATGATAATTACCACTGGAACAAAATATCCTGAAATCGCATCCGCAAACCTTTGTATTGGCGCCTTTGTTTGTTGTGCATCTTCAATTAGTTTAATTATTCTCGCTAATGTTGTATTTTCACCAATTTTACTGGCCTTAAAAATAAATGTTCCATGTTTGTTGATCGTAGAACCAATGATATTATCTCCTTTCTTTTTTTCAACAGGCATACTCTCTCCTGTAATCATACTTTCATCAACTGAAGAATTTCCACTAATAACTATTCCATCAACAGGTATCTTTTCTCCCGGTTTTACAACTATTAAATCCCCTACAAGCACTTCATCAATTGGAATCTTTATTTCTTTGTTATTTCTGATTACAATAGCTATTTTTGTTTTTAATCCCATTAATTGTTTTATTGCCTCTGATGTTTTCCCTTTTGCAACAATCTCTAGATATTTTCCAAATATTACAAATGTGATAAGTATCGCAGACACCTCAAAATATTGTCCTAATTCTTCTGCAAATATTATAGTATACACACTAAAAAAATATGCCGCACTAGTTCCTAATGTAATTAAAGTATCCATATTTGCGGTCCAATTTTTTAATGCATGCCATGCTCCCAGATAAAATTGCCATCCTACATAGAATTGCACGATCGTCGCAAGTATTCCAACAATGTACATCCAGTATGGAATTTCAATATTGATCCATTCTAAGATCATTCCAATTAATATTGGTGTTGATAATATCGTTCCAAAGATTAATTTCTTTTTAATATCATTAACTTCTTTTTGGGTATCAAATTTTAATTCATTTTCTTCACTAGCTCCATATCCTATTTTTTTGATCTCTTCAATTATTTTTTCTTTACTTAGATTTTTCTCATGTTCAACAATAGCTCTTGAAGTAGAATAATTAACTCTTACATCCTTGATACCTTCAATTTTTTTAAGTTTTCTTTCAATTGTAGTTGCACAGCTAGCACAATGCATCCCGCTTATTTGTAAGTTTATCTTCATTCTACTTTAAGTTCCCCTACCCCCATGCCCATTGAACAGCTTATTTGGATAATTCCTATTTCTTTGGGTGTAAATATTATTGTATTATCCTCTTCAGATAAATACTTTTTTATTCCTTGACTTGGAATTACAATAGATTTGTAACAGCCATACAATGTGTCCATATCTGCAGTAATCCTAACAGGCTTTCCAACTTCAACAGCCTCTGGTGAGAAGATATAATTAGATCCAACAAATTTCATACTAACTTCTTGATAAATTATTTCTTCACTTTCTTCAACATTTACACTCTCAACAAAACTATCACTATTTGAATTACATGCATTCAAGATTAACAATAATACTCCTAATATTATTAATACCTTTTTCATTTTATCCTCCTATTATCGGCGATTTAGGCCCATAGATCATTATTAATGTCAGAATCAATATTGCAAAACAGCTCCATATTATCAATTTTAGAATATTGATCTCTTTGATTTTAACATTTTCTTCATACAATTCTTTGAAGATCATATAAGAAAATCCTAATAATGTTAATACATTGACAAACATATATAATGGCATGAACCACATTAAATGATCTGAGATCAACATCAATGTAATCATTGGTCCCATTAATCCCCCCATCATTCCTGTCATCATACCTTGTAAGATCCCCATAATCCCACAGCAATATCCGGTAATAATTCCTACACTTACTCCTAATATTAATCCAACTACTGCTCCTAAAAAGAATCCATTTGTTGCTCCATAAATTGCTCCAATCATCATTCCAGTCTGCATACCCATGATCATTCCAATCATCATTCCAAGCATACATGAAACCCTGGTTTTGTAGGAATAAAAGTGCCATAATGATGTTCCAATAGTAGCTACACTAATGCTCAAATATACTATCCACCAAAAATATTTTTCATAGAAATTATTGAGATTATTCAAAAATAAGAAATAGACAATTGTTTCAAAACAAAATAAACAAATGGTAACAATCAAGTAGTTCCGCAGAATTTTAGATTCTAAATAATTTTTATTAAAGAAATCTTTGACTTTATGATGTTTCATGCCAAAATTATATCTAGGTTCATTAAATTTGATTATATCCATTTTTTGCCAAATCCTTTTTTATTTTAGTCAATTGTTCTTCAGTTTCATATTCAAACCAAACTTTATTTTTAGGTAATATAATTTTTATTCTCGAAGCTTTATTCTCTTCAAGTATATCCTGGATCAAAGCCTTACAACTTTTACAATGCATCTTCAGATTCAATATTATTTTCATTTTCATCTAATAAAACAATAACTATATATATCCTAGTCTTAAAACTGATACTAAAAATAAGCCTTATTCCTTAGAATTCCCTATCCTCATAGTTTATAACTTGAATTTAATAAAAATCTTGTTTGTCTTCCCTTCTTGCACTTTCTTAATTAATTCTTTCTTCTCAAGTCCTGATAAAACTATACTCAATTTTGATTTATGCAAACTCGTTCTTAGTCTTAGAGTCTCTTGTGTGATCCCATCCTGTTCTTTCACAGCATTCAACACATTTTGCTCATATTCGTTTAATCCTTTCAATAATAATTCATACTTTTCTTCTTCAGTTTGAATCTTCTTCTGATTCTCTAATACTGAAATTATTTCTTTTTGTGTCTTTTCAAAGAAAATCATATAAATTCCAAGAGCAATTAATGCACTGATTAATATCAATCCTAAATACACAGGCCATAGCGTTTGTGCTTCATGTGGACAAAATCCATTTTCTTGCATTTCACTGCACCCACACGCAGAATCCAAACTATCATTCACTAAGGAATTAATGAATAACATAAGTGTCCCTAAAATAATTCCTATAATCAGCAAAAAGATTCCTAACTTTTTATTATCCATTTACATTTTTTAAAAAACTCTACTTATTAACTTTATTCTTCAGCCATCCATAATTCCATTTTTTCAAATATTTCAAAGTATTCAAAACAGAAGTCCCAGACTGAACATACGCTTCATACTCCCACTCAAACCTATATTTATTCCAAAACAAAGGCAACACAAAAATATACAAAAATAAAAACTTCCACTTCCCAATTTTCTTCTGTTGTGCTAAATGAATTTCTTCATGTTTTAATATTCTTTTCTTCACAACAGAGCTTAATTCAAAATAATTTTTTCCAAGATAAACATCAGGATATATCGTCGTGGTAGCATTCGGATTTGCAAATATTGTCAACCACCAGATCCAACTCTTTTTCTTCAGCATATAATACTCTAGGAATAAAATCTTAATAAACCTTTTCAAAACCCAAAGCTATCAGTGAATTCCTGGATTTGCCTGTAATCCGTCAAGAACTTCAACCCCTTGTCTGTAATTCCATACTTTTTATCTTTAGTTTTCATATCCTCAGTTTCTTGAAGCATATCTTTTTCTATTAACTCAGAAACATACTTCTTCATCGAATCGTGGGATAGATTTGATTTATACAATAAGTGCGTAGGCTTAATACTCCCTCCTTTATCTCTGATAGCCTCTAAAATATCCTTGATTATGTCAAGCTTTTCTCTTCTCTCTCCCATGATTCAAAACCCTCAATAACATATAAAATAAAGTTAAAAATCCTATGCACTGCATTACAACTGCAACCACATAAAACAATTCATTGTAAATATTTCCTAGATAAAATAATTGTGCGCAGGTTAATAAAAAGAATGAGATAAATACTAACTTTGCATTAAAATTCTTTTTCTCTAAGTAATTATCATAGAAATTATAACTCAATAAGAATAGAATTGCAAACATCGCTATGTGAAACTTCAAATAATATTGGTATGAAACTACTGCCAATGTAAACATCAAAACTAAAATCAGAGTTCTAATCTTAAAGTCTTCAATCTTCAATGTAGTGATAAATAACAAAGCATAAGCCATCATTATCAAGAACACATAGATAAGGAATGCATAATCAAAATCTGATAATAGGTTCATTACTAATGTAGATTTGTGCGTAGTCAAAATAATCGATGCAACAAAGTACACAAAGAATGCTACACTCATCAATGCAAATGCAACCGAAAAATATTTGTATTTTCTTTCTTCAGTCAGCCTGTAAGCTTTGTAACTCAGTCCTCCTATTAGTAAAGTTATCAAAACATAAACCAAATTAAACATAGAATCTAAACTCATAAACCAATAAGGTCCATTTAGTAATACCATTGTTCTGCTCGTAAAATCAAATATTTATAAGTCTTGTGTAAGATTTTTCTTCTTTTCATTCCAATTTTGAATAACAATTCTTTTTTCTTCACTTTCCAAAGATTTCATTTAAAAGCTTTATGGATAGTATGTTCTTTTTGTTTATAAATTCCAGGCATATTCTATTCATTAACACAACAAATGTTTATAGAGCGGGACACCTCCCCAAAACACCCCGTTCCGCTCTTCTTTTTTCTTACTCAACTAAAACTTTTGAATTCCATTTGAATATTAACTTTTTTTTAAGAGAACTTATCTCTTCCAAAAGATTTCCGGATTTTTCTAGCAGATCTTTTTTCTCGGATTGGAATTGCATAATCTTTAAAAATTGTTATTTTAAGTTTTAATATAATGAACAAGAGTGTGTGTATCATAGGATTGGGATATGTGGGTTTGCCTTTGGCATTGTTGTCTGTAGAAAAAGGTTATACTGTTTATGGATTAGAACTTAATGAAAAGAAAGCTGAACAGATAAGACAAAAGCATCCGCAAATATTAGTTAATCATCCTTTTGCATTGAAATCGAATATTGTGATTATTGCTGTTCCTACACCTGTTGATGAGAGGAAGATGCCTGATTTGACGGATGTAAAGAATGCTTGTAATTCCATTGCTGAAAATTTGGATCATTCTGGCAGACTAATTATTTTGGAGTCTACTGTTAATCCATTTGTTTCAAGGAAATTAATATTGCCCATTTTTGAATCTAAGGGTTTCAAGGAAGGAAGAGATTTCTATTTAGCCCATTGTCCTGAGAGGGTTGATCCAGGGAATATGACCTGGAATGTTTCTAATATCCCTCGGGTAGTTGGCGGAATTAGTGATGAATCAATGAAACGCGCTAGGGATTATTACAAAAGTATTGTCTCTGCGGATGTAATGCCCCTAAGTTCTATTGAAGCTGCGGAAATGGTTAAGATTTATGAGAATTCTTTTCGTGCAGTAAATATTGCTTATGCTAATGAGATGGCGATTATAATGCAAAACTTGAAGTTGGATGTAAAAGAAATATTGAAGGGTGTGAAAACAAAACCTTTTGGATTAGATATGTGCCAACCCAGTTGTGGAGTGGGCGGCCACTGTATTCCCGTCGATCCTTTTTATTTGATTGATGAATCTTTGAAGAGAGGTTTTGATCCCAAGTTTTTATCTACTGCAATGAAAGTCAATGGCTACATGCCCTCATATACTGTTTCTTTGTTGATGCATGCAATGAATGATATTGGTAAGAGTATTCGTGGCTCGAATGTGGGAATCTTGGGCATATCCTATAAAAAAAATGTTGAAGATCTTCGTGAAAGTCCAGCTTTGGATATAATTAAAAAAGTGAATAGCCTTGGTGCAACTATAAAAATATTTGATCCCTATCTTCCAGATTATTCGAATGCTACTGCCGAGGAGATTTTAGAATGTGACGCAGTGATGCTGCTTACGGATCATGATGAATTTCTAGATTATGATTATTCTAGAGTGCCCGTGGTTATTGATGGCAAGAACGCATTAGAACCACATAAGGTGGGTGGTGTGTATAAAGGAATTGGTAGACAGAAGAACAAGGAATGATACACTTTTGGTTCAATAAACTTTATATATTCTTTATTTATTTTCTAAGGTATGAAAAAAGTAATTTTATTTGGATTGGCATTATTATTTATAGTATCATTTGTAGCTGCAGGCGAGACTCATTATATTGAATTTTCAGAGTTGCGGACGCAGCCAGTATACCTTTATGAAGGTGATGAAATTCGATTTAGTCTTTTGGATGGCGATCATATAATTATTATAGAGGATGTAGGTACTTCTTCGATAAAGATAGATTATGGATTTTATATGAACGAAAATACTGTTCTGAATCCTGGATTAGTTGGCTTGGATTATTTGATGAGGGCTGATGTGAATAAAGATGGAATTGTAGATTTGAATGTTGCCTTGTATTCGATTGCTGAGGATGGAGAGGTATACTTATTATTACAAGATGTTACAGGAACTGTTAGCTCTGAGGTTACTGGTCAGGTTGGTGTCGTTGATGAAATTGTTTCAAGTTTTAATTATAAGACTTTTATTCTAGGTGTTATTGGAGTTTTGGTCTTGGGATTGGTTGGCTTCTTGGTGTTCAGGGGCAGTGGAAAGAATGAAGAGCCAAAAGCTGAACAGCCTGCAAGTTTTGAAACCGAAGAGAAGGGTTTATAAATTATATTTTCCTATATCTTTTTTATGAAATTAGTTATTTGGACTCTTATGTTTATTTTGTTCTTTAGTTTTGTAAGCGCTGAAGTGAAAGTTTCTTGTGAGAGTGATTCTGAATGCTATTTGATCAATGAGGACTCTTACTGCTCTAAAGGTTATTGTTATAGCCATGATCAAGGTTATTTAACTATTGAAGATTTTCATCCAAAGGATAATATTTTCTCTTGGAAGCCTTTTTCTGTTGAGCCTAAGACTTATAGATGCGATAATTGTTTGATGCTGGCTCCTGAGAATGATAATTGGTTTACTCAGTTTATTGATTGGTTTTTGTTTGTTAAATAATTTCTTGTTTGTTGTCGATAACTACTAGTGCTTGATTATCTGTCAAAGTTATGATCTTGTATTTCTTTCTATATTTGCCAATGATTTCTTTTTCTTTTTCTGTGTAATGCGGCGATAAAACTTCTTCAATTAGGTTTAAGCCTGTTAAGTCTTTTAGATTTACATTATTTGGATCAAAAGGGCTTGCAATATCAATGTTCGGGCAAACTAATATACTGCCTGCGCTTACTCCAAAATAGAGTTTACCTTGTTTTACTGCTTCTTTTACTATTCTATCAAATCCTGAGTCTCTGACCTTTTTTAGTAAATAGAAAGTGTTTCCGCCACAAACATAAATTACATCAAAGTCTTTTAATTTTAGAGGTTTACCTAAATCTATTATTTGAATATTTACTTTTCTAATCCCTAAATTTAAAAGTTCTTTTTTTGATACATTAGCATAATATAATTCTTCTTTGGTTCTTGCTGCTGTCGGTATGAAAAGAATCTTTACTTTTGAAACTGGCTTGTTGATTAATTCTAAGAATTTGCTTGTGATCTTTTCATTTGCTAATCCTGTTGAAGTGAGTAGGAGTTTCATTTTACTAACTCTTTTTGGAAATCTTTTAAATCAAAGAGTATAATATTTTTTTCATTTATTTTTTTTGTAAATGATTTAGCAATTAGACAAAAATATTCTTCTCTTCTGTTTTGCTGCCATTGAATATGCTTACTCTTTTCTTTAAGTCCCTGTAAAATCTTTGTTGGGTTAACATTATCTTTCCATTTACATTCTGTAAGTAGAATTTTATGTTGCTTTTGATTTAAGCCTACAAGATCAATTTCTATCTCAGACCTTTCATTATTTACTCTGGTAGTGCCCCACCATTTGTTTAGATATTCCAACTGAAATGGAAGTTTTTGGTTCTCATTCATTTTAATTAAGAATTCTTGACAAATCTCTTCAAATCGATAACCAAAGAATGTATTAAAATTCACTTTTATATTGTCCATTATTTGTTTTGTGTCTCGTAATGAATAATGAGAAAATTTATCATAAACAAATGCAAACCAAAATAAAATCAAAGGATGACTTATATGATATTGAGTATTCTTTTTATTATCAATAGTATGTGATGATTGAATTAGATTAAACTTGTTTTCTAATTCCAGCAAATGTCGGGTAATTGAACTTTCTTTCATATGAACTGCATCTGCAATTTCATTTAGTTTTGTTTTTCCAATTGCAATTGAATGGAGTATTGAATAATACAGAGAACTACGTTTGCCAAATTCTTGCTTAAGGATAGTTGTTACTTCTGCTTCTAATGGTGCATTTTCTTGGATAAAAAGATATTCAATTACTTCAAGAAAGTTCTTATTTTGAAGATTAAATTGTTCTATTGTAGCATAATATTTAGGAAACCCTCCAAAAAGACCAAATATTTTTAGCATATTATCTATTTCCTTGTAGTCAAGAATTTGTAGGGTTTCTAAGCTGTGTTCTAGAGTAAATGGTTGCAAGTTTAGTTTTCCAGCAATTCTTCCATAAAGTGGTTCTTTTTTATTCTCAAAAATATTCTTGAATAATCCTATTAGTGATCCAAGGATAATTATATTTAGAGGAGTAGATTTATATTCATCACAAGTTCGTTGAAGAATAGAAAAAACATTCTTATCTATACCATAAAAATTTTGAAATTCATCAAAAACAATGATATAATTCTTACATCGTTGGAAAAGAATATCAAAAAATATTTTCCAAGAAGGAATAGTTTCTAGTTCAGTGATTATTTTTTTGCTATGTAATTCTTCAGTAAATTCTTGAAGAAGTTCAACAGAGGTTTTAGATTCATATACAAAAAAATAGAGAGCTTTCTTATTCTTGATAAACTCCTTGACTAATGTTGTTTTACCAACCCTTCTAAGTCCAGAAATAGCTAGTGTCATAAGTTGTTTATTTGATAGCTTATAGTATTCTTCTAGCATTTTGAGCTCTTTCTGTCTATTTATGAACTTCATTTTGTATTCACCTGTTGAATATTCAGTAAGTGAATATTTATTAAGCTTTCGGTTAAGTTAAATTCCAATGTTATAAAATCTCTCATTTTTGGAAATTCTAAAGGATAATAAGTTGTTCTTTCTAAAACAAAATTCTTTTTTAATTGCCCAATTATTTTATCTAATTCTGATTTAATTGTAGTTGTCCACAAAAATGAACAAACTATTGATTTTCATACAAGGGTTCTAAGAATTTGTTTGTGCAATAATTACTATGTTATCCCCTATATTTTTCAAAAAAGGCGACTTGAGTTTGTATAAACAAAGATTAAGTAACCTGGCTGGTTTGGTTAAATATGGAAAGTCAAACAGGTCTATTGTTGTAGCCCTTTTTATTTTAAAATTATTTTCTTTAAGTAGATTCAGCCAATAGTTTCGATTATGAATGGAAATATGAGTTGGATCATTGTATGCGAACCATTTCTTTTTCTTGATTCTATGGCTATATGACTCTGGGTTTGGTGTGGCTAATATTAATATTCCATTTGGTTTCAAAACTTTGGAGATTTCTTTGATTCCTTTTTTTGGATCAGGCAAATGTTCTAATACATCAATAGCAACGACGAAATCAAAAGTATTTTTATTAAATTTTAAATCTTGAACATCCATGACCTGAAAGTCTGCTTTGGAATTAAGTGCCTTTGAAACATTTATTGCATGCTTGGAAATATCAATTCCATAAAGATTTTTGTATCCTTTAAGATGCTTGAACAAGTAGCCATAGGTGCAGCCAAGTTCTAATACTGAAGAATTTTTGTTTGTATATCTTTTAATTATTGAAGACCAGAATTCCCATTTGAATGATTGTTCTTTATAGTTTTTAAAATAGTTCTTATCAAACATTATCGAAATGGAATGCAGAGACTTTATAAATATTATTTAGTTTGATTCACACATGGATGTTATAGTTTTTACTGAATGCCCAACGAAAGATTACTTTAGAAGTCTTTTGAAATTAAAACCTGAAGTTAGGTTTATTGATTCTAGGTCATTTTATTTATTCTTCTTGAAGATTTATTCTGAGTTTTATTTATTGAGAAAGATCGGCAATCGTTTTGGAAAGCCTTTGGAAGTGAAAAAGGTTTTATGGTCTGATGTTTTTTGGAGTTTTTTTGGCTATTTTCATTTAATCTTCACACAAAAAAAAGTTATAGCTTTATTTGCACCTTACAGTTGGATGGCTGTGTATTTGTTTTTCACTCGTGCATTTGGCACTAAAGTTGTGTATATGACTTCATGGCCTTATTGGAATGAAAAGGATTTTGTGTTTAAGCCAAATAAAATTAAATTATTCTTTTGGAAAAAATTCTTGAAAAATATTGATTGTGTGACAATTTCTAAGAGTGCCGAGAATGAATTAAAGAAGTTTACTCCAAATGTAATCCAAATACCTCATGCTGTTGACTTAGAATTGTTCAAGGTTGGAAAGAAAGATAAGAAGTTTAAAGTTTTGTTTGTTGGTAGGATTATTAAAGAAAAAGGAATACAGGGGATTCTTAATGTAGCCTCGGAATTGAAGGAAATAGAGTTTGTGTTTATTGGGTTTGGAAATTTTGTTGAGAAGGTTAAGAATTGTGGATTGAATAATGTTGTTTATTTGGGTGAGATTAGAGATAGAATAAAACTGGCTAAATTATTTTCTTCTGCTTCTGTATTTGTATTGAATTCATATAAGATTCCTGGCTGGGAAGAATTGTATGGGATTGTATTATTGGAAGCATTGGCATCTGGGACTTGTGTGATTAGCACTGATTGTGTTGGTCCAAAAGAGATTGTTAAGAAAGAGTTTGGTTTTTTAATTTCACAAAAAAATGATAAAGAATTGAAAGAGAAGATTAAATTTTTATTTGATAATAGAAAATTAGCCTATATTATGGGTTTAGAAGGAAGGAAGTTTATCGAGAATAATTATGATATTAATCTATTATCTCAGAAATGGAATGAAATTTTGATGAGGAAGACATATAAATTATGGTTTTTCTAGAATAGTATGAGTTTTGTTAAGAAATTTAGGATTTATGCAAAGAATATTACACCTAAGAGAATTTCTAATTATTTGAAAGTTAAGTATTCCTTAAAGAATAAATCAGAAAGAGTTTTAGGAAAACCTTTATCCCTATTCATTGAACCCACCAATATTTGTAATCTTAAATGCCCATTATGTCCAACGGGAAATGGTTTATTGAAGAAGAACAAAGGATATATGAGCTTGGAGAACTATAAAAAAATTATTGATAAGCTCGGTCCTACAGCATTTTCTGTAACCCTTTGGAACTATGGTGAGCCATCATTGAATAAAGATTTTTTTGAGATGATTAAGTATGCAAAGAAAAAAGGTTTGAAAGTAATCACTAGCACGAATGGTATTCTATTTTGTAATAAAGAAAATAGTTCTAAATTAATTGATTCTGGGCTTGATGAATTGGTATTTGCTGTTGATGGTGCGACTGAGGAGACTTATTCTAAGTATAGAAAGAATGGCAATTTTAATTTACTAATCAATGGGATTAAAGAACTTGTGCGTTTGAAGAAAGAGCGAGATTTGTATTTTCCATTCTTGAGTATGCAGTTTATTATCATGAAAGACAATGAGCATGAAGTTGAAAAGATTCAAGAATTGGCAAAGGAATTAGGTCCTAATGAATTAATACTGAAGACTGTGTTCTTGTTTAATGATGCTTCCAAATCCGAGGAATATTTGCCTAGGAATAAAGAGTATTCAAGATATATTGATAGTGTTAAGTGTAAAGATTCTTTGATCCCGGGTTGTGATGGATTATGGA
The DNA here is from genome assembly GCA_964473075.1 of Candidatus Woesearchaeota archaeon. GTDB lineage: Archaea > Nanobdellota > Nanobdellia > SCGC-AAA011-G17 > GW2011-AR17 > JAGVZZ01. The sequence goes on from CAYYMN010000008.1 coordinate 27,614, forward strand.
CAGGCGTTAACATTAATTATGATGGGACTGTGGTAGTGTGTTGTTTTGATTATTCTGAGAATTTTAAAATAGGGAATATATTTAAGGATGATTTTGAGACTGGTATTTGGAATAGTGCGCAGATGCAAAAGTTCAGGAATATGGTCTGGGAGAATAAGTCTTCTATTATTATGTGCAAGAATTGCCCTACGAATACCAAGAGCCAGGATTATAAAAGAGTCCAGTTTTTTTAAATGATATTTGATAAACCTAAATTTTTTTAAATAAATAATGTTTAAGGATATTAATGACAGATTTAGATAGAATAATTGAATTATTAGAGACTAGTGCTAGAAGAACTTTTAATGATATTCCAAAGCATGGAAGATATGGTTTTTTAATGAGACCAGCCCTTAATTATGGATTGGAGCATGGAATTTTTACTGAAGAGGAAGTTGCTAGAGAACATGAAGAGTTTTTGAAAAAGGAAGTTGAAAGTGTTTTGGAATATGTTTCAACCTATGGGAAAGATAATAGTTTTTTTGTTAATCAGGAAGCTATTGATTATGGATTGGATCATGGATTTTTTACTCCAGATGAAGTTGATAGAAAACATGAAGAGTTTTGGGTTAGAGAAGCCAAGTGTGCTTTTAACTTTCTTCACTCTTCCGGTAGAGATAGTTTATTTTATCCAGGGGGAATTGAATATGGTCTCAAGAATAAATTATATACTAAGGATGAAGTTCTTGTAGAACATGAAAAATATCTAGATAAAATTGCTAGGGATGTTTTAGGGAAAGTTTCTTTGTTTGGCTTAGGAAGTCCTGATGTTGATAAGGAAGCACTTGTGTGGGGTTTGAGAAAAGATTATTTTACTGAAGATGATATTGATAAGGCAAATGATTTTTTTAAGGCAGGAAAACAAAATTAGTGATTAGAATTGAATAATAGTTCTTAATGTATTGCCAAACTTTTTAACTTGTGTAACATTGAAATCTTCAATTTTTCCATAGGATTGGGAATATTTTGCAGGAATAGCTTTAGGTTTCTCCATTATGAACTTTATTTTTTTTGAATCCTTAATGAAAAAGTTTAGTTTTAAATCAGCATCTGTATTTGTTGAATCCTCGATAATAATTTGATTCTTTTCATAACTAATTTTTCGCGTGATCTGTAAATCCTTATATTTAATTATCCCCAAGAATGAATTCTCATCAAAATGTATGCATTTGCTTTTGAATTTTAAATCCATATTGAATGGCGTATTTTTATCAATCCTATTTTGTTCCAGATTATCGACAATTAAACAGTTATGCACTTTTGAAGATCTAAATAAATGCCTTAGTTCAATATTTGAAGTATAACAATATGTTCCAGGATCCAGAATATAATCCTGATCTTCATATGAAAATACAAAACTTAATTGATCATTATGCCCATGTCCTCCAAAATTATTTCTGCCAATGCTTCCGCAATGAATCATCAGGAAAACTTTCTCATCCCTTATAATATAATAATCTGTGAATGCCTTTGATTTTAGTATTAACTCCTTTGGTTCAAGTTCATTATATTCCTTTTCATCAAGTATCAGCTTTAATTTTTCATAATAATTCCCTTTTGCTTTGAAGTCTCCGCGTTTGAATATTCCTGAGGCTATGGTTAAAATGTCCCTATGATCATTAATATTTTTGTCCCAGATATCAATTATTCTAGAATTATCTGTGTCCCCTATTGAAGGCGCATTTCCAGAGTTGGGAGTATAATACATGATAAATTCACACATATTTTCTAATCTTTCTTTGAATTTTATTGAGAATATAATATTATTTTTTTGTGCTAATATCAATGTAAGTAAAAATATCTCTGTGACTAGTCTGTGATAATTCAAGGATGCTTCATAATCGACGCCATCATTGGAGACTTGTAAAATAATCTCCTTTTCAAACTCTTTTTTGGCGAATTCTATCCATTTATCCTCTTTGAAGAAAACACCTATGAAAAATAGTCCTAAAATATCTGTAAGATAATGATTTTCTTTTGCTGGGCTCCATTCTAAGTTTTTACTAATAAATCGTCCATGATTATATATTAATGCTAAAATCTCCTCTTTAGATTCTAGTTTATCTTCAATTAAAAAGAAAATTTGAATTAAATTAATAGCCCTGACTGCACATTCCATCGGGGTACTCCAATTGATGCCCTGCCCAAAAGGATTTTTTTCTATCCAATCCTTGATTTGTGCTTTAATTTCATTATAGTATTTTTCTTCTTTCGTTTGCTGATAAGCCAATGCCAAAGTTGTTAAGTGTTGAAAACGATTGAGTTCCCATGGTATTTTTTTGTCTGTTCCTTCTTTGTCGAGGTTGAATTTGTTTAAAGGAAAAATATAATTCGCTTCATAATCTTTGTGCCAATCAATTTTTTTAATAATATATTTTTTATTGAATATTTCATACTCATTATTCAGAATTTTATCTGCTTCACAAATTATTTCTTTATCTTTTATTTCATTGAATAAGAATGCATCTTGATTAATCTCTTTTGGAAATTCTTTTTGATATTTCAGTCTCTTAATTTTTTTTAATAGTCGAAATACTTTAATAGGAATAGATTCGGGATTCTTTCTAATACGAGAGAGGATTTGTATAACAGACATAGAGTTTATTCGTAAAAAAAGTCTTTATAAGTTTTAAGCATCAGTTTTTTAACATGAAAAGAAACATTCTTTGGATCAAATTATTCTCGCAAAAAAGTTCCAATCCAAACATTTATAAGTATTCTTTTTTTCTCAGAACCTAGCTAGGCAATATGCAGGGATTGGCTAAAAGGTTCACTTTTTAGCACTCTAGAGCAAAGCCTGGTCAAAGAATAAAATCAAAAGTTTTATTCGACCTGATGCGCAGGTTGCTTACAAAGGGATTTGTAAGTTTGCGAAACTTAAGACCAGACCCTAATCGGGCAGACTAAGATGGCTTAGTCATGTTAAGATATCCTGTCCCTTAGTGGGTTCGAGATCAGAAAGGTTAACGCTTTTCGACGAGAAGGTTCAAATCCCTTTCCCTGCATTATACTCCAGAATGGTAGGAATCAACAATCTCAACACTTTACTGAAAGCAATGAAACCAGAATTAATATCCGGTGAATTTGTTTTTGCAACAACTAAAGAAGATAATTTCCTAAAATTAAGCCCAATTTTAATATTCCAAGAAAAAGAAGGGTCTACAATTATAATTAAAAAAGAAATTGCAGAGAAAAATAAAATTAAATATGAAATGGTTTGGGCTATGATAACATTAACAGTTCATTCAGATTTGAACGCTGTAGGTTTCTTAGCAGCAATAACCAAAAAACTTGCAGAAAAAGGAATAAGTGTAAATGCAATTTCAGCCTACTATCATGATCATTTATTTGTTCCTTTTGATAAAAAAACATTAACAATGAAAACATTAAAAGAATTTTTTTCTTAAACTCAAATAAAGTTTTTTTCTTAGGTTGCACAGGCTCTTATGATATTAACCTTCTGAAATAATTTATAACTTTCCTTTTTAATGCTTCTAAACTTTTTTCATATACCCTTTTTTGAAGCTCACTCTGTTCGCTAGCGGTTCAATCGCCACCGAGGCTTACTATAAATTTATAAATTTAAATTGATCTAAAATTAATATGAACTACGAAAAATATCCTTTTTGGATTGTATTTATCTCTAACTTTCTGCAGATAATGATCTATGCAATAGGTGCTTTTATCATTAGTTTGATTGGAACATTTTGGCTATTTCTTTTTTTGGTTTATATTATTTTTTTAGAAATAAGACTATTGAAAAAAAGCTGTGTAAATTGTTATTATTATGGAAAAAGATGTGCTTTTGGTAAAGGCAAACTATCCGCTCTTTTTTTCAAAATTGGAAATCCTAAAAATTTTTGTCAAAGTCAAATAACATGGAAAGAGATTTTGCCTGATTTTTTAGTTTTCATAATCCCAATTATCTTTGGAATAGCATTATTGATAATAAATTTTAATTGGCTCTTTCTTATCCTTATTGTTTTACTCATTTTGTTAACTTTTTTAGGAAATAGTTTTGTAAGAGGCTCATTAGCATGTAAATCTTGCAAACAGAAAGAACTTGGTT